>MFGN01000037.1:1774-15863 GCA_001780285.1 Candidatus Falkowbacteria bacterium RIFOXYD12_FULL_34_57 | reverse complement strand
TTTAACCCAAATTATTAATTAATTTGAGTTAGATTTTATATGACTCAACCGATAGTAGCAAAGTTAGAAAATAGATGGCTCAATTCGATCTGTTTGACATTTTTATAAAAACATGTTAATATATTTTGATAGTTTGTTTTTTAATAATTACATAGCAACTTAAACAAAAAGGAGAAAATAACAATGGAAAACTCAAAGACAATTGAATTTTTTAAGTGGTTGGGGTCATTTATGGGTTTTTTGGCGGTTTGCTGGATATTCAATAAAGATCTTCCCGTAATTCATCCCTGGATGAGTATTTGGCTTTTTATATCTTTTATTTCTGCACGGATTGCAGTAGATAGGTTAAAGGACGATCTCTTTATTAACTTTTTTTGGTCGGGAGCATTAAAAATATTCTTTAATTTGATTGTTTTAATTCCTGCTTATTCATTTATCTTAAGAGCTACAAGCGCGGCCGGATTGGCTGTCAAATTCGCTTTTTTTCTAGTATTTTTTGAAATAGTGTTTTTGTGCATACTTTACTTTGTTTTACCAGGATTGCGAAACACCAATGATGAATATTTATCGGATTATTATGCGAATAAATAAATTTAGTTAATCCGGTTTAAGGGGAATAAAAACAAAAAGGTCGAAAAATTCGACCTTTTTTATATTGACTAAAAGTGTTTTTATTGGCAAAATAATAACAGGTAACAGGTAACAGGTAACAGGTAACAGGTAATATTAATAATTTAAATAAATTCATATGCGTCATATTATTTCATTAAAGGAACAATCCAAGGAGGATATTTTAGAAATGTTAAAAATCGCGCAAGAAGTAAAGAAAAAAAGAAGTAAAGGCGAGCTTACCAATTATCTTCCCAATAAAACACTGATTATGCTTTTTGAAAAAACCTCTACGCGCACCCGCCTTTCCTTTGAGGCGGCGATGACTGAACTGGGGGGACATGCTATATTTCTTGATGCGCGCACCAGTCAGATTTCTTTGACAGATTTTAAAGATGAGATTGAAGCTGTGATGCGTTTTGGGAATATATTAATGTTTCGCGCTAAAAAAGTTTATGATGTGGGAGTGGCTGCCGCCTGTAATCAAATTCCGGTAATAGATGCCTGCAGTGAAAAGTATCATCCGGCGCAAGCTCTGAGTGATCTTTTAACTATGGTTGAACATTCCGGAGGGATTCATAATATTAAAAAAGTGGTATGGCTCGGAATTGAAAATAATGTTTCTAATACTTTAGGGCTTGTTTGTGCGAAGCTTGGAATCAGAGTAGTAATTGTTGCTCCGGAAATAGATCCAAGTTCGGTAGATGAAGAATTGAACGCGCAAGCTGATGTAACCGGTATGATAGAAAGAACATTGGATATCAAGGAGGCTTTGCGAGACGCCTCTTATGTGCATACTGATACCTGGATGAATATGGAATTTTTTGAAAACGGAAAAGTAAAACCGGAATTTCAGAAGGAATATGAAAGAAAAAAAGAAAAATTCATGCCATATCAATTGAATGCTAAAATAATAAATGATTATGCGCCCAAGGCAAAGATTATGCACTGCATGCCTTGTCATATTGGATATGAAATTTCTCGAGATGCTATGGATCACCCTAATGCGGTAATATTTGATCAGGCAGAAAATCGTCTTCATATGCAAAAAGCAATGATTCTATGGATGCTTAACTTTCAATTGCCAACTACGAACTAAATTTTTTACCATCCTGCGTTCGCAATAAAGAAAAGAGAACCAGGAATCTCGTTTTATGTTATTTTATGTTGCTAAAATTGTAATTTCAGCCCTGCTTATTCTTTTGATTTCCGAAGTTTCTAAAAAATATACTGTTTGGGGAGCAGTTTGCGCCTCTATTCCAGTTGTGTCGGTTTTGTCTTTTATTTGGATTTATATCGAGACTCGCGATGCGCAAAAAATTATCAATTTATCTTTTTCTATTTTTTGGTTAGTAATTCCTTCGTTGATATTTTTTGTCGCTTTGCCGTTTTTTTTGAAAATGAAGATAAATTTTTCATTCTCCCTGCTCTTGGCGATCGCCATTACTTCATGTTTTTATTTTGTAACCCTTAAATTTTTATGATAAATTTTTTTCACAGACAAATTCCAAACCCGATTCTTTTTTCATTTGGTCCGATTAATATCTACTGGTACGGATTTTGTATTATAATCGGTATTATTTTGGCTATGTTGGTAATTTTGAAATTATCTAAGTATTACAAAATAAATCAAGAAGTAATTTTTGATTTGATTTTTTATTTGATGCTTGCTGGAATTATTGGCGCCCGTATTTATGATGTTTTGTTGGAGTTTTCTTACTATGCTGAACATCCGATTAATATTTTTAAAATTTGGCAAGGAGGATTAGCTATTCACGGCGGAATAATTGCCGGAATTATTACTTTATGGATTTTTTCCAAAAAGCAAAAATTAAATTTTTGGAAGATTACCGCATTGGCGGTTTCAGTAATGCCCTTAGCTCAGGCAATGGGGAGATGGGGAAACTATTTTAATAATGAATTATTCGGTTTGCCTACTAGTGCGCCATGGGGGATACCAGTATTGCCAGAGAACAAAATTATGGAATTTTATGATTATAGTTTTTTTCACCCCACATTTTTATATGAGTCAATCGGTAATTTAATAATTTTTATTTTTTTGATAGTTCTTAATATTTGGATGATAAGAAGCAAAAAAATGAAAAATATTTATTATCAAATTATTCTCTCCACTTATTTAATACTATATTCACTATTGCGTTTCTCTTTAGAGTTTATTAGAATTGATATTACGCCGTCGTTTATAGGATTTAGGATTCCGCAAATTGCCAGCATGATTATTATTTTAGTAGTGGTTATTTTTTGGATTGTTAAATATTATAAAATATTAAAACAAAGACACATTAACGCTAAAAATATTTAGCACTAAAGAGGAGGAAAAAAATGAAAGATTTGGATGTAAGCAAGATGGCAACAGATCAAATTAAAAAAGTAGCTCATCAAAACAAGAATCCGATAATTCGGGTTTATATGGTTTCCGGCTGAGGTGGCAGCGAAAGATTAGTAATGGATTGGGGCAATCCAGAAAATGACGATGAGATTTTTAATATTGATGGCGTGAAGTTTTTAATAAAGAAAGATTTATTGGCAAAAGCTAAACCGATTACAATTAATTATATAGACGATGGCGGATTTGTTTTCACTTCAGGGCTGGCAAAGCCTAATTGTGGCGGTTGTGCCAAAAAATAAAAGAAAAAAAAGGGGCAAAAATGTCCTTTTTTTATAAAGTATTGACTAATTTTTTTCTAAATGTTAACATAATTAAAGTTAATAGTCTGTTTCTAGGCTGTTTTTGTTTAAATAAGTGTATAAACTTAAACTGGAGCGGTAGTTCAGTTGGTTAGAACGCTGCCCTGTCACGGCAGAGGTCGCGGGTTCGAGTCCCGTCCGCTCCGCACTAGTAAACAAGATGGTACAGAGGTGCCATCTTGTTGCGTATGTTGCAAGTTTTTTGAAGTTATAGTGGCCGTTTTTTCACGATTCCAAGAAATTATGAGGTTGTGCGGTTCCGATACCGTATTTATTAGGTTTTTGTCGGTTATAATGGGATTATAATAAACGAATAAAAAGATGTCGCGCTTCTCTTCAGGGGAAGCGTTTTTAAATTTCTCTTTGAGCCGATGAGCAAAATTCACATAGTCAACGGCGAGGTCATACCAGTTCTGATTATTCTGATCGATATCGTTCATCTTCTCCTGAATTTTTTCTTTTTCCAAAATGATTTCTTTTTTCTGCGCCATAAATTCATTATCGCCCATAAGCGAACCGTCTGTGTTGTCTGGCGATATTTTCAACCTGACCAGATTGTCCAGCTTGGACTGACATCTCTGCAAGGCAACTCGTTGGCGTTTTAAAATGATATCACGGTTGCCGACTTCCTTTTCATTCGCCTTGTTAATTTCTTCCAATGCCAATTTTAAAAAATCTTCATCAACCGTCATCGCTTCAATTGTTTCTTCGATTTGCTGTTCCAATTCTGTTTCAGATACATAATGCAGACCGGTACATTTAATACAACGGTAATAGACAATGCCCTTGGCTATCATGCCTGAGATATTGCCACCGCAAACTCCGCACTTAATATAATTGGTATAAGCATAATATCGCTTCTTAACGACCGGTCGACTTCGGCCGGTCAAAACTTCTTGCACCCGCTCATAAAGTTCCCGGCTGATAATCGGTTCATGCCTGCCTTCAGGCAATTCTTCCGGCTCAATTACTGTGCCTTTCCAAAGAATCGCCCCGTAATAAAAAGGATTTTTAATGATGCGGTATATGTTATCATTGATAGTTTCTTTTTGCTCCGCTCTCCCACAAGACCCCAACCCGCAGTCATTTCCCGCAAGTAATTCAAGGTGTATTGCCCTGATCCGTACATCTCAAACAACTCCCTAATAAGCGGAGCCATGATTGGATCCTGCTCGATGCGTTTAAGGGGTCGACCTAGCTTAGCCAGAGCCTCTTGTTTTTCAAACTTATACTGTTTGCCTGATATCTTTCCATCCCGATCCATATTCAAATAGCCCAAAGCGGCAAAGCCGGGATATTCGCCTTTGAGAATCTTCGCCTGCAAATCTCTCCTTACAAATTCCGAAGTATCATCTGATGATTTTTTTGACATGGCAAATTGCAAAGCCAGAAAAAATTCCTGTCCTGAATTTTTGGCATAGATTTCAGAAGGGGTTCGCACTTCCTGAAGAATTTCATCTTTAAGCATATCAATGATAATCCCTCCGTCCGTCATGTTCCTGGCCAAGCGCGAAATATGATACACCAAAACCCCATCCGCTTTGCCGTCCCGAATCATCTTGATTACTTTAGCAAACTCTTCCCGGCCATGTTTATACGCAGATTGCGATTCCTGAAAATCTCCCACGATTTTCAAGCTTTCTTTTTTGGCAAAAACTTCAAGTTCTCGTTTCTGTGAATCCAAACTCAAAATTTGCCGGTCTTCCGAATCGGATGATTTACGCCTATATACAACGTATCTGATTTTTTTATCTTTATTTTGCATTTCTTTTAATATTAATAGCAAGGGCGGATGTTAACGTAATTTTGATTTCGTGGCAAATAATCAAAAAAATCAAAACTTGAATTCGTGATTTTTTTCAAGATTTCAAGTTTGGCTTATTTTCTGAAAACACAATCTTGACTGTTCTGGTTAAACGCGAAAACAAAAGCAAAGCATCCTGTCGTTTTAAACGGACTCCATATTTACTCTCATAAAGCTCAATAAATTTGTTTAAATTATTTTCTGAAATCATATCTGATTTTGTGAAGACTATAAAAATATCAAATTGTCAAAATTTCTCCCTTTTTTATAGTGTTACTTTCATTACCTTTGCTCATGCCATTTTCCGTCTTTTTTATCTGATTTTGGCGCAAATTCTCGGCTGTTTGCCTTAATCGCTCTAGACCTGATATATTTTTATATTTTTCCATTATTTCACCAACTGATTCTGGCTTATTATTTTTGAAAAAACGTTTCTCTTCTTTCAATAATTCTTTCTTTAGTTCTTTAGGTCTGACAGTTTCAGACGGTTCAAACTCTCCAAATAAGACGGTGGTTAATTGCAATTCAGACGGTCTTCCGTTCTCCTTTTTGTCCAACCGTCTGACCAGACCATACGCTATCAGATTGTTAACCGCTTTCATAACAGTATTTTTATCCATTTTTAAAATCTTTCCAATTGTTCTGTAGCCGACAAAAGTTTTTCTTTCTTTGTTCACAAAAAAAGACAGAGCCATATAAACTGCCTGATCTATTGTTTTTATATTTTTTGCATGATTCCTGATAAAATCCTTACGGATCCAGAATCGTGGATATTTTTCCATAATAGTAATTTTAATTTATTCATCGATTTTATTGGCTGTACAATCGATTCTTTAACATTTTTTGATTATCAACAATTGAGCGAGCGTTAACCGCTAAATTATTATTCCAATAATCATTTACCGCCTTATCTATTCCTTCGCCTCTCATAAAAATAAACTGGGCTTTCCTGGGATTAGTTTTATCGACCTCCCAAAGCTCATATCCTAAAGTGGCCAAAGCAGATGCCAGGCCTAAATCAAAAGTCATAAATTTATCTTTTTGCGTAATCATAATTTCAAGATTAATTTTTCCCAAAACAAAAAAGCGAACTTTAATTATAAGTTCACTTTATACTATTAGCCTTGACTCAACGGTGACTAAGTCTACTCAACGGCTCTTGTTATATTCTTATTTTGGCTATCCAAAGCAAAAAAATTGTCTATTTTAAAAGTATTTTTTATTTTTTCATTCAATCTTCTTGCTGTGTCATAAATCTGACGGAAAGTCATATCCAGCTCATCAGTTAGCGCATCAATCCTCTCTCCCACCGGCAATTCAAGCGTAAATTTCAACAATCTATATTCCTGTGAGTTTTCATTTTTAATTGCTAATGTTTCGTTGCAAAAATCCCTAAACAAAACACCATTAGAAAATCTGAATTTTGGCATTTCAACCGCTTTAACGTCTTTGTTTTTTGTTTCAACTTTCTTTTTATTTTCTTTTTTCGGTCTTTTTAAAAGCTTAATCTTATATTCCAAATCTCCAAAAGGAGGCAAATTAATCTTTTTTATTTCCAAGAACTTGCTATCTGATAATGCTTCGATGCTTGGAATTAAATAAATATGCTTGCGTTGGCCGTCTTTAAAATCTTCTGCACTTAGAGTGAGCATATCGCTGTCTAATTTCTCGATCTTTTCAAGCAAAACTTTTTTAACGATTTCTATTTGCTTTTTTACTCCAAACGGATCCTTAACATTATCTTCATAATGTTCAAGATAATAATTCCATAGAGCTTCTCGATTACTGATAACAAAAATCACATCACCCTTAGCATATTTATCTTCTTTCTTTTCTATGTGCCTCAAATTATAAATCAAACCTATATTTTCCAATAAATATATAGCTCCCAAAATTTCTGCATCTTGTGAATTTTTCTTTATAACAACAATAGGACCAGGCTTCTGGGTTATAATTTTCATTATAGTTTTTAAAACCGCTTTGGTCGGCAAAACCTTTTCTTTCATGAATAATTTTAATAGTAATAGTAATTTGTTTTATGTTAGCTAATTAATTATTTAAAGTCAAAACAGTATTCATTTATGTTAAATGATCATCCGGACAAATGTTAAATGATAAAAATAATATAAGTGTATTATTATGCTAACATTTAACATATTTATTGTGAATATGTTAAATGTTATATTTGACAATGTTAAATGTTTAGGATATTATAATATCATAATATCAATAAATAAATTATTTATATGGAACCAAAATTTAAACATTTTGATTTAGAGATAATCAAGCCAGACTTTGATTCACCTTTAACTAGCACTATCCTTGAATTGGAAAAGTTGAGAAATAAAGTTTTAGGAGGTACAACTCCTCCAGATGTTTTTTTTCAACTTAAAAATATTTTTCATTTTTTAGAAAGTTTAGGCTCAGCAAGAATTGAGGGTAATAATACAACGTTATCAGAATTAGTTGAAAGAAAAATTGAAGAAAAGAAAGAAAATATAAATGAAGATTTTAAAGAAATCGAAAACATGGAAAGAGCAATGAGTTTTATAGAAGAAAACACCAAGGCGGAAACAATAATCAATAGGGCTTTTATATTTGAACTTCAAAAAATTATAGTAGATGGATTAAGAAAAGAGGGCGATACAAACGCTGGAAATTATAGAGGGCATGATGTTTCTATAAATAAATCAAACCATAAACCACCTCAATTTTTTAAGGTGTCAGAATACATGGATAAATTAATTGAATTTGCTAATAAAAAAGTTGATAACCAATTTGAACTTATTATTACTGCTATATCTCACCATAGATTTTCATGGATTCATCCTTTTGGAAATGGCAATGGAAGAACTGTAAGAGCCTTAACATATGCAATGCTTATTAAACAAGGTTTTAATGTGAGAAATGGAAGAATATTAAATCCTACTGCTATTTTTTGTAATGACAGAGAAAAATATTATAACATGTTATCTGAGGCTGACAAGGGAACAAGGGAGGGAATGCTAATTTGGTGTGATTACGTATTGAGTGGTTTACTTCGAGAGATAAATAAAATAGACAAATTATCAGATAAAGAATATTTAATTAAAAATATTTTAATGCCAGCATTTGATTATTCACTAGAAAGACAATTTATAACAAAGACTGAGCATGATATTTTAAAATTAATAATAAAAAAAGATGACATGATAATCAGTTCATCAGATTTAGAACCAATCTTCCCAAATAAAATTCCAGCTGAAAGGTCTAGAATTATTTCAAGATTTAAAACTAAAAAAATGTTACTCCCATTGTCTCAAAAAGGAAGAAAATATACCATTGGTTTTTACAATAGTTATCTTTTGCGTGGAATTATTGAGATGCTAAAGAAAGAGGGCTTCGCAAGTGATTAATATTATATAGTATATGGAAATAATTATAGCCATTATAATAATATATGGAATTTTTGCCATAATAGGTGCGTTTTTTTCTTGGGTAGGGAAAATAAATGAAAAAAGGAAAGAAGATATTCGCAATCAAGTCATAGAAAATTTCCAAAAAAATTTTGATATCAAATCGGAAATTGAAAAATATAAAAATAAACTGAAAAAGATTGATTTTCAAAAAGCTCCCACCGCAGTTGAAAACTACATCAATAAATATGCTGAAGAAAAAAATGTAAAAACAATTGGTGAATTTGGAAAATTTTTAAGTAGATGTCCATCATGTGAAGATGGTAAATTAATCGGCAGAAAAGGCCCACATGGTAGCTTTATTGGTTGTTCAAAATTTCCTAAATGTAGATATACAGAAAATGTAAAAACTGCTAAAAAAGAATACAAAAAAGATATCGAGGAACAACTTATAAAAGATATTAAAAAAGCTTACACATAAATATGTCTTATTATGATCAAATAAAAAATGAGCTAACAAACTTAATCCAAAATTTAAAAAACTCTGGTTCAAGTTTTGATGCTTCTTTTAAAAAATTCAAGGAAGAAGAAACAAAATTGCTCAAACTCAAAGAAGAAATAAATCAACTAGCAAAAGAAAGGCAAATGGGTTTCCCGTGGCTTGCAAAGGCGTATGATGATTTTTTTAATCTTCAGGATAAACAAATGGTTGATTTTTTAAAGTATAAAAGACAACCAGCTATTAAAGTTAGTGAAGTAGTAAAAGAATATTCAAGATTAAAAAGAGCGGCCGAAAAAGAAAAAAGAATAGCACAATATCTTGTTCACTACTATGAATCAGTTGCTCCATTTCTTATTGACCTAAAAGAAGAAGTTGACTTGGGAACAGAAGAGGACAAAAAAATATTTGAAGAATTTTCCGATGAGGAAAGAGATGATGAAACCACAAATTATTTAACCAAAGAAGAGTACAGAAAACTCCCGTCAGTCGAAAGAAACCAAATGGCCTTAGATAGATTTTGGAAAAGACCAAAATCAAAATGGCTAATAGGAAGATTATATGAAAGATATGTTGGTTATTTATTTGAAAAAGAAGGCTATGACGTTGAATATGTTGGAATTTTTAAAGGATTTGAAGATCTTGGGAGAGATTTGATATGTAAAAAGGGTAAAAACATAACAATAATTCAATGTAAAAACTGGTCAAAATTTAGAACTATTTACGAAAAACATATTTTTCAATTTTTTGGAACAGTATTCCAATACAGAGATGAAAATCCAAAACATAATGTCAAAGCCATATTTTACACCACAACTTCATTGTCAGATTTAGCTCGTCGTTTTGCAAAAGAACTCAACATTCAATTAGAAGAAAATCACCATTTTAATATTGAATATCCAGCTATTAAGTGTAATATTGGACGTACATCAGGAGAAAAAATTTATCATCTTCCTTTTGATCAGCAATATGATAAAACAAAGATAGAACCTCATAAAGGAGAGTTTTATTGTCAAACAGTAAAAGAGGCGGAAGACGCTGGCTTCAGAAGAGCTTTCAGATATAGACAAAACAAAAAATAACTATGAATACAAATTTTAACAACCAAATAGCAAATCAATACACGAGTAACTCACAAAAAATTCGTGTATTAACTGAAGACTGGGTAGACAGAGAGATTTTTTGTCCTGCTTGCGGTAATAATATTGATAATTATGAAAACAATCGGCCTGTTGCCGATTTTTTCTGTCCTACCTGCAAAGAAGAATACGAACTTAAAAGCAAAAAAAATTCTATTGGAAGTAAAATTGTTGACGGTGCTTATAAAACAATGATTGAGAGATTGCAGAGCAATAATAATCCAAATTTTTTCCTACTTAACTATAATATTAAAAATTATTCTATTCAAAACTTCTTCGTAATTCCAAAACACTTTTTTGTCCCAGAAATAATCGAAAAACGAAAACCATTATCTGATACAGCCAGGCGCGCTGGTTGGATTGGATGTAATATTTTGCTTAAAACAATTCCTCAAACTGGAAAGATATTTTATATCAAGAATCAAAAAGCTGAATCTAAATCTAAAGTTTTAAATGACTGGCAAAAAACTTTATTTTTAAGAGAACAAAAAGAACCATTATCTAAAGGCTGGGTACTTGATGTTATGAATTGTATTGATAGACTCGAAAAAAATGAATTCAAACTAGATGAAGTTTACAATTTTGAAAAAGATTTAGAATTGAAACATCCTGGCAATAATCATGTTAAAGATAAAATCAGACAACAATTACAATTACTTCGAGATAAAGGCTATTTAAGTTTTGTTTCTCGAGGAAAATATAAACTCAATTAAATTTATGCGACATTTTATTTTTTTAACCCAAGAGGGTTATACATTTCAACCAAATAGCGAGTCGGCAATTCCTGATATTGAAAATTTACAAGTACTCGGGACTGCGAGTGGCACGGACGAGCAAAATGCTTTTGATAATTTTATAAAAGAGAGTGAATATTTGCTCGATACCGATTATAAGGAGGTTGTGGCGATGGAGCTAAAAGATGAAAGGCAATACTATTTTAAAATAAAGTAGATTTTATGCAAGAGACTGTTCATGTATACGCAAATAATTATTTAAGAAATTTGCATTCAGAAATATACAAACTAAACAACAATCAAACCTCTGAAGATTTTCTAAATTTCTTTATCAAGGATGATGTATTTTCTATTGATCTAATCTGCAAAGACAAAGGTCAAATTGAGCTATACATTAATGAAGTAAAAGAACTGTTTGGATTTAATAAAAAAATAATGTTTGTTGAATTCAATGACATAGTACAGCGATGGAATGAAATAGTTTATCTGATTAAAAGAGAAAAATCGCTGGAAAATTATTTTTATGAAATAATTAGGTTTAGTATTTTGGCAAAAAAGCTCTACAATGAAAAAATTGGTATAAAAGAATATGAGATAAATGAATCATTTCATTTTTATGATCTACGAAGTACTGAATCGGTAATTCTTATAACAAATAATCACCTGCTTTTAAAAACCGAACAACAAAGGAGGCGATATATCAACAAATGCGTAGACTATATTAATAATTTAGTATCAGACAAGCACAAAAGGAAAAGCATCCCCAAAAAAGTAAAAAACGATCTGTGGATCAATTACTTCGGTCAACAAAACGCAACAGGGAAATGCTATGTTTGCAGAAGTGAAATACACATAACAAAATTTGAGGCGGGGCATGTTGTTCCCGACTCAATGGGAGGTTTACCAACAGTAGAAAATTTAAGACCGATTTGTGGCGGATGTAATAAAGCTATAGGTAAAGAAAATTTATACTCATTTAAAGTAAGGTATTACCCAGACAACAAATAACAAAAGATAACGCCAATTAATCCCGTGTAGCTATCAGTTCTAGTGCCTAACCACCATTCTCCCAATTCTTCCCAATTCACCCCATGTAACCCCGTTCTTGCCCAATTTCACCCACATGGGAACCCATAGACACGGATAGCCCAATTATAACGAACCTTGCCCCACTTTCGGCACGATGTAATACCGATCCAACTCTTGAAAATAGGTTATAATGAGCTTCACTACCCCCCGCACTAGTAAATTTTTCATCTATCAACAAATTCTAACATTTTAAATTTTTTATTTAGTCTTGTGGCCGTGCTGTGCCTTGTGTTTGTGTTTGTTATCTTGACAGATAACTGAATATGTTTTAAAATTGTGGTAAATTAGCGGTAATAAATACGCTCTTTCTTTAAAATTCTAAAGGAGAAAAATCATGAAATCAGATGAAGCTATTGTGTATGCTTGGGCAGTTTTTGATCAAAAAAATATCGGCGGCCGCGCGTTGCCATCATCAATGGATAGATATGACCAAGAGTATGGCTGGGGCGCCGAAGATTTCGAAATGGCAGCCGGCGGAGAGCTTGTAAATTTTTTTACGCTTGGAATTAATGCTTTCTTTTTGGAAGAAAATCGAGATGTTCCGATTGCTGTGCGCATGAATAAAATGTCGAATAAATGTACCGGAGAAGGCCCGATTGTCAGCGGGTTTCCGGCTGATGCTATGATTTTTTATCGACTAGGAAACAAGTTGATTGATGTTAGTCTTTGCGGGATTTATAATACCTTAACAGGCGGGCTTCTTTCCAAATTTCCCACATTCGATCAAGAACTGCTTGATTATAAATCTTCTTGTATATTTTTTACTCAATATTACATGAGAGAATCCGGAGTAAATTATATTGACCTAGAAAAAGGAATTCGTGACGGAAATTTTGTAGTTCAAAAAGCCACAGGAGAACAGTCTGAAAAAATGTTCTTTAAACCAAGCGGCTGCTTGAATAAAATAAAAGAACAAACCTTTAAATCCCAGCCATTTAAGGTTAATGATCAAACTTTTACAATAGCTAATACAAAAATGAGGGATTGGTACCATGTAGACAAATCCGCGATTATTGACGGAAGCGGAAAGACTGTCATAAAGGGAAGGCCGTTGAGATATATTGTTGACGCTATTGGTTTTCCAAAAATTTTTTTACCAAACCTTAACCTAAAGTAATTAAACAATATTTAATTGTTTATGAACTCAATATCCCTCTTTAATTAAGAGGGTTTTTATTTAGAACTAGATTGTGTCTTTTTTCTTGCTTAAAATGTTATAAAAAATTATAATATAATTATTAATAATTTATCAAAATTTTTATGTCCCATGATATTGAAGCAAGCTATGTTGATGATTACCACAATGAAGAAAAGCGATGTCCTAATTGTGATAGTTATCAGAATGGTTTTTGCACAGAGTTGGAACAGCATGTTCCAATAACGGCACATTGTGATTTTTTTAGATCAATTGATTAATTTAAATTTTTGATCAAAAAACAAGATATATTGATGTTGTTTTGTTTTTTATTGACAGAATTTAAAAAATATGCTATGATAAAGACATTAATATTAATCATTATTAACAAATTTTAACCTAAAAATTATGAGAAATTTTAATCGAGATCGAGATAATAGGGGCAATAGGTTTGGTGGAAGATCGGAAAGGGTAATGCATAGCGCCATATGTGATGAATGTGGTCAAGACTGCGAACTACCTTTTAAACCTACTGCCGGCAAGCCTGTTTATTGCAGTGACTGTTTTAAAGATAAAGGAGGCAACAGGCAAAACAACGATAGATATAATAATAGGGGCGGTGACGGTGACAATAGAGGCAATAACCAACCATTAAATAATCAACTTAATGCATTAAATGCCAAGCTGGACAAGATTTTAGAATTGTTGACCTCTAATGCTTCTCAGGCATCAAAATCCAAAAAAGAAATAGTTGAAAAAAAGAAAGAATCAGTAAAGAAAGTTTTAATTAAAAAAGATGAGCACAAAAAGAAAAGTACTAAAAAAGCAGAAGTGAAAAAACCTAAAGCTAAAAAGAAAAAATAGATAAAATATTATTTAAAAAACACCTTGTCGTTTTCGACAAGGTGTTTTTTATCGTATAGGAATTTTCCCCCTAATCCCATATCTGTTATATGGCTTCATCTTGTGGGGGATC
>MFGN01000037.1:0-1765 GCA_001780285.1 Candidatus Falkowbacteria bacterium RIFOXYD12_FULL_34_57 | reverse complement strand
GGGGGATCTCCCGAAGGGGGATTATTTTTTACTATTTATCAAGAGTAAAAGTGTTTAATATTAGATATTCCATTATTCACCACGCCCCCGCCTGAGACGCCTTGGGCGGAGACTTCAAAAAGCCTTTCAGGCTTTTTATATAAATTGAATTATTATTTATAAATAATAATTTAGTTGACTAACTATTCTGTGGTGGTGAAAGAGTTTTCGGCCGATTCGGTTGAATTATTTGCCGCATCAACTGATATTACTTTAAAAAAGTATTCAGTCAAAGCGCTTAGACCGGTTATACTCAGGGAGTGAGATGTGGTTAATGAGACACTTTCTGTTTCGTTAACAATAGAACTACTGGCGGTATTTAAGGGTTCAACGGAGTATATTAATTTACTGGTAGCTGTTTCATTGGTAGTCCATGTAACCGTAGCGGTTTCAGGGGTGGTAGAAGCAATAATATCAGTAATCTCCGGTGCAGTGATGTCAGCCTCTGTTTTGGTGGTAAAAAAATATTCACCCGAAGTAGTGATATTACCAGCTTCATCAGTTGATTTTATAATATAATAATATGTTGTTTCCGCCGTTAGACCAGTTAATTCAATAGAGTGAGAAGTAGTTTTGATGCCGTCATTTATTTTTGTGGTGGTGCCGGCTCCGGAAATATTTTCAATAGCATATTCTACAGCACTATCAGCTTTTTCATTTGTAGTCCAAGAAATAATAGCTGAATTTATTTGTGGATTGGCACTAATATCGGATATTACCGGAATTGTTTCATCAGAATCGTCTTGATTGTCAGTGTTATTATTGTTTGTGCAGGCGCCCAAATAATCTCCGTGTTTAATGTGTCCGGAAAGAGCGGCTCTAGCCACGGATAATGTTTGTCCTTTGTGGCAAATAGTAATTTTGTGGTCGGTAACAGTTGTGTCTTCTTGAGCGCATTCAGATATATAATCATCGCCCAAGCTAGAAACCTCAAAACCCCATTGTGCAGCTCTTTTTTGTAATCGATTTACTGCATTTGTTAAGTATTTACATCTTTTTTCCAAGGCGTTTTGAATTCTGTTTTGAATTTTTTCTTTAACTTTTAATCCTCGATTATGACTGATAGTCGGCACCTGTTCTTCTTCTTCATCCGGATTAAAATCGTCTTCGGTTTCAATTGGATCACCGATGGTGTAGTTGGTGAAAAATGAATCCGGTATATCGTCAATCATTTTATTCCAATTATTGCCGTAAAAATATTTAGCCAGTTTTTCTGTTTTAATCCAGTGCAATATTCCATCCGCACTCACGGCATAAACTTTGGGGTCGGTTGTGATTTTTATTAGAAGTTTCCCTGGCTTATAACGGGCATTTCCGCCCAGATTATATTCGTATAGATCTTCAAGTTCAATTTCTTCTACATTTGAGAAGTCGTCAAACCAACTAAAGTAGGTTTTATCATTTGGAAAAACATAACGTTTTCCATCTTCGCCCAGATAATAAAGGGATGATAGCCCTTTACCCTTGATAACTGAGCCAGCCCTTAAGTCTTTTTTAGCAAACACTTCTTGCGGTACAACCATGGTTACACCAAAAACAACAAGTATCGCCAAAATAGAAAAAATAAGATTTTTTTTCATAGTTTTTTCTTTTATTGAGTTTATTATACTATTACTATAATATAATTTTTTTTATATGTAAAATTATTGTATTAGTTCACCACATATTGGACAACATAGCCATTATTGATTAAATAATCCACAGGAGTCTCTAAATTTAGCCCCCA
>MFGN01000036.1 GCA_001780285.1 Candidatus Falkowbacteria bacterium RIFOXYD12_FULL_34_57 | reverse complement strand
CATATTATTTAACCCAAATTATTAATTAATTTGAGTTAGATTTTATATGACTCAACCGATAGTAGCAAAGTTAGAAAATAGATGGCTCAATTCGAAAATTTAGAAAATATGATAAAATGCCGTGATAATTTATTTTTGTAATTTATCGTGTTTTTTAACAAAAAAATATTATTTTTAATGTATTTTAATTTAAATTCAGGAGGTAATTAAAATGTTTGATGACAAAAAATTCGGTATTGCTTTTTGGGCGATTATCGCTGTGTTTTGTATGTTTCAGTACAAATGTTGGGACTTTTTTTATAGTCAAGTGAAAATCAAGCACTATACTATTGTCTGCAAGGGTAAAATAGAGAAAGAGCCTATTGAGGGGAGGTTGTCTCCCTATGAAGCTTTAGTGGGATATGATGAAAAAATCCGCAATGCCAAGGCTAAGATTTGGCGCGACGGGGATAATGCCCGCACTCAGATTTTTAATCAGGATGGTATTAAGGTTTTTGATATAGAAGAAGAACTTAGTGATTACGATATAAACGAAGAAATAAATGAACTAACAAAATCGGGTAAAATTGCTCTTGGTCCAACCAAGGAAATAGTTCATAGAACGGTTTTTCTTCTTGGAACTAGGGAAATTTTTTATAGAGATGGCAAACTCAATAAAGATGGGGCCGCTAAAGCCGCATATGAATATTATGAAAATCTGAAAACAAGTATGCCGGCCGATATTACCTTTGAATATGAAGTTAGTGTAGTAGCCAAATACAAGGGACAAGTCAAGAATATTACCAAGAGGTTCAGGGATATGAATCAGACGATTCCTGAAGAGGATATCGAAAAACTTATGTCCGGTTTTGACGCGAAGCCCACATATAATGTAAAAAGGATTGATCCTCGGATTAAAACGCATTTTGAAATTTTGGGAGAAAAATTTACAATAGATAAGGATGTGCCCCAAGACGAAGAAGAGTCTTATATCGAAGATTTCAAGGTGAAATTATTTGAAGACGACGGCTGGTATATTACAAATCGTACCAGAAAAACCGAGATGAATGTTACTGCATGGATTGCATCTGCCGGATGTATTCCCCTTGGTTTTTTTATCGTGTTTGCTATTGTCAGCTCTTATTTTTTGAAAAACGAAGAAAAAGAAAAAATTAATGAGAACACCAGCAGTAAAAAACTTTTGGCCATGGATTTTTTTGGTCGCTTGGACAATCAGGTCCGCTGGGCTATTCTTCTTTTCTTGGTTTTTTTTGGGGTTTGGGCAGTACCATCTATCCTGGATTGGGCCAGTAAAGCGGGAATAGAGGTTATTCAGGAATCAAGAGGAATAATTATAGCAGTAGTTATCGCTGCGGCTATATTGGCTGCTTTTTGGTTGGCGCTTTCTTACAGACAAACCAAGAGAAGAGATGACCAAAGTTTTGCTGTTCAGATGGCTCAGATCGGTTATGCTCCGGAAGGTTTTACACACACTCTTCAAATTGGCCATGACGGCATAGATAACAAAACTATGTTTCTCCCCAAGCCCAAAGAAGAAAAACCAGAACTGATTACTGAAACTACCGGCAAAGATGAGTATGATGAGAATGCGGTTGATGCGGATTTTGAGACGGTTGATGAAGGTGTTGAGATTAAGAAGACTGAAAACGAGCAGAGGGAGGAAAAATGATGATTCTTTTTCTGGTAATAGTATTTGTGATTGTGTTTTTTATCGCGGGTTTTGTAGTTATGGAAGAAGGGGGAGATGGAGATGATGCTTGTCTTTTTGGTTTTCTTGCGGCAGCTATTGTCACGATAATTGCTTGGGTGGTTTTTATGATTATTACCCCAAATCAAAGCTCTTCTGCCCCTGATTTTCCACCGCCGATTATGGAAACACAAAAGGAAAACGGTTATACCAATGAAGAATATGTAAATACAGACAGATCTGAAGAAAAAAGTGATGAAATAGTCGTAAGGGACAAAAAGGACTGGTATCTTCTGGAAAGTTCGCCCCAGGCTAAATTTCATTATTGGGAAATAACCAACGATGACTGGAATTGCTCTTATATTGAAAAAGAGCAGACCATTGTCTTTGAATGCGAGCTGGGGAAAATAATCTTGCCGGCTTATAAATTTAAGATTAATGAAAATGATTCCTTTGATAAGGTGTTCATCGGTTTTAAGCTCAAAGAGATGAGCAGAGGCATCAGAGAAGATAATATTGAATATGTGGAAGTCCGTGGTCCGAAAGATTTTTGGCCATTTAGCGAAAGATACCAAGAGGGTCAGAAGCTTAGGACTTATAACGATCAGAAGATTATTGAGATTATTCCTTTGGCTCCGGTGAAAAACGGATCAAATACCATTAACACTTCAGAGAGTTATTTTGGCATCGACCATCCGGCATTGGTAAGCGCTTATTCCCAAGTTAGTTTAAACTTTGTGGTTGGTAAGAACAGCACGAAGCCATATGTTACTACGCTGGGCAAGCTTTATCTGACAGTTGATGCCAGTCTGGAAAAACCGATACTCAGGATAGATCGGAGCGGTGATATAGAAAAATGGGAGATTATTTCTTCGTCCAAAGATTGGCCTTTTGATTATCGTCCTAATGGGAATTATAAGAAAGTTTCCGGTGATATAGACAAATTGATTGTGGGAAAACATTTTTTGGTTGATTTATCCAAAAGAAATCCGAACAGGATTTATGCCGGAGGATATAACCCCGTATATTTTATCAGGGACGGAGAGAGTATCCGCTTCAAGTGGATGGATAATTCCGGAGAGGTAATAGAGTCTGTTTTACCCACAAGAAAAAATGATCAGCCGATTATGGAAATCATTACCATTGATACGGAACTTCCGCCGATCGTGGAATTTGAATTTGATTTTGGTGGTTATGGTAATTCACCAAAGGGAGTACTGGAGAATAACATTAAAAAAACAAAATTAACACTGAGTCCAAAAGACTCAATATTCTAAAAATGAAGCGGGATAGACAACTATCCCGTTTTTTTAATAGAAGTAAAGTATTTTTAATATATTGAAATACTTAATGTTTGGGTGTTTTGTATTTACATGTTTGCGTGCCGAACCCTTATATTATTTGGAAAATTGTGATATAATTTTAATATTAATAATATTTTTAATTGTTAATAAGTATGGCTAAAAAATTTGACTTTATAACACTGGGGGGAGTTACTGAAGATATTACTTTTTATACAAAAGAAGGAGAGATTATTTATAATAAAGAGGATATCTTAAAACAGAAATTAATCGCTTTTGAATACGGAGCTAAACTCAGGATTGACCGTTCATATTCCACATTCGGAGGGGGGGCGGCAAACGCTGCTGTGTGTCTCGCTTCTCTTGGATTTAATGTGGCCGCAATGGTGGCTATCGGCGACGACAATCGAGGGTTGAGTATTGTTAATAACTTTAAAAAGAAAGAAGTAAAGTCGAACTTAATTCAAAAAGTAAAAAATATAGAATCTGGTTTTTCGTTGCTCTTGGTCGGACAAAGCAATGAACATGTTGTGTTTTCTAATCGTGCAGCTAATAAAAGGTTGTCTATTAAAGCAAAAGAAATTAAACAATTAGATAGTGCCAAGTGGATATATATCACTTCACTTTCCGGTGCTTGGCGGGATGTGCTGCACAACGCATTTAAAACCAAGGCTCGCATTGCCTGGAATCCCGGACACATTCAGCTTCATGCTGGATTTCGCGTTATTGGCAAGTATTTAAAGAGAACTAATGTTTTGACTGTAAACAAAGACGAAGCTATTGAGCTCGTGGTTACTAATCCAAAATACAAGAATAAGGATTGTAAATTTTTAAATAATATTCAGAATTTATTAAGGGTTTTGCGTGAATATGGCACAGAAATAGTTGTGGTTACTAATGGGCGTTTTGGTGCTGATGCTTATGATGGGAAAAGTTTTTATCATCAGGATATTATTAAAGAGCGAAAAAGACTGGATACTACCGGAGTGGGAGATGCCTTTGGATCTACATTTGTTGCGGGTCTTGAAATGTTCAAAGGTAATATTCAAAAGGCCATGAAACTTAGCGCACTAAATACCGCCTCGGTAATCAGTATGCAGGGAGCGCAAAATGGTTTACTTACCAAAAGGGGAATATTGCAAAAAATGTAAAGCATAAAGCGAATTTAGTGAATAGTATGCAAGTATAGCGAATTCGAATTATGCGAATAAGTTTATTATATTGTAATTTGCATGATTCGTAATTTGTGATTTTGCATATTAATTCGCGGAATTTGGATTATAATTAAATAATTAATATTTTTTTAAAAAAATATGGCAAAAAAAGAGTCGCGAGAGCTGACCGATGTACTATCAAGCTCTCAAAAAAAATATAAGCCTTCAAAGGAGATGGTGCAAAACTCTAATGCGGGTGACTATGAAGCAATTTTAAAAAAAGCGGCAAAGAATCCCTTGAAATTTTGGGAAGAAGCGGCAAATAATTTAAAATGGTTCAAAAAATGGGACGAAGTTTTTAGCGATAAAGAAAAACCATTCTTTAAATGGTTTTTGGGCGCTAAGTGTAATTTGGCTTATAATGCACTTGATAGACACATTGAGGAGGGTAAAATTAATAAAAAAACAGCAATTATATGGGAAGAAGAGTCTGGCCGAACAAGAAAATTTACTTATCAGGAACTTTATACAGAGGTAAATAAGCTCGCTAATGCTTTGCGCGGCATGGGCGTAGATCGCGGAGATCGAATAGCTATTTATATGCCAAATATTCCGGAAATTGTATTTGCCATGCTTGCTTGCGCCAAAGTAGGAGCAATGCACTCTGTGGTTTATGCTGGATTTTCATCTAAGGCCCTCGCTGACAGAATTGATGATGCTCAAGCCAAGGTTTTATTTACCGCAGACGGTAGTTTTCGGCGCGGCAAGGTTGTTGATTTGAAATCAATCGCGGACGCAGCGGTGAAAAATGCTAAGAGTATAGAAAAAGTGGTAGTGGTACAAAATAATAAAGCCAAAGTTAATTTTAATAAAAAATGCGATGTGTGGTATCATGATTTTGTAAAAGGGCAATCAGTGTACGCTCATTGCGCGGAAATGGATTCAGAGGATCCGGCATTCGTGCTTTATACCTCCGGAACAACATCTAAGCCGAAGGGCGTAATTCATGTGCATGGCGGTTATCCAGTGGGGGTATTGCAGACCATGAAATATGTATTTGATATCAAGGGAGATGAAATATTTTGGTGCACAGCCGATCCAGGATGGATTACCGGACATTCTTATATTATTTATGGTCCGCTTTTAGCCGGTATTACAACCCTTATGTATGAAGGCGTGCCTGATATGCCGAAACCGGACAGAATATGGAAAGTGGTTGAAAAGTACAAAGTAAATATATTATACACCGCACCTACTTTGATCCGCGCCATGATGAAGTACGGCATAAACTGGCCCAAGGCTCACAAAATGGAAAGCCTGAGGCTGCTTGGTTCTGTGGGAGAACCCATTAATCCGGAAGCTTGGAAGTGGTTTTATACTTATGTTGGCAAAAAAAGATGTCCGATAATGGATACCTGGTGGCAGACAGAAACCGGTATGAACATGATTACTCCTTTGCCGTCAGCGCCGCTTAAGGCCGGTTCCGCCTGTAAACCTTTTCCGGGCATTATTGCTGATGTGGTGGACAAGAAGGGGAAAAGCGTGCCGACAGGCAAGGGCGGCTTCCTGGTGATCAGAAATCAATGGCCGTCTATGATTAGAACTATTTTTAATAATCCAGAAAGATATATCAAAACATATTGGAGCGAGATCAGGGGAATGTATTTCGCCGGTGATGTGGCCGCAAAAGATAAAGAGGGATATTTCTGGATTCAGGGCCGCACTGATGATGTGCTAAAGGTTGCCGGACACAGAATCGGAACAGCAGAGGTGGAAAGCGCTTTTGTTTCCCATAAATCAGTAGTTGAGGCAGCAGTGATCGGCGTGCCGGACCCCGTAAAGGGAGAAGTAATCGTCGCTTTTGTGATTTTGGCCGGGAAAGTAAAACCAAGCGAAGAATTGAATATGGAAATCCGAAAACATGTCAGAAAAGAGATTGGTCCGGTAGCTGTTATTAAAGATATTAAATTTATAGACAAGCTTCCTAAAACAAGAAGCGGCAAAATAATGAGAAGAGTATTAAAGGCACAGGAATTAGGCTTGGAAGTGGGGGATACTTCGGCAATGGTGAATTAGAATAAAGAATTAAATAATCTGCCCGCCCTTGGGCGGGCAGATTATATTATCGCATAGCGACTCCATATATTTTTCATGTCATTCTGAACCGAGTTCAGGATGACATGACAGTTTTTTATGATAAGAAAATTATTTTCCGGACAAATTAATAGTATTACCATAGCAGCGCTGCTTGTAGCGCTGTCTTCTTTGATTAGCAGGTTTTTAGGAATCTTCAGAGCCAAGATTTTAGCAAATGAATTTGGCGCCGGAGATATGATTGATATTTATTATGCCGCTTTTCGCGTGCCGGATCTAGTTTTTAATTTATTGGTTTTAGGGGCGTTATCTGCCGGATTTATTCCAATACTTACTAAATTAATCAAAGATTATGATTGCAAGCGATGTCAATTTTTTACAAATAAAAAAGCTTGGGAATTTTCTAGTGATATTTTAAACATCATTGGTCTTGGTGTATTAGTATTGTCTTTGGCAGGAATATTATTTGCCCCCCTGTTTATTAAATTTATTGTTCCCGGATTTGATGCAGAAAAACAGAAACTTACAGCAGGGCTTACGCGAATTATGTTTTTATCTCCGATATTTTTAGGCATATCCAGTGTTCTGGGAGGTATTTTACAATCTTTTAAGAGATTTTTTGTATATTCTTTGGCGCCGATTATGTATAATATCGGGATTATTATCGGTGCCCTGTATTTTGTGCCGGAGTGGGGAATTCGCGGGCTCGCATATGGAGTGGTGCTCGGAGCACTAATGCACATGTTGATTCAATTGCCAATGGTTTTAATTTTAGGTTTTAGATACAGACTAAGATTCTTTATTCCTTGGCGCGACAAAAATATTAGAAATATTTTTGTAATGATGGTACCGAGAATAATGAGTTTGGCTATTTCACAAATTAATTTAATAGTAATTACAATTATTGCCTCAACACTCGCAAGCGGCTCTTTAACCGTTTTTAATTTTGCCAATGATCTCCAATCTCTTCCGATAGGAGTTTTTGGAATTTCATTTGCGATTGCGGCTTTTCCAACTCTTTCTAGTGTAGCCTTTGATCGAAAAAGATTAACGCGGGAGTTTTCTTCTGTTTTCAGGCAAATTCTATTTTTTATTGTGCCGGCTACGGTTTTATTATTAACTTTACGCGCACAAATTGTGAGAGTAATTTATGGAGCCGGAGAGTTTGGCTGGGAAGACACAGTGCTTACCATAGATACGCTTGGATTTTTTTCGGTTTCACTTTTTGCGCAAGCCAGCCTTCCTCTTTTGGTAAGAATATTTTATGCGCGGCATAATGCTAAAACGCCATTTTTTGTTGGTCTTTTTAGTGCTGGTGTTAATGTTGTCCTTTCTTTGTTTTTTTCAGACAGATTTGGCGTGTCAGGACTCGCTTTAGCTTTTTCTATTTCTAGTATTATAAATTTTATTTTGCTTTGGATTATGCTTCATGCGGAGATTGGTGGTATGGATGAATATCGTATACTTGTTTCCGCAGTTAAGTTTTCAATTTCTGCCATTGCCTGTGGATTGGCTGTACAGGGAATGAAGCTTTTGATTTGGCCATTTATTGATATGACTAGATTTTGGGGAGTATTAACCCAGGGTCTTGTTTCCGGTATTGCTGGAATGTTAGTTTTTGTCGCTTTTTGTTTCATGCTTCGAAGCGAGGAATTATTTGATTTTTGGAATTCAATTAAGAGGCGTTTATCATGGAGAAAAATAGAGGCAGGAGATCAGGGCGAGGCGAGGGGAATATAATTTTCCTTTCAGGAAAATTAGTATACATTAGCTAGTGTTAAGTATTAAGTAATATAAAAAATCCGTTCACTTGTTGAACGGATTTTTGGTTTTTAAATTATTTTTTACCTAAATATCTAAGTTGAAGGTCACCAAATTTTTTATCATTAATACCTTTGCTCCACAAGCCCTCAACTGCGAATTCGTGTGATTCAATAGTTATTTTTTTTGTGTCCGATGAAAAATTTGTAATCATTTTTAAATGTGGTTCATTATTAAATATATCTATTTTACTTATGTTAATTTTAAATTCATTGCGTGTAGATACTGCATAATTTTCGGGAGCACAATATTGTAAACTTAAGTTGGAAGATATAATTCTCCAGCCGCCATCCTGGATATTAATAGTCTCTCCTATTTTTATGTTTAAATCATGGATATCGGTTATTTTTTTGTAACTATTTTTTTACTTCTATCCATCCGCCCCAAAATGATAAAAATACCAAAAGAGCAAGAAGTAATAATATTGATAAAATAATTAATGAAACTTTCATTTTTTAACCCTTAATAGTCAGTAGTTAGTGTTCGGTGGTGTTCCACTGTTGTTAGTTCGTGGCCGGTAAGCCAGAAAAGATAGTCTAATTCTGCCATAGTTAGCATTTTTTTCTTTTGAGCCCTTTTGATATTATTTACTTCTTTCATTATTTTTTCCCAAGCGATGGCCGTAAAAAGCCTGATAGCTGTTTCTCCGCCGGAGTATGCCGGAAGTTCCAACCGACTTGTTATCCAATTTTTTAAAGCTTCTGTATATTCCAGTATTCCCAATTCGGAAAACAATTTAGGTATCTGATAATCAACTATGGGACTTAGGCGGTGAGCGTCTTTTAAAGGTTTTAATATTTCAGAATCTTGCGCGCGACCATGGTAGCAAAGCGCTACTAATAATGCTTTTTTATGAAACGGAAAGAGCTGGCAGTTAATGGGGCGCATATCGTTATAAGCCCAGGGAAAATCGCGAACCAGTCTTTCGCAGATGCCGTTGCCGTTATCAAAACATTTATAATCCGCTTGTTCAAAAAGGTTCCGAAAATGACCGTCATATTTTTCAAGCAATATTTTTCCGACAGACCTAAGTATATTTAATCTTCTTTGCAGCAGGGGAAGCTCTGATGTTCCTGAAAAAATAAATTTCATAGTATCCATGCTTATGGTGGATAGAAACTCAGGATCCATAATTAAGTCATTGTGTCCCAGCAGCCTCATAAAGCAGGCGTTTAGGCCGTTAGACCCGCTATAATCCTTGTTATACTTTGCCCAGTGTTTGGTAAATTTTTGAGATGAGACAGGAGCGCTATAACAAGCATTGATAGATGTGGAAATTCCTATAAATTGGATAAATTTATCGTCTTCTGGCCATAATTCATTGCGCCAGTTAGGGAGTTCCATCTTTTGTTTAGCTAGTTTATGGGCAAATTCTTTGATTTTTTCTTCGTTAATTGATACGCATTTAAAATTTTGTATTTCATAAGCCTTTTTTAACTCTTTAAACCATGGGTTCATTTTTTTCTCCTTTTTGAATTTTGATATTAAGGTTCAATTTGTTTTATTTTATAGTTTGTTAAGTAATTTGTCAATTTGCCTTTGCAATGAAAAAGTTGTAAAATTAAAGAAATAGTTAACACTAGCTTCAAATTATTATGTCCTAGGTGAACCAATCAAAGTTAAGTTATTGGATGATTGAAAAGTTTATAAAGTTGAAAGTTAAATATTAAATGTTAATTGTATGAAATATATATTTTTTTTGTTTATCTCTATATTCGTTTTGACGGGATGTTTATCCAGACAGGTTAAGGAGGTGGCTGATTGGGAAGATGAGGTTTTGATAGCGGAAGAATGCGGGGTAGACGGACTTATTTGTTGCGCGAGCGACCCAAAATGTAAGTATGGACAAGTGTGCTGCGTAAATCCGACTAACGATAAAAAAACATATTGCGCCGAAGAATGTGTGTGCGGAGAGTTAAATAAATTTTGCTGTAGTGACAACTTATCTTGTAATGAGGGGTTGGTTTGTCTTGAGGGGTCTTGCATATCTTGCGGAAAAGACGGAGAGTTTTGTTGCGGCAATAATAGTTGCGAGGGGGATTTGCTTTGTTCTGGTGGAGTGTGCAGACCATGCGGAGTTGAGGGGGGAGTTTGCTGCGTGGAAGAAGATCCATGCTCAAAAGAGAAAGAGAAAAATTTAGAGTGCGCAAATAATATTTGCGAGATTTGCGGAACAGCTGGAAATAGGCCATGTGCTACGCAGCCGGTATGCAATGTGGGAAATTTATTGAATAACAATTCTTGTATTCCTTGTGGTAAAGCCAATAATCCCTGTTGCAACCAAGAAGAAAGCGATTATGAATGTGAAAATAATTTAAAATGTGATTTGGGGTTTTGTAATTAAATAATTTTAATATAATTTTTTCTTTGTTATTTTTTCCTCTCCACTCTGTCATCCCGGACGAAGCGGAGCGGAGATCCGGGATTCATTCCATGAAGTCAAAGTACAGTGTTTTACTTTGACCTTTAAGTTTTACTGTATGGATTCTGAATCAAGCACAGAATAACAAAGGGAGGAGATAAAAATATATGAATAATTTAGTAAAAAAAATTAATAGGAAAATTAATGGTATTATTTGGTCATTTTCTTTTTCTGGAATTTTATTGATTGTGCTCAGTATTTTAATAATGTGGTATCCGATTACTTTGCGGGTTTTAGTTGGAGTATTTGTGCTTGCCATGGCTTGCACGCTTATTTATACCGCTTATAAAATTTGGTCAATCAGAAAAGAGATTGAAAAACATTTAGGATTGAAATAGATAAATTATGAGATATTTCAAATCCACCTTCTTTATATTTTTAGGAGTGTATCTGGTAATAGTTGTTTATTATTTTGTTTTTCAAAAAAATATTATTTTTTATCCGACTAATGATTATGCCCCCCCGCCGATTGGCTTTGATATAGAGGAGGTTTTTATAAAAACTCAGGATGGAGAGATTTTGCACGGCTGGTGGATGAAGCGGGAAGGAGCTAGTAAAACAGTTCTTTTCTTTCATGGTAATGCCGGTAATTTAACTGATCGAAATTTCCGATTAGATATTTTTAAGAGATTGGAGCTTAATGCTTTAATGATTGATTATCGGGGATATGGGAAAAGTTCAGGCAAGATTAAGAGGGAAAATGATTTATATATTGACAGCGAAGCCGGATGGTATTTTTTGACTAAAGAAAAAAATATTATTCCGGAAGATATTATTCTCTGGGGGCGCAGTATAGGGGGAGCGATTGCTGTTTATCTTGCGCAAGGCAAAGATATTCATGCTTTAATAATAGAATCATCTTTTTTTTCTTTAGCTAATATAGGAGAAAAGCATTTTCCATTTTTACCAATCAAACAACTTCTTAAGTTTAAATTTGAGAGTGGAGAAAAAATCCAGAATGTTAAGCGTCCTATTTTGTTTACCCACAGTAAAAAAGATGATATAATTCCCTTTAGTGAAAGCGAAATGCTTTATAAAAAAGCACAAGAGCCGAAAGAATTTTTAAAATTAGAGAAAGGAGATCACAATACAGATTTGATTTTATCTTATGATGAATATTTTGAGGGAGTGAGGGATTTTTTATCTTCGATAGAAAATTAGCATTAAACAGAAGGGAAATTTAATAGTATTAGCAATTAGCGGATTGGCACAAAATTCGCATATTGGCATCATATTTATGAAAAAAATATTAGTATCAGGTTCAATTGCTTATGATCGAATTATGAATTTTCCTGGATTTTTTAAAGATCATATCTTGCCGGATAAGATTCACATGCTTAATGTAGCTTTTTATATTCAAAAAATAGATGAAGGTTTCGGTGGTACGGCCGGGAATATTGCTTATAACCTTTCACTTCTGGGTATAAAGCCGGTACTTTTGGGTTGTGTGGGTGAAGATTTTTCTCAATACAAAGAATGGCTGAAAAAAAATAATATTGATATTTCCAAAGTAAAACAGTTTAAAAAAGAAAGAACAGCCAGCGCCTATATTATTACCGACAGTGACGATAATCAGATTACAGGATTTTATCCAGGGTCTCTGGATACGGATTATACGAAGATTGTAGAAAAAATTAAAAATGTTGATTTGGCGATTATTGCCCCTGACTATGAAAAAAGAATGATAGCTTATGTGAAAGCTTATAAAAAATTAAAAATTCCATACATCTTTGATCCGGGACAGCAGCTCACATCACTTAGGCCCCAAGATATTTTATTGGCTATAAAAAGCGCCATGTCCGTGGTTTGTAATGATTATGAAGCGCAAATGATTATTAATAAAACAAAAATAAATATGAAAAAATTTATCAATATGGTTAAAATACTGGTAATTACCAAGGGTAGCAAGGGTTCGGAGATTTTCACCAAAGGAAAGGTTGTAAAGATTCCGCCGGCAAAGCCTAAAAATACATCAGACCCAACAGGGGCGGGCGATGCTTATCGCGCCGGATTAATTAAGGGGTTGATTGAGGGGTGGCCGCTTGAAAAAACAGGGAGACTTGCAGGGCTTATATCCGTGTATACTGTAGAGAAATACGGTACACAAACACATCGGTTTACGAAAAAATCATTGCAGAGAAGGTATAAAGAAAATTATAAAGATAAAATAGTAATATAAATTTATTGTCATTCTGAACTTGATTCAGAATCCATGATGTTTTAAATTAGTTTTACTGTGTGGATCATGAATCGAGTTCAGGATGACAAATGATAAATAATTTTAAAAGTAATTCATGAATTACGTAAAGAGTTACGAGTTATGAGTTATGAGTTATGAGTTATGAAATATGATGTAAAAAATTTTAAATTAGCCGAAGGGGGAAAAAAGCGCATTGAATGGGCCTATCATGATATGCCGGTTTTACAGCAGGTCTATGAAAAATTTGCAAAAAATAAACCATTAAAAGGTAAAAGAATGTCAGCTTGTCTGCATGTTACGGCAGAGACGGCCAATTTGGCGCGCGTGCTGAAAGCCGGCGGAGCGGATATTGTTTTGGTGGCATCCAATCCTTTGTCTACTCAGGATGATGTAGCTGCAGCTCTTGTGAAATATTATGGTGTACCCACTTATGCTGTTTGTGGTGAGAATAAAGATTCTTATTATAAACATTTGCATATAGCCTTAAAGCATAAACCTGTAGTTACTATGGATGATGGTGCTGATTTAATTTCTCTTCTGCACACCAAGTATATATCATGGGCCAAAAGCGTACTGGCCAGCATGGAAGAGACTACAACCGGAGTGATTCGCCTGAAGTCATTAGAGAGGGAAAACAGGCTCCTCTTGCCAGTGGTAGCAGTAAATGATGCCAAAACCAAAAATATGTTTGACAACCGTTATGGTACCGGCCAATCTACGATTGACGGCATTATCCGGGCGACAGATATTCTTTTAGCCGGAAAAACCGTAGTGGTCGCCGGCTATGGTTGGTGTGGGCGCGGTTTTGCAATGCGTGCTCGTGGCATGGGCGCCAAGGTGGTTGTTACAGAAATAGACAAGATTAAGGCTCTGGAAGCCGCGATGGACGGTTTTAATGTTATGCCAATGATTGACGCCGCTCGGATTGGCGATCTTTTCTGCACGCTGACCGGTAATATGAGTATATTAAGGAAAGAGCATTTTCGTGTTATGAAAAACGGAGCGTTTGTGTGTAATTCCGGACATTTTGATGTAGAGATTGACATTCCGGCATTGAAAAAAATGTCTAATAAGGTTATAAAGAATGTAAGGAACTTTGTAGATGAATATCGGGTCGGTAAGAAGAGTATTTATGTGCTGGGAGAAGGGCGCCTAATAAATTTAGCCGCCGCCGAAGGTCATCCTGCATCGGTGATGGATATGAGCTTTGCCACACAGGCGCTAGCTACTGAATTTGCCGTTAAGAATTATAAAAAACTGGAAAATAAGGTTTATAATGTACCCGACAAGATAGAAAACGATGTTGCCAGGCTAAAATTGCAATCCATGGGTATTACTATTGATACTCTTACTAAAGAACAGAAAAAATATCTGGAGTCATGGAATATTGGAACATAGGTTTTGGTTAAAAGTTTATTCCGCCCCCATTCCAAGGCGGGCACAGCGAGGCGGATCAGTTATTTATCATTTTAATGGTTAACTGAAAAGTTGAAAGTTTTGGTATTGCTATGCAATAAAATTTTAAATTAAATATTAATAAAAATATATGTCCAAAGAAAAATTTTCATTAATAGGGGAAGAAAAGAGGGAAATTTTAGAAGATAAATCCAAGAGTCCGGAAGAACGGGAAGCGGCTTTAAAGGTAGCAAAAGAAAAACTTGATACAGCTACAGATAGATTACAGGGATCAAAAGAATTAAGAGAATATAAAATAGAAGAAAGCAGCGAACAAGAAAGGGTGGCGGAACAGAAATTAATTAGCGCGGCTCAGAATCAATACAAAGCTATAAATGATAATTATGATAAATTATCTCAAGAAGATAAAATGAAGGCAATTGGAAGGATTGAAGATTATTTAAAAGAACTTTTACCAATATTCGCAGAGGATACTGAAGATATCAAGAAAAAGATGGAAGAATTAAAAGATAAAATACAGATTGATTTGAAAGAAAATTATTAATCCAGGGGCGTAGTAAATAATGGAATATCTAATATTAAACACTTTTACTCTTGATAAATAGTAAAAAATAATCCCCCTTCGGGAGATCCCCCACAAGATGAAGCCATATAACAGATATGGGGTTAGGGGGGAAAATTCCTATACAAAAATAAAAAATCATCAATTAGTTTTGATGATTTTTTGTATTTGACTAGTCCTCAATTTAATGATAAAGTTTTTTATTATTAGTTCATTTTATTTTAATTTTAACAACAATTATAGGAGAAATAAGCATGAAAGGAAAGATTGTGGTTGCTGGTTCTGTCGCTTATGATCGTATCAACAATTTAAGCGCAGCTTTTGAAGAAAAAATTTTGCCCGATAAAATTCATAAATTAAATGTGGCTTTTGGTGTTCGAAGCGTAAAAGAAGATTTTGGCGGGACAGGCGGAAATATTGCCTATAATCTCTCGCTTTTGGGGTTTAAGCCGATTCTTCTTGGTTGTGTGGGATATGATTTTCAAAAATATGAAGAATGGCTGAATAAAAGCAATGTTGATATTTCTAAGCTGGGTCGTTTTTTTGATTGTGTAACTGCTGTTGCCAATATAAATACCGACAGGAACAATAATCAGATTACTTTCTTTTTTCATGGATCGCGCGACGTGCAATATTGTGATATTTTAAGAGATGTAAAAAATGTTGAATTGATGATTATTTCTCCTGATTATTATCCTAGAATGATGAGATATGTTGAATTGTGCCAAGAATTAGGCGTCTCTTATATTTTTGATCCTGGACAGGCTGTTGGATCTATGAATCGTGATGATTTAAAAAAAGCAATTAGCGGTTCTAGAATGTTGATTTGTAATGAATATGAGTATTTTGTGATTATGAGAGAAATAGGAGGAAATCTTAAGAGTTTATTAAGCATGACTGATATTTTTGTATGCACCAAAGGATCTCATGGTTCAGAAATAGCTACAAAAGATAGAGTGTTTATACTTCCTTGTGCAAAGGTTGATAAAGTATTAGATCCGACCGGAGCAGGAGATGCATATCGCGCCGGATTTATTAAGGGTCTGATAGAAGGATGGGATCTATCCAGAACTGGTCGTTTCGCCGGAGTGGCATCTGCTTATGCCGTAGAACAGTATGGTACACAGAACCATCATTTTTCTATGAAAGAAATAAAAGAAAGATACAAAAACAGTTATTAAAACCATTAAACCTCGTTATAAAGCGAGGTTTTTTAATTTTTAAGTATTTGAGTGGTTTTAAATAATAGTACAAAGAAATAAAACTCAAAAACAGAATAACCAATGAAAAAGTCTTTTTCTTCCCAAATATAAAATAAAAAACAGAGTATGAAACTCTGTCTATTATATGCGGAGAGGGAGGGATTCGAACCCTCGGACCCCGTGAAGGGTCAACATCTTAGCAGGATGCTCCTTTAAGCCTCTCAGGCACCTCTCCCTGTTTTATGATATAATTTTAGTTTAAACAGCTTAAAATCACATTCTTTTAGAATTGTTATAAATTTGCTATAATAAATATATAAGAAACAAACTAATTTGTCAAACCATATGCAAAAAAATACCAATACCAGCATTAACACCAATAATTATGCTAATTATTTAGGAAAAACATTGTTTGAGTGGGAGATTGATGAACTAAAAATAAGAGAGAGAACTAAAAGGTGGTATATTGTTGCTATATCATTTGCCCTGTTAATGCTGTTATTTTCTTTTATGACCGCTAATTTTTTATTTGCTGTAATTATTATTATTACATCTTTGATTATTGTTTTAACAGACGGTAAAAGTGGAGAAAAAATAAATATAAATATTACCAGTATTGGGGTGGGGGTTGGAAAAGGTTTTTATGAATATGATGAATTAAAGGATTTTTCTATTGTTTATAAACCACATTTAAATGTTAAAAATTTGTATTTTGAATTTAAAAATGTTTTGCGTCCTAGGCTTTCTATATCCCTTGAAAATATGGATCCTTTGACAATTAGAGAAAGTTTGCTAAAATATTTACCGGAAGACCTAGAAAGAACAAATCGACCATTATCAGAGGAACTTGCTAGTTTATTTAGATTGTAAAATAATCAGAATAGCACTCGTCGTTCAACGGATAGGACGCAAGATTGCGGATCTTGTAATGCAGGTTCGATTCCTGCCGAGTGCACAAATACAAAGATTCCCGATTGAGGGAATTTTTTTGTTTGAGCATTTGACAGGATGAGAACTTGCACATGAGCAAGGCAATCAAAACTTGAAACATTTAAATATAGTAAAACTTATTAAGAAGTAAGAGTGTACTTAATGAGGGGGTGGGGCTTTCGCCCCTTCTCAGTTCATAATAATTTAAATAAAAAAGAACTGATCCGCCTTTGGCGGAGATTCCCTGACTGCCGATAGGCAGGCTGCCGAGTGCACAAATACAAAGATTCCCGATTGAGGGAATTTTTTTGTTTGAGCATTTGACAGGATGAGAACCTGCACATGAGCAAGATAAAAAGGGGAAGAATATTAAAATACAGAAAAAGAAAACATATAGAGGGGGTTCTTTATTAAACTGATATGGTTTATGATATAATATGGGTATAATTATAAAATAATTATTTAAACAATAATAATTATGCAAGAATTAAAAATAAGAAACAGGGATAACAAGAATATTGTTATTACAATTGAAAAAGCAAATAATCAAAGAGGTTTAGCTTTTGTTATGCATGGATTAAGCGGTTTTAAGGAACAAGAACAAATAAAGACTTTTGCCAAAGTTTTTATAGATAATAATTATACAGTAATAACATTTGATACCAGAAATACTTTTTCAGATAGTGAGGGTAATTTTGAAGATGCTACAATTACTAACTATTATGAAGACCTAGAGGATGTAATAAAATGGGCAAGCAAAGAGGACTTTTATCAAGAACCATTTGTTTTGGCAGGGCATAGCGTGGGCGGAATGAGTATTTCTTTATTTGCTGAAAAATATCCTGAAAAAATAAAAGGATTAGCCCCAATATCTGCTGTAATTTCAGGTGAGCATATTTTTGAAACTTGGGGAGAAGAAAGAATGAATCAATGGAAAGAAACCGGTTGGGATATAGAAATTAGTTCTTCCAGATCAGGGGTGATAAAAAAATTAAAATATGATTTTGTAGAAGATGCAAAAAGGTACAGTTTAATAGATAATATAGATAATTTAAAAATGCCCGTTTTGTTGATGGTGGGTGAAAAAGATGAATGTACACCCCCCAGTCATCAAAAAATGTTTTTTGATAAATTACCAAACAGAGAATTACATATTATAAAAGGAGCTTCCCACACATTTAAGGAAGAGGGTCATTTAAAAGAGATTTATAATATATTTAACAGATGGATTAAAAATTTGGAATGATTTTTAAATTAAATATGGAAAATAATGTTATTCAATCCGGGGAAATTATTAGATATCGGAAATTTTTGGGCAATAAGACTCTTAATTTAAAAAGAGGTGTTGATTTTGGTTTTTGTGTTCCTGAGTTTGTGGCTTTGCCCGCCACTATTTCTAAAAGATTGTTTCTGGACAAAAAATTTAGAGATCAAGTCGTGAATGAGATTATAAAAAATACTCAATATAAGAGTTATGCCGTAAGATCAAGTGCTTTGATTGAGGATGGCAAGAATGAATCTTTGGCCGGTAAATTTTTAACAAAAATAAATATTACCAAAAATAAATTAGAATATGCTGTTTATGAAGTTTTGAAGCAGGCAGAGGCCCGCGGTGATTTGAAAAAATTTTCTGTTATTATCCAGAAATATATTCTCCCAAATATTTCGGGCGTAACATTTACCAGGGATCCAAAAGGCGGAAGGGAGATGGTGGTTGAATATGCATATTGTACCGGAGAAAAAATAGTCGGAGGAGAAACAAAACCTCGCAGAATATCATTTTATTGGCATGATATTTTTCCAAAAGATCTGCCGGAAGAATTTATAGCAAATAATATTATTGAAAAATTTAAGAAAATAGAAAAAGAATATGAATTCCCCCAAGATATTGAATGGTGTATTCGGGACAATAAATTCTATTTATTACAAACAAGACCGATAAGCACTATCTCTGATAAACAATATGAACAAATTATTTTTTTAGAAAAAAATTTTTCGCAAAAAGAAAAATATTATTTTGCCAAGACTGAAGTTTCGGAAACCTCCCCCAGACCGACAAATTTTACTTTTGATATTTTACGCTCCATTTATATGGAAAATGGTCCCGTAGACAGAGTGTATAAAAAATATGGAATTGATTATCAGAATACGGATTTTTTAAAAATTATCGGCAACGAGTTGTATGTTGATAAGGAAAAAGAGATAATTAGCTTGTTGCCGGCATATACTTATTTTAAAAATAAGTATTTTTTGCCAAGATTTAGTAGATTTTCAAGGAGTTTAGCAACCATAAAGAATTTATTTTTTCTTAATATGATTAGGGGTGTTAACCATAAAATACTGTTTAACAAGTTAAAGATTAAAATAGAAGATAATCAAAGCATAACAGATTTAAGAACTGCTATTAAAAATTTTCTAATTGATTATGAGTTAGTTTTTGAGATTAATTTATTATCTGGTATTTCTATAAAGAGATTAGAATCAATGATAAAAAAAGAGCCTTTTAGCTTTTTGAAAATTATCGGCAGTAATTCTATTTTTTCCGTGTCGGATAAATATAATATGCAAATTCCAGCAGGATTAAAAGGCAATTCATTAGACATGATAGATGAGTCCGAATTTGTTGCCGCCTATAATGATGAGAAAAAAGAAGATCGGGAATTAATAGTTTGGTGGAATAGCGTTCCGGATTATAAAAAATATTTTTTAAAAGATAAGATTAAAGGAGTCGTTATTTTTCACCGCCTACGAGAATTGGGGCGATGGCTGACGGTAAAGAATATTAACATCATTAGAAGAATATTATTGGTTTTAGCGGAAAAAAATAAATTTCAAAATAAACGCGATATATATTTTTCTTCCATGAAAGATGTGTTGCAAGATAAAATTAACGAGGAAACCTTCGTAGGACGCAGGGAAGATTATAAAAAATATAATCATTTCATCTTCCCTAAAACCATAACATCATCTATTGTCGCCGGAAAATTCGAGACATGCGGCGTTTCTTCCGGTTTAGCAGAGGGTGTTCTGTGGACATCGGAAAAAATAGAAAAAGAGAAGGAGGGAGATAAAAAGGCTATATTGTATACAGAGGTATTGTCGCCGGATTTAGCAAGATATTTTAATAGGATTGGCGGGATTTTATCCAATAACGGCAGCTTGTTGTCCCACTTGGCGATTTTGGCTCGCGAAAGAAGCATCCCCGTTGTAGTTGGTTTTTCTTTGGATAAGAGCGCTGTAAAGATCGGGGACAAGATAAGAATGGATGGGGATACGGGCGAGATTACGAAATTATGATATAATAAAGATAGGATTTTTTCAAGAAAATAATATGGAAATAAGATTGTATTTTTTTTGCATTATTTTTTTAGCGGTTATTATTGGTGGTGCAAGACCTGTGCACGCTGTTTTGCCGCCTAATTTTATTTTTGATATCGGAAGTCAGATTTTTTATATTTTTTCCTTAGTATTCACCTTGCTTTCATCATCTTTTGGTATTGTTTTTTTGTATTTCAGGAAGAAATTTTTTAAGAAAAAAATAGGCCATGTTGCTGGATTATTTTTCGTATTATTTGCAGTGTTGATAATTTTTTGCCTGTCGGTTGCAGTCGTCTTTTTTTATAATGAATACAAACAGGAGGTAGAATACGATAAATGGTTGACAGAGTCTGAATGTTTCGGGAAATCATCCGATAACGATTTTAGTGGCCGGATAAATATAAAATTTGGAAAAGTAAATAATAGGTTCGCTTATTTATCAAATTATTTTGGCTCCAGTATGGGCGAGCAAAAAAATGACGATGTGATAAAATTTATTTATAATTATTATGCCAAAATCAATGAAGGGGAATATGAATTTGCCTATACCCTCTCTGACAAAAAAATTAAATTTGAAGAATATAGGGAGTATTATTCGCAGATATCTAAAATTGAGTTCAATAATATTGTGCGGATAGATGATACGCGATCATCACTGGAATTGGTTTTGTATAAGGGGGATAAATTTCAAAAATATGATGTTCTGTTAAATTTGTCATTAAAAGAAGATGGCAGCCCCAAGGAAATATCCGATGCTTATGCTGTTTTTACGGAAAGGGGAAGTGTAATGACAAATGATTTTTATAAGAGGAATTATGTCGAGGATTTGGCCGTTGACAATAAAGATTTTGAAAGTATTATTAAAAGTAAGAGGGATGATTATGTAGTGGTTGATATACGGGAAGAATTTGAATATGGATTGGGTGGAGATGATGATATAAAGAATGCGCCGAATATAGCTCGGATTAGAATGGCGGACTTGATGACGGGTAGATGGTTGGAGCTTCCCACGGATAAGTATGTTTATATTTTTTGCGGATACGGCAATCTTAGAAGTGAAGATGCGGTTCGATTTTTGCGCAGCAAAAATATTTTAGCTTTTTATCTAAAAGAGGGACTTGCTGGGTGGAAGGATTTTACAGAAGGGTATTTTTCTAAAAATGAAATTACCGCAAAAAGTGTAAAAGTCATGAGCACAGAGGATGTACTAGGAGAAAAAGAAAAAGATAATACTTTTGTGGTTAGTTCTAACCTTTATATCAAAGGATTTGATTTTTATGTGAATTATGAAATGACAACTAATGAGATTGATAAGATATTGGATGGAATACCGCCCAGCAGTAGAATAATATTGGTGTGCCACGATGTTTTGAACTGCTCTACCAACCAGATGATTTGGTTGAAACTCAAAGAAAAAGGACATGTGGTGGTGGGTTTATATAATTCACCGTGGGAATGGGAGCGAAGTCTTTCGCCCGAGGTGTATCATCAAAATATTAATTGATAATATAATAAAGAGTATAATAATTATTAAGTTTGTATGAATTTAAGGAAAAATCCGGTAATTAATTTATTTTGGTATTCTTGGAAATATTCACAGACAAAGAGGCTTTATATTATTTTTATCTTGTTTTCAGTAATAGCCAACATTATTATTTTATTGGAACCGATTGTAATCGGGCGGGTTTTTAATTCTGTACAGATTTCATCTGATGATCCGAATCTGCTTAAAGATATTATTTATAATTTGTTGCTCCTTGTTTTAATAACCATAGGTTTTTGGATTTTTCACGGTACATCCAGGGTTATGGAATTTAAAAACGCATTCTTGGTCCGCAAAAAATACAAACAGGAGATGTTTGACCGCATAATGGATTTGCCAGCCCGCTGGCACAAAGACCATCATTCCGGAGACACGATAGACAAAGTAAACAAATCTTCCGAAAATTTATATACTTTTAGCAGAAGAATTTTTATAGCTGTTCAGAATTCAGTAAGACTTGTAGGGTCTATAATTATTTTAATATTATTTGATTGGCGGATAGCTTTAGGCGCTGTACTTATTTCTTTGTTTGCAGTTTGGACATCACTTAAATTTGATAATTATTTAAGAAGGGGTTATCAAAAAGTTTTTGAGCTGGAGAATTATCTAGCTTCGGCGGTTCATGATTATATTAGTAATATTATTACGATCATTACCCTCAGATTGAAACAGAGAGTTTCAAATGAAATAGAAAAAAGATCCTCAATTCCCTTTAATATTTTTATAAAAAACAGAAGAGTGGATGAATTTCGCTGGTTTTTGATTAGTTTCTATGTTTCTATGACTATTTCATTGGCCTTAATTTGGAATGCTTATAATTCTTATACTAAACAAGGAGTAATTGTCCTAGGGACGCTTTTTATTTTATATCGGTATTTAAGTAATATGGGTAATTTTTTCTTTACTTTTGCCCTGCGATATGGAGAGATAGTACAGGAAGATACTGCGGTCAGGGCGGCAGAAATTATTATTGAAGCTCATGAAAAAATAATGGTAAAGAATAAAAGATATTATCTTCCTCAAGAATGGCAATCTATCCAAATCAGAGAGTTGTCTTTTCGATATAAATATAAGAAAAAAGAAAATAAAAAATTTATTAAAAATAATTTAGAAAATATTGATATAAGCATAGGAAGAGGGCAAAGAATCGCCCTGGTGGGAGAATCGGGATCCGGTAAGAGTACAGTTCTTTCTTTAATCCGCGGTTTGCATTATACCGATGAGGTAAAGATATATTGCGACGGTCGGAGACTGGAAAAGGGGATGCGCCATTTATACGAGCATACTGCATTGATTCCGCAAGACCCGGAAGTATTTAATTCTACTATTTTAGACAATATCACCATGGGTACCAAGGCAACACCTGAATTAGTGGAAGAGGTAATGCGCATTGCCAGGTTTGAAAATGTTGTCCATAAACTCAAAAAAGGACTCAAAACCAATGTATTGGAAAAGGGGGTATCGCTGAGCGGGGGGGAGAAGCAAAGATTGGCTTTGGCGCGCGGACTGCTTATGGCAAGGGGTTATGAATTTTTACTTTTAGACGAACCCACCAGCAGTGTAGATAGTGAGAATGAACTTAAGATTTATAAAAACATATTTGAATATTATCCGGACAAGACCATTCTTTCCGCAATTCACAGGTTGCATTTACTGCGATTTTTTGATTATGTTTATATTTTTAATAAAGGAAAAATTATAGCAGAAGGAACATTCAACACCTTGGTGAATGATGAAAATTTTAAGGATATTTGGGAAAATTATTCGCGGCAAAAATAAAAATTATGGAAAGCCGGGGATGGTGGGGCGGGATTTAAAAAGTGAATCATTTTGATTCACTTTTGTTATCGTATAGTAATTTTCCCCCTAACCCCATAGCTGTTATATGGCTTCATCTTGTGGGGGATCTCCCGAGGGGGGATTGTTTTTTACTATTTATCAAGAGCAAAAGTGTTTAATGTTAGATATTTCATTATTCACCATACCTCCTCCTCCGGCGGAGACCTCAAAAAGCCTTTCAGGTTTTTTTGTTTATAGAGGCAGAATCTTTATAAAATTTTTATAAAAATTTTATCTTTTTTTTATCTTTTTTTTATGTAGTATTTGTTATAATGATTTTATAACAAAAAGATTATTATTAATTTATTATAAACTTATGAATAAAAGTTTACAGATGATAGCGGTTACTGTTCTGCTATTTATCTTTATTTTCCCGGTTGTTTTTGTTTATGCATGTGAACAGGGCAGGGGAGGCAACAATAATAAATTCCAAAATTGTGGAATTGAAAAACAAAACAAAATAAAAGATTATTTGACAGAAAAAAGGTATGCGATTTTATTGAAAATCGTAGAAAATATAAGAGAGAAAATAGTTGGATGGGGATTTGACCCGGTTGATTTTGGTTTTTGTCCGCCTATACCAAATGCGGTGTGTGGTAATGGTGAATTAGAAGAAGGGGAGGAGTGTGACGATGGTAATTTAACAGAGGGGGATGGTTGCGATCTACAATGTCAAAAAGAACGGGTGATGGTTACAGAGCGGTTTTATCCAGAACCAGGTGATGGTTATGTACAATATCAATATAATGTTCCTTATGAATGGGATCGTGTACATGATTCTATGATGGGAAATTCATTAAATTATACTAGTGCGACAGCTGGACAAGTTACATCTTGGACAACTGGTTTATGGACATTAATACAAAGGGCTTTTTATCCGTTTGATACATCTTTGTTGCCAGATGATATAGAAATTATTTCAGCTGAATTAAATATATATTTAACACATATACAAGATTATGATAATGATGATAAAGATTTTTTAACTGTTGTTCAAACTTCACAAGCAAGTACTAGTGTGTTAACAAAAGCAGATTTTGATAATTGTGGAAGCGTAGATAATCCCATTGAAGGGATTGATAATTCTGACAGAATAGATCTTTCTAATATTGGTATTAATAGTTATATTAGCTTTCCTCTTAACGCAACAGGTATTGGATGGATATCAAAGACGGGATATACTAAACTTGGAATTCGTGAAGGACATGATGTATTGGACGAATCTGTAGATTATCCAAAACTTAATCAAACATCTGGTGGATATTCAGAAGCAGAAATATCAATAAGACCTTATTTAGATGTAACTTATTTGTATTTTCCTTTGAATTAATTAATTATTTAATAATAAAATTTTTTAGTTTTTATTAAAATTTAACCTATAAGCTTTTAGTCTATTTGGGTTAATTTTTATTTCATTATATTAAAGTTAAAGCTTGCACAATAATACCGCATTTAGACATTTAAAAATCTAACTTTACTGCCTCTGGTTGAGGCATATATTATCTTACTTTGTTAATGATTGCATTTTCTTGATTTTTTTA
>MFGN01000035.1 GCA_001780285.1 Candidatus Falkowbacteria bacterium RIFOXYD12_FULL_34_57 | reverse complement strand
AAACGTTTCCATTGGGGGCTAAATTTAGAGACTCCTGTGGATTATTTAATCAATAATGGCTATGTTGTCCAATATGTGGTGAACTAATACACTTTCTTGTTAAGCGGATAAAAATCAATTATAATAAAGATAGTTAATTAAATAGCTTTTCCGCCCAGGGCGGATCCGCCTTAGGCGGAGAATTTATTTTATTATGTATAAAATTTCCGGAGGAAACAAATTAATAGATGTTCAGTTAATCTTAGATAAGGCGGGTGTAAAAAGTGGGATGAGTGTGGGTGATTTAGGTTGCGGAGCAACTGGTCATTTTGTTTTTCCAGCATCCGAAATGGTTGGTAACGACGGCAAGGTTTATGCGATAGATATATTGCGAACCATACTACATAATCTAAACAAAAGGATAAAGCAAGAGAATATAAAAAACATTCAAACTATATGGAGCGATCTAGAAATGTTCGGCGCCACAAAACTCGAACCAAATGTTTTAGATATTGCCTTGTTGGTAAACACTCTTTATCAGTCACAAAAAAGAACAGAGGTATTGCGTGAAACAGTAAGGCTTTTAAAACCTGGCGGCAAGTTAGTAATCGTAGAGTGGAAAAATATATCACTTCCTTTCGGTCCTCCTCTTGAATCCCGCGTAGAAAAAGAAAATCTAAAAAAAGCGGCTCCAAAACTAGGGTTAAAACTGGAGGAAGACTTTTTTGCCGGCTCTTGCCATTACGGCTTGATTTTTACAAAATTATAATTTATATTACCTTGTAGTATATTAATCCAATCAATACTGCTAGAATGCTTATAAGTTTTGATTTTTGCATTTTGCGTTTTGATTTTTTTTATTATGTCAAACTTTCTTACTTTAAATTATTGGCTCAACTCCAGACCGGGAAACATGGAGACTAAAGCCTTTTTTGTTTTAGTAATATTTATCTGCACATTGGCTATTTTTGCCTTTATTTCTCATTTAATAAAAAACCGAAAAAGAGGGCTGTATTATAATATTTGGCAACAATTAAATTCTTTCTGCTTTGTTAATTTTATTATTGGACTATTTTTAGTGTTTTTTGCCTATGAATTAATTCCCTTCTTGTCTTCAAGAATCTTATTCTTACTCTGGCTTATAGAACTGCTGATTTGGATTGTTTTTATAGTCCGTTTTGCCCTCAAAATTCCCCAAATCATTGAAAAACAGAAAGAAGAAAACGAATACAAAAAATATATACCGTAAAATTTATTTCATAAGTTTTTTAAATTTGATTACAAACCATTCCTTCTTGTCGTTGTTAGCGAAACGAAACAATCTTGTTATGAACAATATTCACGGGACTGTTTTTCTTCGCTCGCAATGACATTTTTTATTTTAATATATTCGCATATCCCACATTCGTGGTGTGGATTCGCGAAGTAAAAAACAATGAATCATAATCAAAAAATCGGAAAACTGGGGGAAGATTTGGCTTGTAAATATTTACAAGAAAAAGGATATGAAATTCTAGACAGAAACATTAAAACTAGTTTTAAAGAAATTGATATTGTTGCTAGAATTAAAGAAAAAATAGTTTTTATAGAAGTAAAAACACGAACAAATTTAAAGTTTGGCGGGGCAGATGAGGCTATAAATCATAAAAAAATAAAAAATTTAAAAAAGGCTATAAAAATGTATTTTTTTCAGACTAAATTATATACTGATAACTTTCGATTAGACTTAGTTGCTATTGATATCGAACCAAACAAAAATATAACCAACATTAAACATTACAAAGACTTATTTTGATAAAAATTTTTAAAAAACTTAAAAAAATCATCACTTTTACAGATTTTGTCCACATTTTTTTCCACAACCATCAACCTTGTTACCCCCAGTATGCACACCTGTTATAAACTTGTGTGATATTTTTTTTTATTTTATATTAACAATGTTAGATATTGTGTTAGGGGTGAACTCTTTTAAAGAGTTCTTAAGAGGGCAGAGTGGGAATACTCTCAACTGTTTCTCTTGACCCTAATACATAATCGAATAATATAAAAAGGGGAGGAACCAGAAGAAACTATGACGAGAAAATCGATTATAATAGTTTTTTTTCTATTGATACTGATACCAAAAATTGCTCAGGCAAACACAGAAAAAAATACTAATAACAACAAAAATATTCCTCCGGCTCCAACACTTATTCTACCCGACGCTTCCCTTAAAACATCTAAACCAAAACCCGCAATTACCGGACTAACTGCCAATAAAACTGAGGTATATATTTATATTGACGGTATATACAATGGCAAGACTAATATTTTAACACATGAATCAGGGGCTGCTAATTTCTCCTATCTTCCGTTTTTAAATTTAAAAATTGGCAAACATCAGATATGGGCAGTGGCTAAAGACGAACAAGGAAACAAAAGTAAAATCTCAAATATTTTAACATTTACAATTGAAGAGCATTTTCCGGCGCCAACACTGATAAAGATAATAAAAAACGAAAAAAGGCCCATTGTCGCGGGGCTTGCCAAAAATGATAGTTTGATAAAAGTTTTTATAGACCATAAACTGCATGCTCAATTTACTGTAGTAAACCACAAATCAGGAACTGCTAATTTTGCCTATATTCCTTCTATAGACTTGACAAAGGGTAATCACTTGATATATACTACTGCTATTAATTTAAATGGCAAAGAAAGCCCTTGGTCTAATATGCTCAGCATAAGAATCGGGGCATCAAATCCACAAATCAGTGAAACTGCTGCTACAGAAGATATCCTGCCCAATGAAACATCTGAATTATATTATAATAACATTGAAAATCTAATAAAAAACACCGAACAAGAGCTAAAAAAAGCTTCTAATAAAACAATAGAAAACGGCAGTCATGCAAGCTCTTCTTTGATTAATGCTGTAATAAACAATAGGAATAGTAAATCAGGAATATTTAATGAAAATGACAGTGAAGAAAAATCGCAAATCCAATCATCAATATTTGTTATATTTATATTAATAATTGTCGGATGGATTTTATGGGTTAACAAAGAAGCAATTAATACATGAAATATTTTTATATATTTCCTTTGCAAGCATTTTTTACCTGGCACAAAAAATGTTAGCAGAGCACTGCTTGAGCTTAATCTCAGATTATAAAAATCTGGGACTCAAACAGGCCCCTTCTTATGCAAAAACCTCCCCCTTTTAGGGGGAGGTTTTAATCTTAAAAAAATAAAAAACAGGCTTATTACAAACCTGTTTTACAATTTAAACTTTATGAAGATATATATTATTTATTATTTCTTCAACTTGTTTTTTCCAATATTTTTTAGGAAGATTTATAAATGTTCCATTAGGCAGTATTACTTGGATATCTATAATTTTTTCTAAACTCAATGTCTCATAATTATTATTTATAAATTCCAGACAAGCCGCTTTAATAACATTTTTTAATACTTCTGGATATTTATTTCGATATCTTATATTTTGACCATCACCGCGAAAACCGGAATCTTCACTTTCAATAAAAATCTCAAAATACCCATTCCAATTATAGATATCTTCTAGTTTTTCAGTCTCTATAAAATCTTTTTCCAGATTAACTATCTCTTCTTTATGTTCTGCAATAAAATTTTGTATTACTTTTTGTGCGTATTTTTTTAAATCCATTTTATCTCCCCATACTGCCTTCATTTAGCAATCATCTTCTTTATCTGCAAGGATTTCCATTATAATAAGAATTATTACCAAAAAAATAAACAATGTCATAACAATAATATTTTTAAAAATATCTTTCATTTTATGATCTCCCTTATTTAAAAAATAAGTATAATCAAATACATCAGAATAAAATGAAACATCATATCCACTCTTTCATAAACAATACATGTAAATCCGACATCAAATTCTCGAAAAGGATCTTTTGACCCATATGCTTCCATAAAGGTTCGCCCTTTAATCAAGTCTAACCATTTACTGGCCAATGAATATCGATCTATAGGCCAATGAGTTAAGAATATCAAACTTAGAAACATTAGATCAAAACGCCAAACGAACAAAGCGATACATAGTGTGTAGATCAAAGAATGCAGAGTGCATACCCAGAAACCTTTCCAACCGGAATCACTTTTTAAATATGCCATCTTTTTCGGCTGTAAACCGTAATCGCCCAGCAGGTGACCCAAAAATAATTTAAAGAATATAGCGTCCATTATTGTCCTCCTGTCAATCTTAATATCATTCTAAAATTTTCACTCCCCCTTGTCATCCCGGACGTAGCAAAACGAAAATCCGGGATCCATGACATAAATATTAAAAATAGAAATAAACAGAAAATTTCATCCCTACAAACAAACACGAACTTCTTCATTGCGCTTGCGCTTCATTCAGAATGACAAATAAATTCTATAAAGTCTGATTAAATTCTTCTGCTTTTTCCAGAAATCTTTTTTTACTGCATTCACTATGAACAACAATTAAATCCAATTTATTTTCTTTTACTATATTACGAGTTTCTGAAATATCCGGTATGCGGTCAATAAAAGGAAGAAGTTCTGGTGTACCGCGCCCCTTAACCCTTTTCTTTAAAATTTCTTTACTGCAGCCAATACATAGCACTTTGCCGCCAACAAAACGAAACATGGATTTTTCCTTCTGCATACCATACGGAATCTCTACAAAAACATTACTACCTGCCGGCACTTGTTTCAATTCTTCTTTCAAAAAATTCATCCATGGTTCTTTAATTTTCTCAATCAATTCTTCTTCCCTTTTTAAGGCCATCTCCACTATATCTTGCCCGGAAAATTCAACTTCTATCAAGTTTTTTAACTTTTTATTGAAATCATCTGTATTAATAAATAAATTATTCTTATTTAATCTTGCCAATTCTCTTAAAAATGTAGATTTGCCGGAACCGGGCTGGCCAACAACCAAGAATAGATTATTAATCTCAAGAACTTTTTCCAAAAGCTTAGTAACAACCATTGGTGATACCAATTTGGACAGTTCTTCTAATTCTAAATTTTCTGCGAGCCTGCGAACCCTGGAAGATGAAACATTTTTATAGTTAGAGTCTGAATAAATATAGAAAAATTGTTCGATGCCATAATTGCGGCTATTTTGTATCATCACTTGCTTTTCATGCTCAGCATCATCATTATCCCTGATTCCGCGGATCATAACCACATCTTTGGCATTTTTTACGGTTTCTTTTATTTCATCCAAAATAGTCACATTTACATTCTCTGGTAAGTCATAACTCTGCCACAAGTCCATGCTTTCCTCTTCTGCGAACCAATCATTGGGCTTATCAGCATTAATAGAACAAACAATTGTTACTCGCGGCAAAAATTTCAAGGCCTTTTTAACTAGATGAAGATGCCCCCTGGTAGGAGGACTAAAACTTCCGGGAAACAAATATAAAGCTGTCATGGTTTTTACTCCTTATTTTTCTTTGTTACACAAATATTTTCTTAACCAAAGTTTGTTTTGTGGTTATCACAATTTTTATCATCTTCCCCACGTTTCACCCCAATCATCATCATCGTCATAATTTTGTCTACCAAAATGTGAATGTTTTGTTGTATTGTTAATTTTTTTAATAATTATCAAATCATTTTCATAATCTATTTCAATAACAAACGAAAGTGTTACTTTATATTTATTCTTTTTTATTTCTAATTTAGAGCCGCATTGGCTACAAAACACATCAAAATTTGAAAACTCTTTAAAAGACACATTAAAACACTTAAGGCATTTTTTCATTTTATTCTCCTATTTAATTGTAAAGAGCGATTTATTGAACTATTTACATTATTAATTATTTATAAAAATTTTGCATAAAATTATTTCTAAAAATTATAATTGTTTGACATTTTTACTAGCTTTAGTTAAGATTAATGTAAAGTATTGTCGAAAAAATTCGACAACAGCTATTTCATTATTAATTATTTAAAAAATATGAACAAAGAAATAGAAAAAAACCTGCAAGAGCTTGATTTCAGACCCAATGAGATTAAAGTTTATCTGGCTTTAACCAAACTGGGAGAAGCGCGCGCTTCCATAATTGCAAAAAAGGCCGACCTACCAAGAACGACAACCATTAGTATCTTGGATAAGTTGTATGAAGAAAATTTTCTCACCCTTCATCAATACAAAGGGGTGAGATATTATTGGATAGAGTCTCCGCAGGTAATTTCTGAAATATTTAAAAATAAAATGAATTATGCTAAAGATCTCAGTTTAATTCTTGGAGATCTTTACCACAGCGATTCTTCTTTTCCTACAGCTAGGGTAATTGATACTAAGAATGGAATTAAGAATTATATTGAAAAAACAATTCTTAGCCTGGAAAAAAAATCTATTATTTATACCATGGATACTCCCAATATAGGAAATTATGAAAAAGTTTTTAGTGAAAGCATTATCAGGAATCTCAATCTTCTCAAAAAGAAAAAACAAATTCAAACAAAAACACTCGTTCCCCATAATACTCTTAAGGACATTAAAACGGAAAAACTGACAACCCAAAACATAGAAATCCGAGAACTTCCGAAAGAAATTAATTTTTTCTCTTCAATGTGGATTATTAATAATTCCTTAGTTCATTTTTCGGCCTTTCCGTTGTTTCTAACTGTAATAAATCATAAAAAAATCACTGAAGGCATAAAAAATATTTATAACTTTCTGTGGAATATATCTAATATACGCCACTAAATTTATTTGCGGATAAACCCTTGCTAAAATAGGCTGTTTATGTTAAGTTGATTTAATAATTTTAATAAAAATCAAAGGTTCATTAACAATTTAATCAATATTTATTTACATTTTTTCAAGGAGCGTTTTATGAAAGAAAAAAGTAGTAAAACTAATTTTGAGTTAAAAGCAAAAGATTTGAGGTGCCAACCAGATTTAAAAAGCCTGCTGTTTAAAACCACGGATGATCTTCCTTCTTTAGATGGTGCCATTATTGGCCAGCACCGCGCTGTTACCGCCTTAGAATTTGGGGCTAAAATTGAAAAGCAGGGTTATAATATGCTCGCTATTGGCAACCACGAAATGGGAAGAACTACGACCGTAAAAAATGTTCTAGAGAAAATATCAAAAAAGAAAAAAAAGAATGCCAGAGATATGTGTCTAGTACATGATTTTAATAATCAAAACGGGAAACCAAAAATTTTATTCTTAAAAACAGGGACAGGAAAACAGTTTAAAGAGGCTGTAGAAACCTTTCTTGACAATATAAAGACTCAGTTAAATATTCTGGAAGATATTGCTGAAGAGACAATATCTCTTAAAGAAGGGGAAATAGCCAATAAAGTTTACGAAGAAGCGCAAAAAAAAAATTTGGCCGTTGAAAAAGTATTAGATAATGGCATGTCCACATTTGTTATTTTCGCTACACACAATGGGCTGCAAATAAGCATAAAAGATTTAAAAGACTATAAAAGCGCTGATGAAATAAATACTATAGAAAAACATATTCAAGAATTACAAGATATCATTAGGAAAGAATATGAAGATATACAGAAAATATACGACGACTCTCAAAACGGCCTAAGTAATTTTAAAACGAAAAAATTACTAGAAATGTATAATGAGGTTTTCTCAAAAAACAAAAATTCAGATATCTCAGAATATACGAAATTAATGCTTCAGGATATATTAAAAAATTTTGACGATCTTTTTTTCGAAGAGTGCGATCATACAAACAATCTCGATACACACATACCCGCACAAGACAAATTTGATAAATATCGAGTAAACCTGTTGGTTGGTAATAAAAAGGGAGAGACTCCAATTATATTTGCAGACACCCCGAATTATTCCAATATTTTTGGCGGACTAAAAAATACTGATTTGGCTCAAAAAATGTCAATAAATCATATGATGATTAAAGCTGGCGCTATTCATGAGGCTAATGACGGGTATCTAATTATAAACCTCCAGGACATTGACACAGAAACATGGCAAACTATAAAAAGAGTACAAGCTCATGGCAAACATCAAATAAAAAAGTTTGATCCTTACAGCATGATATCCGAAGCACTCACCGAGTCCATTGACCTAAATGTAAAAGTGATAATCATAGTTGAACCCAGACAGTTTGGGATCTTGTATGAAGTTGATCGGGATATTGATAAAATTTTTAAAGTGAAGGCTTATTTTGATTCCTCCATGGAATTAAAACAAGAAAATATTATCAATGTCGCCAGATTTATAAAAGAAATCACTAAAAAAGAGAGCTTGCTGCCTTTTGACAAAAAGGGGGTAACAGTTATTCTGGAAGAAGCAATTAGAATGACCGGCGCCAGAGAAATTACTACGGCCTTCTCCAAAATAAGAGAGTTGGTGGTAGAATCTGATTATTACGCTTCGGGAAATAAAGAAAAAATTATTACTGCAAAACATGTTAAGCAGGCAATTAACGCCAGAATTTATAGGTCTAATATGGATGAAAAATCGCTGCAGGAAAACACCCAAAAAAAAATAATACTCATTGATACTACTACTATGCAGGTGGGGCAAATCAATGGATTGGCTGTTTTTCAAATTCCTGACTATGCTTTTGGCCGACCATGTAAAATTATAGTTACTTGTGGAATGGGACGAAGAGGGATTATAGATATTGAAAAAAAGGCAGAGCTTTCAGACAGCTTTTATGACAAAGCTATATCCAACATCTCCGGATATCTTAATGAAAAATTTGCCCAAAATTTTCCAATTTCTATGAATGCCAGTATTTCCATGGAACAAAGTTATGGTGAAATAGGCGGAGATAGCGCATCCCTGGCTGAACTTATTGCTCTTATTTCCAGCTTATCAAATACCCCAATTTTCCAAGGAATTGCAGTTACCGGCTCCATAAATAAAAAGGGGGAGGTGCAGGCTATTGGCGGCGTCAATCAGAAAATTGAAGGATTTTTTGATCATTGTTCTCTTGGTGGTTTAACCGGTAAACAAGGTGTCATGATCCCCAAAAGCAACATAATTGATCTCATGCTCAGAGAAGATGTTGTAAAAGCAGTAAAAAATGGTGAATTTCATATTTATGCCGTAGAAAGCATTTATGATGCTATTCAAATTTTTATGAAAAAAGATATTGGAGAAATGAAAGAAGACGGCACTTATCCGGTAAATACTGTATATTTTGAAATATACAAAAAGCTTGAGAGATATCACAAAAATTTTAAAAATTAATCAAACACCACCCCAAAATTAAATCGGGGTGGTTTTTAAATTTTAAATGACATTTTAAATTTGTGCCGTTGACAAAAATTTAAAATAATGCTAATCTAAAATATTCTTTAATAAAAAAATTGAATTACAAATCACAACAAAAAACAAGGAGAGATTAAATGAAGCTTAATCTATTTAAAAAAGAAAAAAGTCAGGATGTGCCAGCAACTGAAACAAAACCAAAAACCGAAACCAAAAAAACGGGCTGGATGGGAAAACATATCGGCAATTCCTTTTTAAATTTAGTGGTCTTTGTAATAATAGGGGTTATTCTAATTGGAGTTGTTGAGTTGATTGATTGGATATACTCCGCGGTTGACCAAACCAGATTTCCTAAGCCGGCAGTTGATGTAAGTAAGGTGAATCCTAAAATGACCGAAACAGAAAAAGGAACACTTCTGGCTACCGCTATTACGAAGCAACTACAAAGGGAGATGGATTCTACTTTCGGATTAACTACCAATGACCTGATAATATCGCCTACGAGCTGGCTCGACAACCGCAGTAATCGCCAGAGGGGGGTAATATTTTCCACTTTGAAATTTACTGAATTTTTTGCAACTAATGTTGCCAAATTTGGTAACGCCGATAAAGAAAATGAATCACTATTGGAGGCGCGCACCCAGTGTTTCAACTACAGCCCTGATAAATGGTGGTTCTATTCGGCCGAAGATCAATATGAAAAAGGTATTAATTTGGTTAAAAAATATACTGAAAATTTAAAGACAGGAAAAGCTACTTACAACTTGCGTTCGGACGATATTTATAATCTTCTTATGTATATTATTGAAGGTTCTTTCCTGGATCAGGCATATGGACTTGTAATTGAAACCAATAACCAGATTTCTTGGTGGGATTTGGATGACAGAGTATATTATGCCCAAGGTGTAGTTTTGGTTTTACGAGATTTTTTGCACACATTGGTAGCGCTATACCCCGAAATTATGGAAAAGGGTGGAAAAGAAAATATTGAAATTGCCTTCCGTGAGATGGATCAATTTTGCACCTTTGACCCTATTGTTGTAACCAGAGGAGAACACGACAGCTTCCTTGCCGACCACAGAAGCAAAACTAGTCGTTATTTAACCAACATCATGAAAAGAATAAATGATGTTGCTCAATCTATCCGCAGATAAAACAAATTAAAAACGGGAGAAAAAATTCTCCTGTTTTTCATTTATTTGATAAAAACAATAAATAGGTGTTATGATATATCTATAATTAAATAATTATTATTAATATGAAAATATTAAAATATCTACTAATTGTTCCTTTATTTTTTTTATTTTTTTATATAAACACATCCTCTGCCGAACAAAATTTAGAAGTTTATTTTTTTTACGGTGATGGTTGTCCACATTGCGCCAAGGAAGAAATATTTTTGAAAAAAATTGAAAAAAAATATAATAATTTAAAAATAAATCGCTACGAAGTCTGGCATAATCAAGAAAACTCCAAACTCCTTTTTAATATTGCCAGTAAATTAAGCATAGAAATAACCGGTGTACCCGTACTTGTAATTGGCAATGAGGCTGTAACCGGTTATTTCAATGACGCCACAACCGGCGCAAAAATAGAGAATATAATCAATAAATTCTTAGAAGAAGGATGTTCCGATACCGGAATTCCTATTATCATAAACGATCAAATCAATCAACAATGTTTAGGAGAATGCGCCACTGACGGGCATCAATGCTTAGAAGATTGCGGGTGCCAGACAGGAATACAGCAAGAAAAAAAAGAAATTCCGGAATCCGTTAACATCCCGTTCTTCGGAGAGGTAAAGATAAAAAACGTTTCTTTGCCGATTTTAACATTGTTAATCGCCGGCACTGACGGATTTAATCCGTGCGCAATGTGGATTTTATTATTTTTAATCAGTCTGCTTTTAGGAATGGAAGATAGAATCCGCATGTGGATTTTGGGTTCAACTTTCATATTCGCTTCCGGAGCAGTATACTTTTTATTTCTGTCTGCATGGCTTAACTTTTTTTTATTTTTGGGTTTTGTTTATTGGATTCGTATATTAATAGGTCTTGTCGCCCTAGGAAGCGGTGGATATCATTTATATGATGCTTATAAAAACAGGGAGGGGGGCTGCGAAGTAACCGGAACTGAAAAACGGCAAAGAATGTTTAACCGTTTAAAAAACATTACCCACAAAAAAAGCTTTTGGCTGGCTTTTGTGGGAATTGTTGCTCTAGCAGTAGCGGTCAACCTGGTGGAGCTTGTTTGTTCGGCCGGATTACCCGCTGTTTACACCCAAATTCTAGCTCTAGCCGAATTACCGACCTGGCAATATTATTCTTATCTCCTTTTTTATATTTTTATTTTCATGCTTGATGATATGGTAATTTTCTTAGTTGCGATGACCACTTTGCAAATGAAAGCACTAAGCTCTAAATATACCCGCTATGCCGGCTTAATAGGCGGGATTATTATGTTAATTGTCGGCATACTGTTAATATTTAAACCGGGATGGTTGATGTTTGGATAAAAAATTTTTTAGTGTTTTATGGTTATAAATTATCATTTACCATTCCATGACATAGCAAAGAAATCCTTTCAAGAAAAATATTAATGCTTCTAAATTATGAAAAAAAAATTATTCACAATTTTAATATTATTAATATTTCCCATTCTTGCTTTTGCACAGGAGCCCCAAAAAACAGACATTGTTTTTAAAGCAAAAATTTTGGAAGTACTAAAAGAAGTACATAAAATAATGCCGGATGGAACACCGACTACCCAGCAAAACATAAAATTAAAAGGGTTGGAGGGAGAATTTAAAGACAAGGAAATTATTTATAGGGGTGTTGATGATTTTGATGTAATCAAGAAAGCTATTTATAAAGAGGGGGATACGGTGCTTGCTATCGCCAGCTTTATGAACGACGGGGAAGTTAATTATTATATTATCGATTTCGTGCGCAATAATAATTTGTGGACATTAACTATTATTTTTATTTTAACCCTACTTCTGGTAGGGGGCTTTAAAGGCGGGCGGTCTCTCTTGTCTCTGTTTATAACTTTTTTTATTATCATAAAATTCATTATTCCGCAAATCGTGGCCGGCCAAAATCCGATCTTCGTTTCTGTTGTGGGCGGCTTATTAATTATGATATTTATTATTTATATAACAGAGGGCCTTAATACTGGTTCCCATATTGCAGTATTAAGTATTTTTTTAGGACTTCTGGCCACTATCTTTTTTTCCAATTTATTTATAAAATTAGCTCATCTTTCCGGTGTGTTTAGTGAAGAAATATTTTATTTAGTTGATATCGGCGATGCGCATATTAATTTTCAGGGCCTGCTTCTGGCCGGAATTATCATAGGCACCTTGGGTGTTTTGGATGATGTAGTAATATCGCAAATCGCCGCCGTGGAACAAATTTATTTAACCAATAAACACCAAACTAAAAAAGAAATTTTTAAAAAAGCTTACAAAATCGGCATCTCACACATCAGCTCTATGACCAATACTCTTTTTCTGGCTTATGCCGGAGTTTCTCTGCCTTTATTAATTTTATTTTTAAGCGGACAAAGCGCTTTTTCATCTTTTGAGCAGATTGTAAATAATGAACAGATTGCCACAGAAATAGTGCGTACTCTGGCCGGCAGCATCGGCCTCATTCTCTCTGTTCCTATCTCAACCACCATTGCAGTTTGGTGGTTTAAAAAAATTAAATCACACTAATCAACTTCAATATTTAGACAAAAATATAAACCAAAAAGCGGCTTATTTATAAAGCTGCTTTTTTACATAAAAATAATTATGAGCTGTAAAAATCAATTAAACAAAAAATGACAAATATCCCCGTCTTGCATGATATAGTTTTTTCCTTCCGTTTGTATAAATCCTCTTTCTCGCGCAACCTGTTCTCCGCCAGCTTCAATAAATTTTTCCCAATTAATAATTTCCGCGCGAATAAATCCTTTCTCAAAATCAGTGTGGATTACGCCGGCGGCCTCAGGGGCCAATGAATCTTTTCTAACAGTCCACGCCCTTGTCTCATCTGGACCGGTAGTAAAAAATGTAATTAAATTTAAAAGCTTATATGACGCCTCGATAAGCTTATCCAATCCAGAAGTTTTAAGCCCTAATTCTTCAATATATTCTTTCTGCTCTTCTGGGCTTAAATTTGCTATTTCTTCTTCCTGTTTAATATTGAGTGATATTACTTCGCCATCCCAAGCGCCCAAGTCCTGAGAATTATCATTACTGTTTAAAACATAAATAATCGGTTTTAGTGTTAAAAGACTTAAACCCTTAAGCAATTTATGTTCATCCTTGTTAAATAATAATTCACGCACCGATCTTCCCTGTTCTAATGTTATTTTTAATTTCTCTAATAAACTTTTCAATTTTACAGCTTCTTTATCGCCACCCCTAGCCTCCCGCACAACCTTAGATAGTCTTTTTTCTACTGTAGCGAGGTCTGCAAATATTAACTCCATGTTAATAGTTTCTCTGTCTCCATCCGGATCAATCTTACCGTTCACATGCACAATATCTATATTTTCAAAATTTCTGACCACTTCGCAGATCGCATCACATTCTCGGATATTAGCCAGAAATTGGTTTCCCAACCCCTCTCCTTTGTGTGCACCCCTAACCAGTCCTGCAATATCCACAAATTCAATGGTGGTTGGTACTATTTTTTTAGGCTTGGATATTTGAGCAATTTTTTCAAGTCTTGCGTCCGGTACCCTTACCACCCCCACATTGGGATCAATGGTACAAAAAGGATAATTGGAAGCTTCTACTTTTTTAGCGGTTAGTGCGTTAAAAAGGGTTGATTTGCCCACATTAGGAAGACCAACTATTCCAATAGATAATGACATATGATATTATAAACATTATTAAGTATTAATAAATTTAATCCTAACAAACAAAATATTTTTTAGCAAACTTATTTGACAAATTTAATATTTCATGCTATTATAGTATATTAAATATTATCACAATATTATGAATGAAACAATACCAATCCAAGAATACTCCAACAATCAACAAAAGACAAAAGAATTATGCGGACATAAGATTGTTCCAGAGGTAGAAAAAATTATTTCTAAAAATGATTATTTAATTAATGCTTTAAGTGATATCTGTGATTATGACAAACAAACTTTTAATCATACTTTAAAAATGGCAAATTATTCTCTGGAAGTATCCAGACAGGCTGAATTAAGCGAAGAAGAGACAGAGCTTTTGATATCGTCTGTATTAGTTCATGATGTTGGCAAAATAAAAATAGATTCGGATATCATCCGCAAAACAGAAAAATTAACAGATGAAGAATATGAAAAAATAAAAAAACATGTGCGCGCCGGAATAGAGTATTTAAAAAAAGCAAATGCCCCACATAAAATAATAGCAATTATGTCCGGGCATCATGAGCATCAAGGCGTCAAAAGCTATCCCCGTGGAAAAGATTTAGGCATAGAGGCAAGACAGAATGAAATAGATAATCCAAAAAGGGAAGAAAAGAGCGCCGTAGTCAAAAAACTGGAAAGAATTCTTGCTATAGTAGACCATTTTGAGGCCGCTACCGACAATCGACCGGAAAAAGCTGCTCAACCGTTGGAAAAGTGCCGTCGGGAAATGCTGGAAAAATTTAACAAAGAAGAAGATAAACAGATTATTGAAATACTTATTAAAAATTTTGAGTTAATGAAATTATAAAAACTGGATAATAAGAATAATGATAAGCGAATAATTACAAAATGAAATTTCATATTATTACAATTTTTCCGGAAATATTTGATTCTTATTTCAATGAATCAATTATTAAACGCGCCCAGGAAAAACATCAAATTATCATAAAAATCTATAATTTGCGTAATTGGACTTGCGATAAACATAAAACCGTTGATGATGCGCCATATGGCGGAGGAGCTGGAATGGTTATGAAGATTGAACCGCTTTATAACGCTTTAAACGACATTAAATCACAAATAATAAACAACAAATCTCAAATAAATTCAAAAAAACAAGATTTAAATATCAAAACTATCCTTCTTTCAGCAAGTGGAAAAAAATGGGATCAGCAAACAGCACAAAAATATTCTCAAAGGTTAGATGAAATAATTTTAATTTGCGGGCGTTATGAGGGGGTAGATGAAAGAATTACTCATTTTATTAATGAAGAAATATCGGTGGGCGACTATGTTTTAACTGGTGGGGAGATTCCTGCTATGATAATAGTAGACTCTATTACACGGCTTTTGCCAGATGTTTTAGGAAATAATGCCAGTATCATGGAAGAGTCACACTCAATTCCCAATATTTTAGAGTACCCTCAATATACCAGACCGGAAATATTTAAAATTAATAAAAAAAAGTATCCAGTACCTCCTATTTTACTCTCCGGAGACCATCAAAAAATAGAAAAATGGCGAGAAAAAAACAAACAAAAACAATAAAATTTAACTAATATAAAATAAAATGTCAACTTATACACAGTTGACAAAAAACTATATATTTGCTATACTGATATTAGAAAGTTAAAATAAACTCTCAAAAAATAAAAATAAAAATGTACAATGTTCGGGTCTCAAACACAATTAAAAACTTTAATTTTAGCCACTCTGGGTGGAAATATTATAATAAGATCAAAAAAAAGGCAATGGAGCAGGAATTCAGCTGGTCTGGATTCTTAATTAGTCTGTCCATTGCTTTTTTTATTGTACTTAGTTCTGCTTTTGTACTAAATTTAGTCCATAGTTCTGTATTCTCTGCATAACATTGAAACAACTAAATATTTATAATAAATGACCGGCTAAATTCTGATATTAATAAAATTAATACCAGGGACTAGCCGGCCAGACAAATGTTCTTTATAAACTAACCAAATTGGGTTACCTTAATTTTCAAATCTCTTTATCTTAATATTCAAATTAAAAATCAAAGGATAAGGGTGAAATTATCGTAACCCTCTCTTCTTTACTTTATCACTACTCGTGGTAGAGTGAAGCATGGGGATGCTAAATATATAAAAATACCGCTGGACTCTATATAGGCGGTATTTTTATTTTCAAAACCTAACAAATAAATGTATAAGTTCAGATACATATTGGACTGCGAAGCAGGACAATAAGTATGCAAATGGGGTTTAAATATAAATATTGCAATGGTTTTGGCAGAATGT
>MFGN01000034.1 GCA_001780285.1 Candidatus Falkowbacteria bacterium RIFOXYD12_FULL_34_57 | reverse complement strand
TCGGATCAACCTATGATTGCTGCGGAGTAATGGAAAGCGGATATGGCCTGTGCGCCGGAGGAATGTGTGTCGGGAGCGGAATATGTCTTACGGGAAATACCGCATTAGGGAGTCTGCCAATAATTAATAATGCCAATTTAAATGGGTGGCCGGGAGAAGAATTTAATGGCTTTGTCTCAGCTATAGATCCGGGCGGTGGTTCTATTGTGGATTGGAAAATTGAACTTGTAAGCCCCATAAATAGTAATGAATGGGTTAATGCCTATGATTGGAATTGGGATGCTGGTTTTAATAATTTCTCAATTGAAAACACGGCGATTATTAATCAGAGAAAAATTCACGCTACCGCGACAGGGCTTGCCAGTTATCAGGGGTTGTATCAGGTTAAAATTAGTGTTACGAACGATAAAGGTTTGACAGGTTCTAAGATTCTTGATGTGAATTCATATAGCCATGAAATAGAAATTAGTTCTATTGCAGAAACAGTGGTTATCGGATTGCCCCCTAATACTTTTTCTTTTTTAGGCTTGGATTCCAGCCATAATTCTTTAACCGATATTTACTTTCAATCGGCGTCTCTAAACGGCATGCCGATTACCACAGAAGCAGAACTAAATTCTCATGGTTTTTCATTATCCGGGATGGATATTTTAAAGACTACGACACCGGTTCAAAGAACGGGAGATTATGAGATTGTTGTTTACGTTCAAGATCCTACGTCTCAAAATATAAAAAAGAATATATCAGCCAATATTACTATTACCAACGATCGACCAAACTTGTTTGCTGTAGGTGATCAAGAGATTGCCATTGGTAATCCTGTAAGTATTAATATTTTAACCAGTGACCCCAATGGTCATAATATTTTTTATTTTATAAATATTGCGCCAAGTGGATCAAATTTAACAATTAACAATATTTCAGGACTAATAACCGGTACACCAGATTTAATAGTTCATGATTATAACGTTGATGTTGAGGTTAGAGATGAATATTATGATAATACGATTTTACCATACGAGGCTAGCATTGGAGTCTCTTTTCTTTTAAGTGTAGTCAATCATCCTCCTGTTTTTGGTCCAACCGCAATAAATTATCAAAATGGAGTTACTGATTCCGGTAATTTTAATATAGATAATGGTGAAATTGCCACTATTCTGGTAAATGCAATAGACCCCGATCCTGGTCATTTGGTTACATATGCGCTATTGAATAATTTTAGCGGAGCAATTTCCATAAACCCCAACACAGGAATCATTTCCGGTTTGGAAAATTTAAATTTTCAAGGGCTTAGTGATATGAATTTTAATATTGAAGTTGAAGCTCGTGATCAGTATTGTGCCGGTTCTCCGTTAAATCAGTGTTCAGTTTCCACATCTTTTGATTTAAAAGTAAACAAATATTGTTCATCGAACCAAGCAAGTCCTGGATTTGTAAATTCTATTCACACAGAGCCTAGTGTTATATATAACATGGGAAGCGGTATAAACGATCCGGGCGCTATTAATGATTTAATGTCCGCTGTTGCACTCCCTTCTCCTAATTCTTGTTCAACTATTAGCGGAGCGGTTGACTTAACGGCCAGTGGCATAAAAAGAGACAGGGCAATAGTGTTTGTTTTTGACACTTCCAGTAGTATGGATGGTAGATTTTTGATACCCCCGCCATCTTCACCTAATCAGCCGATTGATTTGGCGAAAGCTGCTTTAATTGATGCAATTAATGATTTGTATAACAAAGCCATTACTGTGCCTCAAGTAAATTTTCAAGTTGGTTTAATAGAATTTAATGATACCGCCATAAATCATGGTGTGGGTAATATTGGTAGTTTGGCCATAAGAAACGATTTTATAAGTAAGGTCAACGGATTTGTTATTAATGATGATCGGGGAACCCAAACCCTTAGCGCTTTAAATATGGCAGAAAATATGCTGGGGGGCATACAGGCCGATGATAAAATAATAATACTTCTAAGTGATGGCTTGCCTACCGATAAAGTATATTTTTGTTCACAGGGTTGTTATAATGTGAGTTGTCCTTGCTGTGGTTGCCCCTGTAATCCCAACTGTACTGGTTGTGGTAGCGGTAGTGGCGGAAGTAGTGCCAATTTGGATGAAAAATTTCAAGATTCAAAATTTAGAATAGCTATTACCACACAAACACAATGTTCGGATACGGGATGCGGTGTTCCTCCAACGTGCGATACTCTGCAGGATATTGCAACTGGTTGCACAACACCTTATTCTTCTAGTGGGATATCTGATTATAACTGTGATATCACCCTTGATACCACTACTCAGGCTACAGCTTTAAAAAATTCAGGAGTAGAAATTTATACCATTTATTATGATACCGGCAATAATTTCGGTGAGTCGATAATGAGATCCTGGGCATCTGACCCAAAAGTTGATTATGCTTTTGCTGGTATTAATGTGGCTGGGTTGCTTGATCAGGTTATGGCTAATGTAATGAGTAGTCCTACAAATGTATTAATTAATAACAGCATCAATCCCGGATTTGTTAATAATTCAAATATATTAACTCAAACAATATTATCATGGGGTGGAATAAGTGGAATATTTAATTGTGCAAATACTGGTGTTCCGCTTTTTGTATCATTTAATAATGGCGGTTCAATAATTTTTGAAAATTTTAAAATTGATTATTGTGAGCCCTTGTTGCATCCATAAAATATGTTTAAAAATAAGTTAACAATATTATTTTTTGTTGTGATAATTATACCAATATTTATATATTTTTTATTTAATAATTATTTTTGGAAAAAAACACAAATTCAAAGCAAAAATATATTTTCGGAAAACCAAAATGAGGATATAGAAAAAAATTTAAATTTAAAGGAAACCAAAGAATTAAATAAAATGCAAATTAACAACAATATTTATCTTGAGGCTACAAAGAACAAGGATCAACAAAAATGTTTTTTACTTAAAAGTGAAAAGGATAAGTATTTGTGTATTAAAAATATTGCCATTCAAACATTGAACAAGGATTTGTGTGGTTTGATTAATAACAAGGAAGAACAAAATTTTTGTCTAAGGGGGATAACAACCCTAATAGCCACAAAAGAAAAAAATTTATCTTTGTGTGCCGAACTAAACGATGAACAAGATCAATTAACCTGTATTAAAAAAATAACAGAGCAGAATATTGCAATAGGAGATTGTGATCAAATTCCTTTAAGGTTTTTTGATTTGGAGGACAAAAAAAATATAGGAGATATTGAGCTAAGAAATGTTTGCAAGAGCGAAGTGATATACAAAAAGGCCGTATCAGATAATAATGTTTTTTTATGTGAATCTATAATTAGCAATGCTATAAAAATTAAATGTTTTGGTAAATTAGGAAATATTCCGCTTAACTCAGATTATGATAATGATGGTCTAATTTATCAGGATGAGATTATGTATGGATCAAACCCAAATATTTTTGATACAGATGGTGATGGATATGGTGATGGTGATGAGGTAAAAAAAATGTATAGCCCAATAGGGGGTGGCGGATTATTTAAATTAAATTAACTATGTTTAAAAAACTAATTTTTACGATTATATTATCTATTTTCATTTTTTGCTGTATATTTTTTATTTGCTCCAATAATATTTCCGCCCAAACAAGCACAGACGCCATAGCTATCAGGGTAATCCCTAATTCCGAGCATTTAAGCGCTAAAAATTGGTACAAGAGGCAGGGATTTACGGGTTCACCGCAGTCAGTAATAGTAGACGGCTATAACGGAGTGCGTGACGGCCGCACAGTATATGTAAATGTATCCAATGTGGACGATTCCGGGTGTATATATACCAATATTTATCTAATTTCATATAATCAAAACGCAGAAAGAGTAACCATGGATATATTTTCCCAAATTATTTCTCATTGGAAGTTTAATACAAATATTACTGGTCTTGGAAAATGTGTCCGAAAAAGCATGAGTATCTGCATGTTGGATTCAGATTGTTCTCGGGATGAATATTGCGTCAGCAAAAAAGCAAAATTAATCAGAGACACAAAAAGACTTGAAGATTTTTCCGAAATAAAGATTTTACTGGAAAACTACAAGGAAGTACACGGATATTATCCCAAACTCAATGCCGGCACATATTTGCCCAATAATTCAATTTCCGTCTGGCCTAGCTGGCAGGAAAGATTTTCGCAGGAAGTGGGAACAACAATCCCCAAAGATCCCGTAAACAAATTAGGAGACTGCGGAGATGCAAGATTCAATGAAATTACCTGTTGGGACGAGGAAGCAAAAGAATTCGCGGATGCGATTCCCGGAGATGCCAAATTAGACCTGCCAAAAAATAGCCTGGTTTATATATACAGAGCTAATTCCATCGGATCAACCTATGATTGCTGCGGAGTAATGGAAAGCGGATATGGCCTGTGCGCCGGAGGAATGTGTGTCGGGAGCGGAATATGTCTTACGGGAAGTACCGGCATGGGAATGTCAAATGCAATATTAAATAATCCGCCTGTTTTCAATGAATACAGCATACCATTTACAACCACCGGACAAGAATTTAACGGATTTGTTGTGGCATCTGACCCAGACGGAGACAATATAACGTGGACATTTAATCCCGACCCTCTGCCTATTTGGGCCGGTTGGTCGGAATTTTTGAAATTGCAAGGCACACCTATTGAAAATCAAAAAAAATTATACGCCGGTATAGCAGGCAATGAAGGAGATTATTCTTTTCAAATTGTTTTAAATGACGGAAGGGGTGGTATAACGGCTAAAAGTTTTACCATAAAAGTGGGGCAATATTGTTCTTTGCCGTGGGGCGGAAGTATACCCAATGGTGATAGTATAATAGCATATCAAAGTTTAATAGAGCCCTGCGGATCATCATGCAATTCTGAAACAAGAACCTGTAATAATGGAATTCTTTCAGGATTTTTTATTAATCAAAATTGCAGCGTTACACCTTGTTTGTCATGTAATTTACCATGGGGAGGAAGCCTTAATCATGGCGCCAGCGCAACAGCATATCAAAACCTTTCAGTACCCTGCGGATCATCATGCAATTCTGAAACAAGAACCTGTAACGATGGAGTGCTGTCAGGATCTTTTATTAATCAAAATTGTAGCGTATTTTGCTTACCATGCCCGTTGCCATGGGGAGGAAGCATTAATCATGGCGCTAGCGTAACAACATATCAAAATCCGACAGAACCATGCGGATCATCTTGCAGTTCTGAAACAAGAACCTGTAACGATGGAGTGCTGTCAGGATCTCTTATTAATCAAAGTTGCACCGCCATACCTTGTCTGTCATGTAATTTGCCATGGGGAGGAACTATAAATCATGGCGCCAGCGCAACAGCATATCAAAATCCGACAGAACCATGCGGATCATCATGCAATTCTGAAACAAGAACCTGCAACAATGGAACACTTTCCGGTTCTTTTACTAATCAAAATTGTAGCGTCTTGGCTTGCGCTGCTTCATGTAATTTGCCCTGGGGGGGCGCTATAGCTAATGGTAGCAGTGTAACAGCATATCAGAATCCAACAGTGCCATGTGGTTCGTCCTGTAGTTTTCAGATAAGAACCTGCAACAATGGAACATTGTCCGGTTCTTTTACTAATCAAAATTGTAGCGTCTTGGGTACCAGTCCTGATATATTTTGTCATGAAAGTACTTGTTATTGGTATGTTTATAACGATAGAGGCAATCCTGCTTTCTTAAATTGGGTAAGAGGCGTTTATTCATATTTTGTTCCTTCAAGATTTAACATAGTTGATCAAGGGGGATATGACCATTGGTTAAATGACTATAGGACCTATATAGCCTTTGGAATGGGCGATCTTGCGGCCAAAGCGATAATCAAGGCAGATATTGAATCATTTCCAAAAATATGGAACCCCGGTACTTGTTCTGGTTGTTGTGGTTGCGTTATGGATTTAACAGCAAAGTCTTTAAATTTCTTTGATTGTGTGTATCATGCACCGCCGGTCCCCGGAGATTGTAGTGCCGGGGGTCATTGTTGTGAACCAACGCAATTTTGGACAGGAAGTGCTTTTTGTCAATGGGAATCAGGAGTTCAATATAAATATGTAACTTGCGGAGGTAATTTGGGTGTGCTAAATTCTTCTGGTACATGTTGTATTAACTTTAATGTTTATGGAAATATTTGTGAAACTGGCGGTATGAATATAGTATTTCCTTGGCCGAGTCTTTAATTTAATAAAAAAATTTAACCAACATGTTGGTTGAATTTAGATTTGATGCGCAAAACAACACTGAAAAAAAATGTTTAATTTAATAAGATATATCCAATGACGCTGATAATAAGTCCCATTAAACTCCCGATAAATACTTGAAGTGGCGTGTGTCCGATGTGTTCCAGTAGGTGGGGGTATTTTGCTTCCAAAACATTATCATTACCAAGATCTTTTACTAATATATTTAGCGTCTTTCCATGTTCGCCGAGATAGCGTCTGATACCCAGAGCATCGCGAATGACAATTATCGCCATTACAACACTCACAGCAAACAAAGAAGAAGAAAATCCTTCTTCTAAGCCAATGATAGTAGCGAGTGATATGATAATAGCGCTGTGTCCGGACGGCATTCCTGAGTAAGCCACTATATTTTTTATGCTGAATTTGGTATGATTTGATTTGATGAAGAATTTAATTATTTGTGCTGTTAATCCAGAGATTAACGGCAGGATCAAAATGTGAGAAAACATATAATTTTATGATTATTTATTTAAAGTCTATTATATTCGGAGTCGTACAGGGAATAACCGAATTTCTTCCGGTTTCCAGTTCTGCTCACTTAGCACTTTTGCACAAAATTTTTTTATTGCCGATTGAAAACGAATTAGCATTTGATGTTGCTTTGCATTTTGCTACTCTTATTGCTGTAGTTTTTTATTTTAGAAAAGATATTTTAATGATGATCAGATCTTTTTTAAAAAGTTTTTTGGGGCAACGCGATGAATTTAGCGCCTTGAGTTGGTTTATTGTTTTGGGCACTGTTCCGGCGGGTTTGGCTGGCTGGTTTTTTAATGATTTTATAGAAAATAGATTTCGCGGGATATTAACAATTGCTGTTATGCTGGTTTTAATTGGAATTCTGTTTATATTGAGCGAAAAGTTTAGTGCAAAATTGGTTACATATAAAAATTTGAATTGGTTTAATGCTTTCCTTATTGGTTGCGCTCAGGCCATAGCCTTGATTCCCGGAACTTCCAGGTCTGGCATTACTATTATAGCAGGTTTATTTTCGGGACTCCAGAGAGAAAAAGCTGTGAGATTTTCTTTTCTTTTATCAATTCCCATTATTTTTGGCGCATTTATAAAAAAAATTCCGCAAATTGCGGGTGTTGATTTAAGCGGAAATGAGATGAGAGTAATAATATTTGCCGGTTTAAGCGCTTTTTTTGCAGCTTTTTATGCTATTTCATACTTTATAAAATTTACTAAAAATAAGGGTTTACAAATTTTTGCTTATTATCGATTTATTTTAGCTTTTTTTCTCTTTATTTTATATTTGTTATATGGAAACATATAATAAATTGTTTCAATTAAACCAATTAGGAAAATTAGAATTAAAACAGTGGTAAAAATTAATATATTTTTTTTCATTATTTCCAACAAACCATTGTTTGGGAGCAGAAGGTAATTACCTTTTTCATTGGTAGTTGCACGGTTTAATAAATTATCATTGTTTATGTAGTTTGTAGAAAGGGATGAGTTTATAGTATAATTATTATTATAAATGTTTAATATTGGTTTTGTTTTTTCCACAAATATTTTTGGAAGCGGAGATCCGAATATTTGTACAATGATAATTGAGTTTTCTCCGTTAAATTTTCCTTCTATTATTGCTACACCAATCTCTTTAAAATTTGGATTTAATATATTTTTTTTGTGTGTTTCAGAGTTAAGCCAAGCGCGCATCGCCCCCTCGCTAGTCATAAAATTAATTGCTAAATTTTCTCCTGAATATAAATATTCATATTCTGCACCCTGAATCCATGTTGAAAATTTTTTATCGCCAATAGTATGGGCAAAAGTTTGAGAAGTTAGTATATCTTGACCTTTTTGATAGGCTGCCTTGGTTAATAATTGATTAGTATTTAGTGCTTGCAGGTTGTTTTGGATTCTTTCGTGGTTAGTGAGGTTTATAATATTTTCTTCCGTAATTGTTGAAAAGTAGCCAATATTAGGGAATAAAAAAACCCCCATCAGCACAGCCAACAAAGAGTATGAAAAAAAATTTGTATTTAATTGGAAGAACTTTATTTTTGTTTTCATTTTTTATTTTTGTTTTCATTTTTATTATATCATAAATAACAAAAAAAATCAACCCTAGACTTATCCACAATTATTTTTATTATCATAATTTTAATATTAATATTCGCATATCCTGTATCCGCCAGCTGGCGGAGCAGCACGGGTTCGCGAAGTGAATTACAATGAAATTAGTTATACTTGCCGGCGGTTCGGGTACCAGATTGTGGCCTGTATCGCGAAAAAATACACCTAAACAAACTAAACCCATCATTGCTGATAAAACACTACTTGTCAGTACTTATGACCGTCTAATTAGTGGATTTCGGAAAAGTGATATTTATATTGCAACCAATAGATCTCAGATTGATATAATATCTAAGCAACTTCCTCGTTTTTTGTCTAAAAATTATATTATTGAACCGGATAAAAAAGACACAGCTGCTGCCATTGGATTTGCCGCAGCAACACTTCATAAAAAAAATTCTAAAGAAATAATGATAAGCATTAATTCTGATCATTATATAAAGAATGAAAAAGATTATATTAGAACAATTAAATTAGTGGAAAAGGCTATAAACAAAAAACCAACAATGGGAGTTTTAATTGGTATAAATCCCACATATCCAGAAACCGGTTATGGGTATATTAAAATGGGGGAGCAAAAGGATGAGATTGGAAAATTTAAAGTTTTTGAAGTGGATTGTTTCAAGGAGAAGCCTAGCTTAAAAATTGCCCAAGAATATTTGCAAAAATGGGAGTATTTATGGAATATTGGTTGTTTTGCTTGGCGAGTCGACACACTTCTGGATTTATACAAAAAATATTTGCCAAAAATGTATAAAATATTGAAAAATATTGAAAAAAACATTGAAAAAGAAGGCGGAGAAAAAAATATTGCCAAAGAATTTAAAAAAATTGAGCCAATCTCCATGGATTATGGAATTATAGAAAAAACTAAAGATTTATTGGTTATTCCTGCTGATTTCGGTTGGGCTGATGTTGGTAACTGGCGCACAGTTAAAGATATTTTGTCTAAGAGTAAAAGAGGAAGTATTACCAAAGGGATGGTGCTTAATATTGAAGGAAGTGATAATTTAGTTTATAATTATTCTGATAAGCTTATTACCATGGTGGGGGTTCGGGGTATGGTGGTAATTGAGACAGAGGATTCCCTACTTCTTTGTCCAAAGGAAAAAGCTCAAGATGTAAAAAAAATTGTAGATAAATTAAAAATTAAAAAGTTGGATAAATATTTATAGTCCCGTGAGCCAGTTAAACATTTTAAGGTACTTTTTTATTATTTTAAACTTTATAGATATTGCATTTTTTAACTAAATTATGAAAAAATTTTTAAAAATATTATTAATATTAATTTTTCCCGCGGCATTGTTTTTCGGAGTTTATTTAAATGCAGTTAGTGGTCCAATATCTGGCAACAACAAAGATGGTATCGTCTTTGTGGTGAAGACGGGCGAGGGGGCCAATAAGATAGCTGAAAACTTATATCAAAAAGATTTAATAAAGTCTAAATTTTATTTTAAGTTTTATTTGTGGAACAATAATTTAGAAGCAAAATTACAAGCAGGAGAGTATGTTTTAAATCAAACCATGAATCCAAGGGATATAGTTGAAATATTGTCATGGGGCAGGGCAGTAAGCAAAGAGAAAACAATTAAAATTATAGAGGGGTGGAATATAAAAGATATTGTTTCCTATTTTGAAAAAGAAGGAGTATTGCAGGGTGGTAATTTTTTGGAGGTTGTGAATAAAGACAATCCAGATTATAGGAAAAATTATGAATTTTTAGCAGATAGGCCAAAAAATTCAGGGTTAGAGGGATATTTATTCCCTGATACTTATAAAATTTATGAGGACGCTACCCCAAATGATATTGTGCAAAAAATGCTTAAAAATTTAGATCAAAAATTAACACCCAAAATGCGTGATGATATCAAAAAACAAGGAAAAACAATTTACGAAATAATAACCATGGCATCAATTATTGAAAAAGAGGTGCGTAGTTTTGGGGATATGAAGTTGGTTTCCGGTGTTTTTTGGAATCGAATTAATTCTGGTAGGGCGTTAGAGTCTTGTGCAAGCCTTGCTTATATTCTGGGGGTAAATAAACCGCAATACACCATAGAAGATACTAACATAGATTCACCATATAACACTTATAAAAACCCAGGACTTCCCCCTGGACCAATAGCAAATCCCGGCTTCAACGCTATTACGGCTGCAATTTATCCCGATAAAACAGATTATAATTATTTTCTAAGTGCGTCGACAGGGGAGACGATTTTTAGTAAAACATACGATGAACATTTAAGAAACAAGGCCAAATATTTAAAATAGTTTGTTGTATTAAGTATAAAAAATCGTTATTTAAAAAATTAACGATTTTTTGTTTTTTATCTGAAAAAATGTTATAATAAAGATGAGTTGAAAATTCGTAAAGTTTATAAAGTTAAAAGTAATTGGGTTGCTTTGCGACAATATTTTAATTAACTTTTAGGTTTATAAATTTTTATCATATTATCGCGTAAGCGATTTCAGACTTTTAACTTTTATTTTATAAACCTTAACTAATTTCCATGTTTATAGATCAAGAATGGAAAAAGGAGCCTGGGATAGACAAACAGGAGCCAAACAAATTTATCACCTCATCAATTTTAATTCTATTAGCTATCTGTATAGTTGGCGCTTTTTTTATTATTAAATTTTTCAACAAACCAGTGGCGCCCCTAAAAACACCAGTAAATACCGCCAGTACAACAGAAACAGGAAGACTGCCAGAGGGTAATGGAAATAATAATGGTGATTTTTCAGAATTTGGAACCACTACGGATATAGAAGCAGAATATTTAACATTTGGACATTTTTATCAAAAGATAAAAAACGACTTCCAACCCAACAAAAGTACATATAGCTTACCGATTAATGTTAAAGTGGATGTAGCCAATTATCATGATGTTTCCAGAAAAATAAATCTAGATCCATATATTGAGGATTTTAATAAGGATGGCTTTGCCATAATAAAAGAACCGTTGTTTGGTACAAGTGATTTTTATGGCGCATACAAGGAATTATTAAAAAATGAAATACCGCTTGTGCTTACAACTGATTTTCTGATTTACTATAATCAAAATAATTTGAATCAAGTGTTCAAGGAAATTGAGAAAAATGTTTTTTATGACAATTTGTGGGAAATAAATAAGAAATTATTTGATATAGCCCTAACTAGATACAAAAAAAGACAAAACGATGTTGGTATCGCCAACGATCCGATCCTAGAAGGAATTCGAATGGAGATGGCATATTATGCTGTGGCGCTTAATTTGCTCAAGCCAAAGAGTGCACAAATAAACGATAAGCCGAATTTGGTTGATGAAAATAAGTTTAGTATGCAGGATGCGGAGAATTTTAGTTTTTTAATGCCTGATTATTTGCAAAACGATGTTTATAAAGAAGTTGATTTAATTTATAAATCTGACGGTGAGCATAAATCACCAATTTTTTTATATTTTAGAAATTATGACCAATTTAAGGTGCCAAATGACTACAGGGAAAATGCTAAATTAAATAATTTTTATTTAACCTTAAAATGGCTTAATTCTGTTTTTCCGTTATATTATCGAAATAATGATTGCGAGAATTGTTTGATTGATCATGATGATTGGATAATAAACATGGTGGCGGCCAGTTTTATCGCCAGTGATGTTTCTGATAATAATGATATAAAAAGCAAATGGGCCAATATCTATAAATTTGTTTCATTTTTTTCCGGTCTCCGTAAAGATTTAACCTATCTACATTATCACGAATCTCTGATAAGTGTTTTTGGCGAAGATTATTCCATTGAAGAAATTTTTTCACCAAATAATAAAAACAGAGAAGAAGACTTGGCTAAGCTGCAAAAAAATATTTTTGAATTCTATTTCTCAAAATTAGAAGGAGGATTTGACAGGAATAATAAAAACGAAAGGCCAAAATTGGGCATGAAAATGTTTCAAGATTCATATTGGCCAAATGACTATATTTTTAAATCTTTAACCGGAGATGAAATAAAGATAGTAAATTCTCTCATCAAAGATGAAAAACTTATAACTTCTTGCGCAAGTAAAAAATATTATCAAACAACTTTTCGTTGTGTTGGTTTTGGCATGGATGTTATAAATCTGATTCATCCGGATGTTTCTGGGCTCGTAGATAAATACTACTTGTTAAACACCAACTATGAAAACTATGATCAAGAATTAAAAAAATTAAGAAATTTAACAAATGATTTTGATGTGTATACATGGAATAATAATATTTATTGGTCAACGCTTGATATTGCAAAATCCATCTTATCTTATGATAGATTGGGACAGCCGGTTTTCATAAATAATCAGTCATGGAAAAACAAAAAAGACATGAATACCATTTTGGGTTCTTGGGTTAGCCTGCATCTTCAACAAGATAAACTTGTTAATTATTTTGAAGAAAAAACAGCTTCTAGTTTTGGTGTTAATGCGGTAGACAACTCTTATAATTTTATTGAACCCAACTTGGAACTAGTTGATGAGTTAATTGCCAAAAATGAAATGCTTTTAAAAATGTTTTTTGCCTTGCAAATTACTAAAAAGACAAATATTATTTCTGTCCAGCTAAAAGAACTTAATGATACTTTAAAAAAAATAAAAGGAATTATAATAAAAGAATTATCCAATCAAGAACTTGATACAAATGACAAGGATTTTATTGTGGATTTTGCTAAATTGTATTTTGTAAAAGAGAGGTCTGATAAAAGTTTCACTATTGAATCCGAAAGAAAGAAAATAACAGAAAGCATAAACGGTGTTCAGTTTGTCTCATTGATATACAAACAAGGAGAAAAGAAAATTATGGCAATTGGTCCAATATTCAATTATAAAGAGGATTGAGTTATATAAATATTTAATACAATCACAAAAGTCGTTAATCTTAATTTAATTAACGATTTTTTTTCATGATTGACTTTCGGTTTTTGTTCGTTTATAATATAGTTATATTGTTAATACACTAAAATACAAATATGATTAATGCTAATTTACCGCTTGCTTCCCGCATTAGACCCAAAAAAATAGACGATTTTTATGGCCAAGAAGAAATTATTGGAAAAGGAAAGTTGCTCAGAAACGCAATTCAAGTTGATAAATTGCCGTCTATGATTTTTTGGGGACCCCCGGGCAGTGGTAAAACCACACTTGCCAGTATTATTGCTGAGCAAACCAAGTCTCAATTCGAGGAAATTAGCGCCGTCTCTAGCGGATTAAAGGATTTGCGCGATATTATTTTGAAGGCCAAGGAAAACATTAAAATAAATAAAAAAACAATTCTTTTTATTGATGAGATTCATAGATGGAATAAAAAACAGCAAGACGGGCTATTGCCCTATGTTGAGAGGGGCATAGTAACATTAATTGGTGCAACCACAGAGAACCCCAGTTTTGAGGTGCGCAGCGCTCTTCTTTCAAGATGTAGGGTTTTTGTGTTGAAGTGTTTAAGTAAGGACAGTATTATTAAAATTATCAATCGTGCCCTTTTAGACAAAGAGAATGGACTAGGAAACTTGAATTTAAAAATATCTCAAGAAACTATTTCTGTTTTGGCCCAAATGAGCAACGGTGATGCGCGAAGCGCATTAAGCGCGCTAGAATATGCAAGCGAGGTAAATACTGACATTAACACAGAATTAATTAAAGAAGCGTTTCAAAAATCACATTTAATGTACGATAAAAACGGGGACGAGCATTATAATATTATCTCTGCCCTGCACAAATCGATGCGCGGATCCGACCCAAGTGCAGCACTCTATTGGCTGGCGCGCATGCTTGAGGGTGGAGAAGAGCCTCTTTATATTGCCAGACGCTTGGTGAGATTTGCATCAGAAGATATTGGACTTGCCAATTCTCGCGCATTAGAACAAGCGGTAGCAGCGCATCAGGCTTGCCATTTTCTGGGTATGCCGGAATGCAATGTGATTTTAGCGCAAGCCGTTGTTTATATGGCAAAATGTAAAAAATCAAATGAACTGTATGCAGCTTATAATAAAATTAAGGTTGATATTGAGAAATACGGCAATTTGCCAGTACCAATGCATATCAGAAATGCTCCGACCAACTTAATGCGTGATTTGGGATATGGAGGAGGATATAAATATAGTCCGGATTATGGATATACTGAAAAACAAGATTATTTGCCGGAGGAGCTAAAGAACAGGAAATACCTCAAATAGAACTAAAAACCAAAAACATTATAAACAAATATTTTTCTATGATTTTTGTTTATTGATTTTACTTTTTAGTCTTTGTTTTGCGTCCTTGTTGACTTTTTTTGATAATTCTGTATAATAACAGATATATTGCGAAAGCAATTATTTTTATTCTGTCTTAAGACAGAGCTTAATAATAATCTAAATACTAGTTAAATTATATGGCAGACAAAATCGCAGTTATCAAAACAGGCGGAAAACAATACAAAGTCAAAGAGGGTCAAACCATCAAGATTGAAAAAATTGAGGGTGAAAAAGACAAAAAAATAAAGTTTGAAACTTTAATGACAGCAACCACCGACGGAAAAGAGATAAATATTGGCAAACCATCATTGGGCGCTAAAGTAGAAGGCAAGATTATAGACCAGGGGAGAAATAAAAAAGTTTTAGTGGTAAAATATAAAAATAAAACCAGATACCTAAGAACCAAGGGACACAGGCAAGCATTTACCAAAGTAGAGATTTCTGGTATTGCATAAGTTTCCCCAATTAAATTAAATTTCGCTTTAATTTAAAAAAGCCTCGTACAATTTCGTACGAGGCTTTTTGTTTATAACATGATTTCTAAAATTGTAGGATAATTTTTTTCCGGTCGCCAAGCATGTTCTTTTGTCCAGCCGCAGCTTCTGATAATCCGTTTATCTTGAAAATTTTGATTCCATGGCTTGTCTACTATTATTTGTTGCAGATTACAACTGAGGGTAAACATTTTTTTATGTTCATTGATATTGTCATCAGTAAAAAATTCGGCATTTTCTTTTATAATAACCCATGGTTTATGTCTGCCGCAATATAATCTGGCAATGAAAGGATCAATGTTTGTTTGTCTGCACCATTCAAGAGATGTTTTTTTCAGCCTTCTTTTTCTGGCTGTGCTGATAATATTGATGTATTTTTGGGATAATAATTGAAGGCCATTCAGAGCCCCGGGCAATATTTTTCTTTCAATGAAAAATTCATGGGTGCGTATTATGTTTTCCAGTTCTTTTGATCTTTTGGAAATTTTTGGTATTTTTTCAAATCGAAAATTTTGAAATTCTGCCATTTCTATTTTGATACCGAAACCTTCCTGGATTATTTCCATAATTCCATCGATAGTTGACGCAATAACATCATCTAAATCAAATACTGCTATTTTTTTTTCCAATATAATTCTCCTTTTACATTTTGTGGATTTTTAAAGTTCTTATATTTAATCAAACAATTAATCAATTATTTCAAAGTTCGTTTCTATATTTTAAGGCATGAGTAAGTGTCAACTTATCCGCGTACTCCAGATTAGACCCAGTAGATAATCCTTTGGCTAGTCGGGTAATCTTTACCTTATAAGGTTTCAGCAGTTTTGTCAAATACATGGAAGTGGTCTCTCCTTCTATGTTGGGGCTTAGGGCAAGTATTATTTCTTTGGTTTTTTGATTTTTTATTCTATTTAATAAATTTTGAATTGTTAATTGTTCCGGTTTTATTCCTTCAATAGCATTTAATACTCCGCCCAAGACATGGTAAAGTCCCGTAAATTCTTTGGTTGATTCCAGGGATGACATATCTTGTGGAGTGGAAACAACACAAATGATTGATTGATTTCTTTCTTGATTGCTGCAAATGTGGCACGGATTAGAATCGGAGATGGAAAAACATGTTTTGCATAAAGTTGTTTTTTCTTTTAACTCTGCTAATAGTTGGGCAAATTTTTGTAAATCTTCCGCAGATTGTCTTAATAAATAAAAAACATACCGTTCCGCTGTTTTGGGCCCGACAGTTGGTAATTTAGAAAAATAATCTATTAAATTTTGGATGGATTCAGGATATTTCATATATTTGTAATATACAGGATAGGGGACTATTTTTCAAGCCAATTTGACAAAATAAATAAAATATGTTATAGTATAAATAGTTTCTTAAAATTAATTTTTTCTTATTATATTAAAATTAAGGAGAGATATCATGGTTGATGACAAAAGAGGAGAGAAGACAGAGAGGGTGTTATTTACGGCGTGTGTTTTTATCTTTTTTTACATGGTTTTATCGATTATTTTTGAAATGGCAGGAGTTGGTAGGGTCACCTCCAATGAGACCGAGTTAAATCTCTGTATCGTAACTGCTTATGCAGTTTTTACGAGAGCCAGGCGTTATGGCAGGGGTATTCGTGATCAACGGATGGGGGAGTGGTTTGTTATTTACTGGTGGATTTTGGGATGTATAGTTTTTAGTCTCGGAAGATATGTTGGTATAGAGGTTCCGGGGGAATTAATCCCAAACATTAAGCAGGTCACCTATGTGTTTTTCGGGTCACAGGCCGTAAAGTATTTGGAGGGTTTTCACAACAAACCAAAAGACACGCCACCAAATAAAAAAGAATAATCTCATCAAAAATAGCAAAAAAATCCCTTCGGCACAAGTCGAAGGGATTTTAAATTAAATAATTGGCTTGAAAATTGTGGACTTCGAGTTTTAGATGAAAAAAGATTTATCCCAATCCCGGAAAACCACCCATTTCCTGCATTTTTTGCGCCATAACTCTTTGGGTTTTTTTGATAGCATCATTTGTGCAGGTTTTGATTATATCTTCCAGACTTTCTTTGCGTAGATTTTCATTGATGATAATTTGTGTAACCTCCATATTGCCGTTCATGGTGACCGTAACGCCGTTTTTTTCAATTGTTATACTTTCTCCGGATAGCGCATTTTGCATTTGCTTGGCAGTGTTGCGCAAGTCTTTTAAATGTTTAAGTTTATTGAACATAAAATAAAGAAATCAAAATGCAAAAATTAAAATGCAAAATTTTAATTTTCACTTTTTTGTTAACATGTTAAAATGTTTTAATATTAAAATGATTAGAAGTTATAAGCATTTTCTTCAGATATCTGGTCAAAATTTTTAAAGCTGACCGAGTTTTCGTCAAAGTACAGATTTACAGATCCGGTCGGTCCGTTTCTGTGCTTGGCTATATATATTTCCGCTTTGTGTTTTTCGTCTATTGGCAGTTCTTCTTTATTATAGTTGCGGTCAGCGGCTTTTCTATAAATAAACATTACAATATCAGCATCCTGCTCAATGGATCCAGAATCTCGAAGGTGGGATAGTTTTGGAATAGATGGTTTGGATTGTTCCACGGCGCGGGAAAGCTGGGAAAGGGCTATAACCGGAATATTTAATTCTCTGGCGATTCCCTTGAGTCCACGGCTGATTTCGGACACTTCTTGAACACGATTATCTTTATATTGTCCACGACCCTCCATGAGCTGTAGGTAATCCACTAAAAGCATATCCAACCCCTTTTCCATTTGCAGGCGGCGAGCCTTCGATCTGATTTCCATAACAGAACAATTCGGAGAATCATCAATAAATATTTGCGCCTCTGACAACTGCCCCATAGCTTCTCCTATTTTGGCAAATTCATTATTATCCTCTTTATCGGATAATTTTCCGCCGCGCATACGAAACAAATTTACATTTGCCTGAGAACACAGGAGGCGATCAATTAGTTGTTCCTTACTCATTTCCAAAGAAAAGATTCCTACGGATATTTTTCCCCTTAATGCGGCTTGTCTGGCAATATCTAGGGCAAAGGTTGTTTTTCCCACACTGGGACGGGCGGCTAAAATTATCAAATCTGATTTTTGAAATCCGGACAGCAGATTATCCATGTCTGCAAAACCAGTTGGTATTCCTCGAAGTTTTCCACCCTGTTTGTGCAGGTCATCAATACGCTCAAAAGCATCATTCAACAGGCTGTCTACAGGGGAAAAGTCATTTTTTAGATATTGCTGAGAAACACCGAATAGTTTTTTTTCGGCACTATCGAGCATTTTATCAATATCTCCATCCTCTTGGTATCCAAGGGACATAATTTCACTGGAAGCCGCAATTAATCTTCGCAAGGTTGCTTTTTTTTGAATGATGTTTCCATAGTGTTCTACATGTGCCGAGGTAGCTGTGAAATTGGATAAATGAGCTAAATATGTTCTGCCCCCCACGCTTTCCAGCTTGCTTTTTTCTTCTAATCTATTTGAAAGACTTAAAATATCAATTGGTTCATGACGCGCATAAAGATCCTTCATGGTTTCATAAATTATTTTATGCGCACTTTTATAAAAATCATTTTCAGAAACCATATCGGCAATTTTGATAATAGCATCTTTGTCAATCAAAAGACAGCACAATAAAGATTGTTCAGCTTCTATGTTTTGTGGCGGCAATTTTTCGTTTATTTGTGTTGTATTCATATACTAAAATATTACAGGACAGCAATAATTTTATCAAGTTGTTTTTCCTCACAACTTGTCCACTGTTTATACATATTCGAACCCAATTTTAAAGGATTTTTTTGCTCTTGCCAAAAATAAATATTTATGATATTATAATTTAGAGTTTTCTGCAAACAAGAAGCAGTTTGTTTTTTTTATAAAATTTTTAAGCCGCCCATAGCTCAGTCGGTAGAGCAGCTGCCTTTTAAGCAGAAGGTCACAGGTTCAAATCCTGTTGGGCGGACAAGCAAAATCACCCTCGTATAGAGGGTGTTTTTGGTTGTTTGATTGCCAAGGATGGAACCTGGGTATGACCAAAGGTGTTCAAAGCAGAGGATGTTTACTCTTAGTAAAACAGGATATATTTTTAAGGGGTTACTTGCTGAGGGGGTGGGGCTTCTACCTCTTCAAATTCTGTTAGGGACCAAGCTCGACAAGTGTGTTAATGTGTATTAAGATATAAATTATAATTATATTAAAGAGATAAAATATGGATATTGAATATGAAGCTACATATAAAAATATAAACAAGGATGAGGTTCGAGAGAGATTAAGAAATGTTGGGGCGCAGTTTGTACAACCCGAGTATTTACAAAAAAGTTTGATTTTTAATATGCCCAAGGGGCATGAAGTTTTTGGTGGATGGGTAAGGGTGCGGGATGAGGGGGATAGGATTACTATGAGTTTTAAGGTGGTTAGCGGAGATAAGTTGCACGATCAAAAAGAGATAAATTTGAAAATTGATAATTTTGAAGAAGCTCAGAAGTTTTTAATAGGCATCGGCTGTGAGCAGGTATCTTATCAAGAGAAGAAAAGAGAATTGTGGAAACTGGACGGCACAGAAATAACTATTGATGAATGGCCGTTTTTAGAGCCGTTTGTGGAGGTGGAAGGAAAATCTGAAAATGAAATTAAAATGGTTTCGGAAAGGATTGGTTTTGATTATAGCACGGCAGCCTTCGGTTCTACGGATATGTGGTACAGTGAAAAATACAATATGAATATTGATAAGGTGAATAATAATATTCCCAAAATAGTTTTCGATATGGAAAATCCTTTTATTTAATTGCGCGGCACATAATCTCGGGGGCATGTAATCAGCTTGACTAAATAGCACAGATCTGCTATTTTTTTATTATCTTTTAGAGAAAAAACAAATAACAGCAGGGGGATTTATGTGTCATGTTATTTTAAAAGAAGAAGTGATTATTGATGTTTCCAACATCAAAGAGATAAACGGCGTATCTATTCATGAGCAGCCCAGAATGATTGGGGTTTTAGTCAGGCTTGGTCTGATAGAGAGAGTATTAAAGGCCGATTTAATGCTCACAGAAGACGTAAATATTCAAAAAGGAATTTTTTATACCCTGCAATTAAAATTTCATTTTTATGAAGGCCATATTATTTTTCTGCAGGGTTTTGAGTATCGTGGCGATACATTGGAATCAATGAAGGATTTTTTTCAAAAAGAACTGGAAGTGTTGCGGGAAGGAAGAATTTTTTTGTCCCTAAGAATATCTCCAAAAATTGAAAAATACGGATTTCAGATTTTATCAAAGAAAAAAAACTAAAAACAAAGAGCCAAAAGAGTTGAAAAATCAGCTCTTTTTTTATTGACATAATACTTTTTTTATGGTAATGTTTTTTGAATTGATCTTTAAAAATAATAATATTTAATATTGGAGAAAATGCGATGGATAATCATGTGCTAAGCATTATATTTGGATTGATTGCTATGTTTAGCATTGGTCTAAATAGCGTATTTGTGGGTAATATTGCAAAGAAGATAAATCCGGCTAAAGTTATTTTTTATCGTAATTTTTTTATTACAATTTTGATGGCTTTGGTATTTTTGTATTCCTGTTTACCGGTGGGCAGGGCTTGTTTTTTTGGTAACTTATTATCAACACAGATAGGACCTAAATATATATTTATTGCCTCTTTAATAGCAATTGTTTCTTATGTTCCAGTGCTTACTTTTGCCAAAGCACTAATGGTTGGCAAATTGGGGGTAGTTACCCCGATAGCTGGATCCGCAGTAATGTTTTCAGCTTTATTTTCAGTATTGTTTTTCGGAGAATCTATCACGATCGCCAAACTAATTCCGATTTCCTTGATAGTTTTGGGGATTATTATGAATAGCGGTGGTTTATCAGAATTGAGCCTAAAAGATTTCTTGGTATCCAGCGGTATTGGGTATGCGCTTGTCAGTTGCGTACTTTGGGGTTTTAGTTATTGTGTTATTAAAATACCCGTCACTATATTGGGACCTGTTCTCACCTCCCTGATTATTGAATCAGGAATTATGATTTGCGGCGCCATTAATATGAAAATAATAAAAGAATCTTTTTGTTTGCCGAATAAAAGAGATTTGAAATGTTTGATTTTGGTGGGCTTAAGCGGCGGTATTGCCAGTTTGTTTTTTAATTTAGGGATTGGTATGGGAGAAGTAAGTATTGTAGCCGCTATTTTTTCATCCAACCCACTGGTTTCTACGCTGTATGGGAAATTTTTTTTAAAGGAAAAACTGAGCAAACAGCAATGGTTTTCGGCAGTATTGATTTTAATCGGAATAGTTTTGATATTTAATTTATAAAAGGAGGGATTTAATGAAAAAAATAGTGATTATCGGCATTGGAAGTAGAGGGTTGGGATACGCGGAAGAGATATTGGTTTGTGGTCAGGATGAGATAGTTGTCGGCGTGGTTGATCCAAATAAAGATCGGATTAAGAAAGTTTTACAGCTGTTTCCGAATATTGAGAAGGATATGATTTTTAAAGACTGGAAAGATTTTATAAAGAAAAAAAGAAATGTGGATGCAGTGGTTATTGCTACGCAGGACAATATGCATACCGAGCCGGCAATTGCCTGTGCTGATCTAGGATATCATATTCTTTTGGAAAAGCCCATGGCTCCGACACTGGAAGAATGTAAAAAGATCGTAGAAGCAGCAGAAAAAAATAATGTGATGCTCACCGTTTGCCATGTGCTGCGGTATACGAAGTTTTTTAAAAAATTGCATGAACTGATTCATGAAAAAAAGATTATTGGCGACCTGATTCATATCCAGCATTTTGAAAATGTCGGTTATTGGCATATGGCACATTCTTATGTCCGCGGGAACTGGAATAATACGAATAAAACATCTTCAATGCTTCTGGCTAAATCCTGCCATGATATTGATATATTGCGTTTTTTGGTTGGCAAGAAATGCAAAAAAGTGCATTCTTTCGGTTCTTTGTTGCATTTTCACAGGGAAAGAAAACCAAAAAAGGCCGGAGAAGCTAAAAGATGTATTAATTGCGCACATGAGCCGAAGTGTGTTTATTCGGCATTGAAGATTTATATGCGCGATCACTTTGATAGGGGGTGGCGGCGTTGGCCTTTAACCATTCTCACCAATGATATTAACGAAGATAATTTGATAAAGGCTATAGAAACCGGACCCTATGGGCGATGTGTTTATGAATGTGATAACAATGTAGTTGATCATCAGGTTGTAAATCTGGAATATGAAGGCGGCGTAACAGCCGGTTTTACCATGAGCGGATTCAATATCGGCGGTCGGGAAATTATTATTCAGGGAAGTGAAATGGTTCTTCGCGGAAACATGAACACCAATGAAATTATTCTCACGGATTTTTTGGGGGAAGAAGTATTTAGAATCAATATAAATCCGGATGGGTCTGATTTTCACGGAGGGGGAGATAAAGCTCTTGTACAAGAATGGCTGGAAGCCCTTCAAACAGGGGACCAATCTAAAATTACCACCGGTCCCAGGGAATCCTGGAAAGCCATAAGACGGTTTTTATGGCGGAAAAATCAAGGGTAAATAATCAATAAGGAAGAGGATGTGCCGATGTGGTTTATCCGATAAGAAAGAGCAAATAAAATAATAAAAAAGACAGTTTGAAACAAGCTGTCTTTTTTATTTTGAATATTTTTTGAATCATTCTTTAGTTCGACTTAGAATTCTTGACTGTCGGCGGGCTAGAACCAAAAAGCTACTCCTAGGGAAATTGGAATAGCTTTTTTAGTTGCTTCTAAAGCAAATTAATTTGATATGTAAAATCTTCTGTTTGTTGTTTAGACTTTGTTTATCTATTCTAAAGAGGAGAAGATCTTGAGTTTTTTTATTCGGGGGCGAGTGAGCCGAATAATCGACCCATCGCCCCCGCTATATGATATTATATTAATATATCATATTTTTAAAAACTTGTCAAGTCTTTTGCTTGTTAATTTTTTAGCTAATTTAAAATAAAAAATTTAGTAAATTTTTTTATTTTTTTATTTTTTAAAAAATTATTGACAAAAAAATATTTTTATGTTAATTCTATCTTATTCTTTGTTTATGAAATTTAATTGACTTTTAAGATGGGATTATGTTATTATAGCCCTATCGGCCAGTAAAAATTTGAAAGTTTATAAAGTTGAAAGTTTATGAGATAAAAAAAGAAATTTTTCCAAACTTTTCAGCCGTCTAATATCTAATTAATTTTTTGGCTGATCCGCCTCGAGCGGATGACTTTCGACTTTATAAACTTTACACTAGATATAATTAATTTACGTCTATTAATATCAAGGTAAGCGGATAGTTGCTTTTAATTTTTAGATTAGAAGAGGAAAGTCCGGACTCCTGTTAATTTTTATTAACAAAGTGGTAGTGGGTAACGCCCACCAAGAGCAATCTTAGGGAAAGTGCCGCAGAGACTATACTAACCAGTGCATTGTGCTGGCCAAAGGTGAAAAGTGAATTGAGGTTTTTCGTTCTCGAGATGAAAGGCTACAATTCTCGGCTGTTGGCGACAACAGTTCGTGGTAAACCCTGCCTGGAGCAAGAACAAACCATCTCTTTCAAGGGGTGATGAAAAGTGGTTCGCATGAGCTTGGCGGCAACACCAAGCCAAGATAAATAACTATCGTTCCGCAAGGGATACAGAATCCGGCTTATAGCTTGCCTTGATATTAAAGGACATAGCGAAGCTATGTCTAGTGTAAAGTTTATAAAGTTAAAAGTCGAAAGTTGTGGATGCCGCTTCTCTTCAATTCGGCGGGCACAGCGCGGCAATTGATTAAAATATCGCGTAGCGATTACAGACTTTAGACTTTATAAACTTTCAACTTTTAACTAGTGTGCACACACATCATGAAACGCAGTGAGTTATTTTTTTCATTTTTATTATTGCCGGTAGATTATTTAATGATTATCTTAGCCGGAATTACAGCATATTCTATCCGTTATGCTGATTTTTTTCAAAAGCTTCGACCGGTTACTTTTGATTTGCGGTTTGCGGGTTACACGAAGGCGCTGTTGCTCATTGCCCTTTTGTGGATTATTATCTTTGCTTTTGCCGGACTTTATAATATCAGGGGGGCAAGAAAATTTGTCAGCGAAATATATCGCGTTAGCTTAGCTTGTTCCGCCGGATTCATGCTTATTGTAGTTTGGATATTTATTAGCCGAGAACTATTTGATTCCCGCTTTATTGTTTTGGCCGGATGGGTGCTTGCTATTATTTATATTAATTTAGCTAGGGGAATAGTAAGGGTGGTACAAAGGAGTTTATTTAAAATGGGTATCGGCGTGCATAAAATAGTTCTAGTGGGAGATAGTAGGACGGCAGACGCCCTGATCCATGAATTTTCCTACAATAAAAACGCCGGATATGAAGTTGTTAAAAGATTTAGAGATTTCGGCATTGATTCAGCGAATGAACTTGGTGAGTTTTTGAAAAATAAGGAGGCGGATGAAGTGATTCAGAGCGACCCCAATTTAAGCAGGGCTGAAAATCTTCGCCTTTTTGATTTTGCCGATGAAAATCATTTAACATTCAAGTACGCGGCAGATTTACTAGACACCAAGGTATTAAAGACAGAGGTGTTGCAAATAATAGGAATTCCCATAGTTGAGGTAAAAAAAACACCCTTGGATGGATGGGGAAGGATTATAAAAAGATTCTTTGATATTGTAAGTTCTGTAGTTTTGATTATCGTTTTGATCCCGATTTTGCTGATTACGGCCATAATAATAAAATTAGATTCAAGAGGGTCTATTTTTTATTTGGATTATCGATCTGGACAACACAATAAAAGATTTTTATTTTATAAGTTTCGTTCAATGAGTGCGCATTTGTGCGACGGGGAAGGACCAAGCGCCACCAGAGAGGGAAATAAGATGTTGGAGCAATTATCGGCTGACAAAAGCGCTAATACCAGAAAGGATGACCCACTACACAAGATAAAAGATGATCCGCGTATTACTAGATTCGGCAGATTTATCCGCAGGTGGAGCATTGATGAGCTACCCCAATTATTTAATGTTTTAAAGGGAGATATTAGCCTTGTCGGTCCTCGTCCGCATATGACATTGGAGACTGCTAAATATGAAAGTCATCATAAAAAAGTTTTAACTATCAAACCAGGTATTACGGGGTTGGCGCAGATTTCTGGAAGAAGCGATTTAACATTTGAAGAAGAAGTTAAGCTTGATACATATTACATAGAAAATTGGTCGTTGATACTTGATTTAACAATATTACTTAGAACGCCATTAGCTGTTTTAAAGAAGAGAAAGGTGGAATAGGATAAAGTTAAAAGTCTATTCCGCCCCAGGCGGATCAGTTATTTGTTATTTTAATTATTTAACTGAAAAGTCGAAGGTATATTTTTTGCTTAATATTTAATATTAAATTATGAAAGTTGCTTTGATTCATGATCATTTATGTCAAGAGGGGGGAGCAGAGAAGGTTTTGGAGGTTTTTTCTAGAATTTTTCCCAAGGCGCCCATCTTTACCCTGACTTATGAAAAAAATAAAACAGACAAGAATTTTCCCGGTCGCAGCATTAGACCATCTATTATTCAAAAAATCCCTGGGGGAATAAGTCATTATAGATGGTTTATGCCTGTTATGCCTATGGCCATTGAATTTTTTGATTTGAGAGAATTTGATGTGGTTTTATCTTCTACGAGTTCTTTTGCTAAGGGCGTGATTACATCCCCCAATACTCTGCATATATGTTATTGCCACACCCCGACCAGATATCTATGGAGCGATACGCATCAATATATAAATGATTTAAAATACAATAAATATTTTAAAAAAGTGATATCACTTGCCTTGAATTATGTACGGATATGGGATAAGTTGGCGGCGGATAGGGTTGATTATTATTTAACTAATTCTAAAACATCGCTTAGAAGACTTAAAAAATATTATAAACGCGATGCTAAGATTATATATCCCTCTGTGAACATGAATGATTTTTATGTTAGTGAAAAGCAAGAAGATTATTATTTGGCGGGGTGCAGATTAGTGCCGTATAAAAAAATAGACATAATGATAGAAGCATTCTTGGAAAACGGCCTTCCGCTTAAGATTTTTGGCGACGGCATCGACAGAGAGAGGCTGCAAGCGATTGCTGGAGAGGCAAAAAATATTGAATTTTTGGGAAGGGTAACAGATAAAGAAAAAAGTGAATTATATAGTAAGTGCAGAGCATTTATTAACCCGCAATTGGAAGATTTTGGCATCACCCCAGTAGAGGCTATGGCATCCGGCAGGCCCGTGATTGCATTGGGTGAGGGCGGATCTCTTGAAAGCATTGTTGACGGAGAGACTGGAGTTTTTTTTAAAAAATCAAATAAAAATGATTTAAATGAGGCAATTAAGCGTTTGAATGGCATAAGTTTTGATTCGCAAAAAATCAGGCAGCATGCTAAAAAATTCTCAGAAGAAAATTTTATAAAACAAATCAAAGAAACCATAGAGGAGGAATATAAAAAATTTAATGACAAATGTGGAAATTATGAAGATTGGAATAGATATTAGATCACTTATGGATTGTCAGTATAGCGGAGTATCACTATACGCCTTAAATTTGGTTCGGGGGATTTTGAAATTAGACAAGAAAAATACTTATAAATTATATTATAATTCATTTGAGAATATTAGCGGCAGGCTTCCTGAATTTAAATATGAAAATGTTGAGGTGGTAAACACGGGATACCCAAATAAAGTATTCAATTATATTATGCAAAAGGGAGCGGGGCAGCCCAAGCTTGATCAATTGTTAGATGTTGATCTTTTTTTTATGCCTCATTTAAATTTTGCGTCTTTTTCTGAAAAATGTAAAAAAATAATAACCATTCACGACCTGTCTTTTGTTCGATATAAAGAATTTTTTTCTGTTAGAAAAAATATTTGGCATTGGTTTTTAAATATTAAAAAAACACTAAAAGAGTTTGATGTGATTGTTGCTGTGAGTGAAAATACAAAACGGGATATTGTGGAATTTTGCAATATTGATGAAAAGATGGTAAAAGTGATTTATTCCGGTGTTGATAAGAAGTTTAGAGTTATTAATGAACGAGATAAATTAAAGGCCATAAAGGAAAAGTATAAATTGCCCGATAAGTTTATTTTGTATCTTGGTAATTTGGAACCGCGTAAAAATATTGAAGGTTTGATTGAGGCTTTTGATCTGTTAAAAGATTTAAATTATTCATTGGTAATTGCCGGGGGAAAAGGATGGAGATATGAAAAAATATTTAGAACCTTTGAAAAAGCAAAAAATAAAAACAGGATTCAGTTTTTGGATTATGTTTCAGAATGTGATAAAGTGTGTCTGTATAATCTAGCGTCCCTATTTGTGTTTCCGTCTTTTTATGAAGGCTTTGGCTTTCCGCCATTAGAAGCTCTGGCTTGCGGCACTCCGGTTATTACCAGCAATTCTTCTAGCTTGACGGAAGTAGTGCGTGACGGGGCGGTGCTTGTGAATCCTTATAATATTAATGAAATAGCCTTAGCCATGGAAGCTGTATTAAAAGATGTGGATTTACAAAAAAAATTGATTGATAGGGGATTGGATATTATAAGCCGGTTTTCCTGGGATAAGACATTTAGAGAATATTTAAAAATCTTTCAAAATTTTTAAAAAGGTGTAAGAAACAAGGATGCAATATCTTTAATTTTTCTATAAATTATGATTTTATTGGGCAGATTATTATTCAAGAATAAAAAATTATTTAAATTTATTCAAAAAAATAAGTGTTTTTTTATTGTTTGCCTGTTGGCATTTGTTTTTTTTCTGGGAACCAGCAGTTTTTATTTTTTGGCGCAAAGCGATGGTTTTATAAAATGGACATCACCAGATGAAACTGCAAATTATATTTTTACCAAGCTCTATGCGCAATCAAGCAAATTAACCATTACGGAAAAATATAATTTATATACAGAGAGCATTATGCATCCGCGTAGTTTTCGAGCCGATGGCGAAATACTAAAACCGGTAAGTTTTTTGGGTATTATTTTAATTTTTGGTGGAGTTGCTAAAATTATAGGCTGCAACACCATTCCTTTTTTAACCCCGTTTTTTGGCGCCCTGGGAATAATATTTTTTTATCTTTTAATCAAGAAAATATTTGGCGCTCGAAATGCTCTGATTTCCGCATTTTTAATGGCCACTTTTCCGCCTTTTGTTTATTATGCGGCGCGAAGCATGTTTCATAATGTACTCTTTGTTTCTCTTTTAATTATTTCCCTGTATTTTATGGTGGCGGCGAGCGGGAAGATAAATAAAAAAAATTTAAAGATCAAATCATTCCTTAAAATCATTTGGCCATACTGGCTATGCTCATGTTTGGCGGGTTTATTTTTTGGTTTAACAATTATTACTCGCACTTCTGAAATTTTATGGCTTGCACCCGGAATATTTATTTTATTTATTTTTAATATTCGCAGGATAGATATAGTGCGTATTTTATTTTTTATTTTATTTTTGTTTTTTGCAATACTTCCGGCAATAAGATTCAATCAGGACTTGTATGGTTCTTATTTTTTTGGGGGATATTCAGAGATGAATAAATCAATAGTAAATATTTCCAATGCCGGTTCGGATATTATAAAAAGCAGCAGCAGGGGGGATTTTGTTTATTATAAAGACTTGTTTAACATTATCAAGGATAATATATTTTATTTTGGATTTAGTCCGCGCCAGAGTCTTGAAATGCTGAATCGTTATTTTGTTAGAATGTTTCCATATTTGTTTTGGGGGGCTTGTGTGGGGTTTATTTTGTTTTTCACCAAAAAGAAAAAATGGAAAATGAGATATATAACATATGTAATTTTTACGGCTTGTATTTCCGCTATTTTAGTTTTGTATTATGGCAGTTGGATTTTTCATGATAATCCAGATCCGAATAGTTATACGATCGGCAATTCTTATGCGCGATATTGGCTTCCCGTTTATTTTAGTGCTATCCCATTTACAAGCTTTTTAATTATGCGGTTTTCCATGTCTCTTGTTCGAGTCGTTGCGGCCGCCATAAAGCGTTTTAGCGGTGTTCAAACAAGGGGGCCAAAAAAAACATTTTATATTTATGCACTAAGAATTGTTATTGTGGGGGTGGTTTGTTTGATGTATTTACAATTTGTACTCATTAAATCAGAAGATGGACTTTTGTATTTGGGGATGAGACATAAAGATGTGCGCGGTAGCATTGAAAAGGTTTTGAGTTTAACAGAACATAATTCGGCAATTATTACATTTTATCATGATAAAATGTTTTTTCCGGAGCGAAAGGTGATTGTCGGCCTTTTTAATGATAAAAATATGATAGCCCAGTATGCGAATTTAGCGGAATTTTTGCCGGTTTATTATTATAATTTTACTTTACCGCAAAAAGATATTGATTATTTGAATGCCCGCAGACTTGGAGAGGCGGGACTTGGTATTGAAAAAGTGCAGAAAATAACAGAAGATTTTACCTTGTATAAAATAATAAAATTAAAATAAAAAATTCCATTATTTTGATGGAATTTTATTTGTTTATGCTTTTTAAAAGAATTTATGAATTATTTTATTGAATTTTTCTTTTTTCCAGATCATTAAAGAAAAAAGACTTATAAAAGAAAAAGCAGAACCGAATATTAATATATTTAATATTATTCCCTGATAGGGTTGGGTTAACATGCCGATACTTTCCCAAATCGCCAAGAAAAGTACTATACAGACAATAAATTCAATTATTTTAGCTATTTTATGTAGTAACCAGATAATTGAGAAAAAAATGTAATTAAAGAATATTAATATTTTTTCTAAAATATTGAGAATCATTTTTATCTCCTTTATTAATGTTCGTGTATAAAATATTGAAAAAGATTATCATGAATTATTAAATCTGTCAAATGCTTGACATTTTTTTTTATTATGATATACTGTAAACAACTTAATAAAAGTCGCAGACAGCGGGCATATAATTAAGACCTGCCTAGACAAATTTATACATTTTACATGTATTTACTGTATCTGCGATTTTTCGCAGATTTTTTGTTTCCTATCTGGAAATCCCCGCTGCTCTGGCGGATGGGGCACATGCGAATTATTATAAAAGATTAAATATAAAATAGTATGCCAAAAACTAAATTACAAAAAGGTGAAATCCTTAGGGATCTGGCCGCAAAAATTGAGAAATCTAAATCAATCGTCTTTACGCAATTTGATAAATTGGGCGTAAAAGAAAATGAAGAATTAAGAAATAAACTGAAAGAGGAAAATAGCGAATACATGGTAGCCAAGAAAACATTAATGGATATAGCTTTTAAAAATGAAAAAATTAAAAATTTGAACATTAAGGATATGGACGGAAGGGTGGCCGCTGTTTTCGGTTATGAAGACGAAGTTGCTCCCGCAAAGATAGTGAACGGTTTTATTAAGGGTCGAGAAGAGAAAGTGAGCTTTTTAGGGGGGATACTGGAGGGTAAATTTCTTTCCAAGGAAGAGGTTTTAGCTTTAGCAAAATTACCAAGCAAGCAAGAATTGTATGCCAAGGTGGTGGGATCGCTCAATGCCCCAATATCCGGATTTGTAAATGTTTTAGCCGGAAATATTAGGGGGCTGGTAAATGTACTTAAGGCCATAGAGGAGAAAAAAGCCTAAATAGGGTTTGTGCACAAGTCAAAAATCCACAAAATTTAAAGTAAAAAATTAATAAATTAATTTAAAAATAATTAAAATTTATAAAATTATATGACAGAAGAAAAAACAACAGTAGAGGAAACTACTGAAGAAAAAACCGTAGAGGTTCCGGCAAAATTCAAATCCCTCGTAGAGGAAATTGAAAAAATGTCAGTTTTGGATTTAGCTGAGTTGGTAAAAATTTTAGAGAAAAAATTCGGCGTATCCGCAGCAGCCCCAACCATGATGATGGCAGGAGGAGCTCCAGCAGCAGCAGGAGAGGCAGCAGAAGAGAAAACCGAATTTGATATCGAAATTACCGAAGCCGGTGCTAATAAAATCCAGGTAATCAAGGCCGTTCGAGCTATTACCGACATGGGACTTAAGGATGCCAAAGATTTAGTAGACGCTGCTCCAAAAATAGTAAAAGAGGGCGTAAAAAAAGAAGAGGCTGAAGCAATTAAAAAACAATTAGAAGAAGCAGGAGCAAAGGTTACTTTGAAATAATACATTTTCCAACATATAAAAAAGAATTACATTAAACTGTGTAATTCTTTTTTATTGTATAGGATTTATTTTTTGGCAGCCTTCTTTATTCAAAATGTGTTGCCCCTATTTTATATATTGAGGCGTTATCTAAGAAATAAATGATTTTATTTTTTTCATCTACCGCAAAATCCTTTAAATCCGATGCGTTAGGAAGTAAATATTGCATCAGGAATTTCCCTGTTTTATCAAAGAGGATCAATCTCCTGTTTATGGGTTCTAAAACATAAATATATTTCAGTTCGGGGGAGACGAATAGTTTGGTTACATTTTCCATTGGAGGGTCAACAATAGAATTAGCATTCAAGGTGGCGCTTATTTGCCCTTTTAATAATTTAATTATTTCACCGTTATTCTTGAGTACATATATATATCCGTCAATTGACAGGTCTACGGCGCTATTTAGGTCCGTTTTTTCCAAAATCCAAGCATATTGTTCATTAAACACAGAGCCGTTATTTTTGTATCTATAAATTTGGTTGTTTTCCGGACTCAAACAATATAGCCGGTTGTTGTAGGTGCTCATGGCGACTGTTTTTTTGCCCGAAAGTGCAATATCCATGGTTTTAAGTTGTTCCTTTTCAGTGTCTAATTTTACAATATTGCTGTTGTTTAGATAGTAAATATCATTATCATAGATAGCGGCGGTTTCAAGTGTTTCAATCGGATATTCTAAATTGGTAATGGTTGTAATAATTTTACTGGCAATATCCAGCATATATACAGATTTTTGCACAGAATCTCCGGAGAATATTTTATTCAAACCTTTTGTTAATATGATATTTTTAGGATTGGCGGCACTGGTTAGGTTTTTGAGGTTAGCTACTATTTCCGGATTTTCAATTTTGGTTATTTTTCTTATTTTTTCCATTTGTGAATCAAATTTTTCTCTAAATTCATTGTGTTTTTTTTGCTGTTCTTCTGTTTCGTTTGGAAACTCATTAATTAGCCTGTCTATTTCATCAAATAATTTTTTAGCCCCACCCTCATTGTTATAAAGAAGGTTGGCTTCGGCTTGATTTTGCTTTTGTTCAATGAGAGAGGTTAATTGGTTGTATTTTTCTTTTTCTTCTTGTTTGTTTTGGCCGATTTTTATACGGGAAAGATTAAATATAAATAAAATCAAAAATATCAAAGAGAGGATTAAGAATATTTTACTTTTTTTGTTTAACCCCACAATGCCATATATTAAATTTATAATCCACAACTTTATCCGCCCGCCGTTTTGGTTAAAATTTTTGATTATTCCGGATAATTTTTCTTTGTTGGTAATATTTTTAGTTAAGAATATTAAAAACCCAAAAGTATAAATAAAAAAATTTTTTATGGCGTTTATAACTTTCTTGGTTTTTGTAAATGTTCTTTTTTTAGAAAAAATTTTATCTTTAATAATTACATTTTGATTTTTGGGGACCCTGTTGAATAATTGCAGTGGAAACTTTAGCCATTTTCCAATATTTATTACCCCCGATGGTGTTAGCAGGTTTTCTGTCTGTTCCTCGGTTCTGTTTAGGGTATTTATTGATTTTTGCGCCGATTCTGTTTTTGGCAAAACAGGACTTTCCGTTTTTTTGCCCAGCATGCTTTGTATAATAATTGCCGAAAAAGAAACATAGGAGTTTATTTTTAATAGGGTTTGTTTGATTTGTTCGGCCGCTCCTTGGGGAGGGAGGGTGGTAATGATTTTTATTAACTGATTACTTCCGATATATTCAGGAAGGGCTTCATTGGTAAAAAGAAAAAATCCATTTGGGGGTATTTTCCCGCTAATGACATTGCTGAATAATTTTTGTGAAGCAGATTGATTCTTATCATTTTCATTTTGTTTGCCGATTTCTGATATTTGGTATTCTTTTTCGTTTGTTTCTTGTACCTTGGATTTATAGATAAGAAATATTTTATTTTTTCCATTGTTGGTAAAGTAAATTTCGTTTTCATGAATAATTCCCACAGTAATATTAATATCCTTTAGTTTTATATCTGTTTTTTCGTTTCGTGTATATTCAGAGAAATTTTTATTTATTTTGGCAAGAGCTGCCTCAAAAATATGCTCTACGGTAAGTGTTGATATTCTTTCCCTGAGTATTATTTTTTCGTTTTGATAATAGTTGTGGTTAATATTATCAATTAAAAAATTAATTATTTTTAAACCTTCAATTTTAGTGGAATTGATTTCGACGATTATAAATAATTTTCCAGCCAATGATTCTTTGGTAGAGTCTGGTTGCGCAACAAAAATATCACCGGTAGAACCGGCTTTATTTGAAGTGGAAAGCGACAATTGGGCTAATTTATGATTCATGTTTTTTGACTTTATTTCTATAAGTTATTATACTATAAAAAGGAGTATAAATTCAACTAGATTTGTGTATTTGTCATTATAACACTATTATGTTAGGAAAACTATTTGGTTCAAATGCCAGGGTGAAAATTCTTAAATTATTTTTAATCCACCCGGATAAAAAGTTTTATATTAGGGAAATTAGCAGAGATCTAAAGCTTCAACTAAATTCTACAAGAAGAGAACTTGAAAATCTGGAAAAATTTGGTTTATTAATGACGATAGACGCAGAAGATGAAAATAAAGAAAAGGCGCTTGATCCAATTGTTTCGGATGAATTGACAAAAAAGAAAAAAACCAAGCGGGCCAAGATTGAAGCCAGGGCGAGCGGACAAGAGAAGAAATATTATCAAGTAAATCCCGGGTTTATTTTATTTGAGGAAATTAAGAGCTTGATATTAAAGGCGCAGATTCTGTATGAAGAAGATTTTATAGAAAAGGTGCAAAAAACAGGAAAGCCAAAGGTTATGATTTTGAGTGGATTTTTTGTAAATGATGCAGAAGCCAGCGTTGATTTATTCTTAGTTGGCCGTTTTAACAAGGAGAAATTAATAAGATTAATAAATGACCTAGAGGAAGAGATGGGCAGAGAAATAAATTATACAGTAATGGAGGTGAAAGAGTTTAAGTATAGAAAAGACATTACCGATGTTTTTTTGTATGATATTTTAGAGCGTCGAAAAATTATAGTAATCAATGAGTTGGGTTTGATTTAGGTTTTGTTATTGCGAGTGAATGAAGTGGGCGAAGCAATTTCGTTGTTAACGGAATTACTTCGCTCCACTCGCAATAACTGTGAGTAAAATTTTTATGATTTTACATATTGACACTAGCGATAAATCTCGGATATTTGTCGCTATTTTAGATAAAAATAAGGAAATCGGTTCTAGCACTATAGATGCCGGTTTTCAACATTGTGAAAAGTTATTGCCTGAGATAGATAATCTCTTAAAGGGTCTAAAGTTTAGCTTAAAAGGTATTAAGGGGGTTAATGTAGTAAATTACGGCGCTAGTTTTACCTCACTTAGAATCGGGGTGATAACCGCCAATGCAATGGGATATGCTCTGGGGATTCCTGTTTATGCGGTAGATAAGAATAATGTGAAAAAAAAGGGGGGGGTGGGAAAAGAATTCAGCATAGTAAAGCCTGAATATGGAGGAGTGCCCAATATTTTAATTTCAAAAAGATCCGTTGTGGATTAACTGTTGACAACTCGTAAAAATTAAGTGATTTTTTATAAGTCATACTTATCAACAAGTATGACTTTTTGTTTTTATTTTTACTGACATTAGGTAATTTGGTGGTAGTTTTTGTAAATTGACAATTGGGTAAAAGTGGTGTATAATTAAAGTATGATGGTGAAGGGTGGGGAATAGTGGAGATAATAAAAAATCCACCCCAAAAGAGACATCTTTTAAATCGTTCTGTGAAAACAAAAATTTAAATAAAAACAAAACAATTGGCTTAGACATTTAACGCCAATTAACAAAAACAAAAATTTTATCAAAAAGCATGGGGATGCTAAAACAAAAAATTAAGGCGAAGAAGGGGTCTGATCATTGAAAAAAACATTTGATCAGCCTCCTCTTGAGCCTTAGTGGGCGATAGAGACTATAAAAAAACAGATGCTTATTAGGGTATCTGTTTAATGTGTTCATAATAATAAATTGTAATATCAAAAATTATTTTTGATTTTTACATTTTTAATTTTAAGCCAAACTTAATGTTTATCGGCGAATACAAACATAATCTTGACGACAAGGGGAGATTGGCAGTTCCTGCCAAATTTCGCTCCGCGTTAAAGGGGGGAGCGGTTGTCACCAGGGGGCTCGACAACTGTCTCTTTTTGTATTCTAAAAAACAATGGGAAAAAATAGCCGAGAAATTTGCTAATTTGCCTATTAGCCAATCAAAAGCAAGGGCATTTTCCAGATTAATGCTGGCCGGTGCTATGGATGTTGATTTTGATAATCAGGGAAGAATTAATCTCCCTGATTATTTAATAGAATTTGCTTCTCTTGAGAAAAAATCAGTGATAGCCGGACTCTATGATCGCCTGGAAATCTGGAATGAAGAAATTTGGAATAAATATAAGGCGGGGGCTGAAAAAGAAAGTTCTGAAATTGCGGAAACACTTGGAGATCTTGGGGTATAATAAAACAAAGAATTACAATTTTATATTTTTGAATTGTAAAATAAAAAACCGCCAAAATAAGGCGGATAGGTAAAAATAAAAATAAAATATGACAAAAAAAATAAAATGCCAGTTAGTTTCGGACTGTAAAAATAGGAGTGTCAGGGTAAGAATCATCAAGGCGCCCCTAGTGGACAACAATGATTTATCAATGATTATATCAGCGCGGACAAGGGCGGTAGTATTATGAAATATGAACACATTCCAGTAATGCTTACGGAAGCACTGGAATATCTTAAACCGGGACCGGGTAAAAATTTTGTGGATTGCACTCTGGGTGGAGGTGGTTATACTTTTGCTATTGCTAAAATGGTTGGAGAGGGAGGTATGGTCTTGGCTATTGATGCAGATGATATGGCTATAGAAAATGCACGCATTAAAATAAAGGAAAAAAAACTAAAAAATATAAAAATAATAAAGGATAATTTTAGAAACTTGTCTGATATCGTAAAAAATAATTGCGGAGAAATAAAGTTTGACGGCATTGTTATGGATTTAGGCTTATCATCGGCTCAGCTTGGTGATCGTAATAGGGGAATGTCTTTTCAATTTGACACCCCCCTCAATATGTCTTTCGGTGAAAAGAGTGAATGTTCTACTTTGGAAATTGTAAATAATTATAATGAAAAGAATTTAGAAAATATTATAAAAAATTATGGCGAGGAAAGGTTTGCCCGTCAGATAAGCCGTGCCATAGTAGGGGTTCGAAAAAATAAATCAATAAAAACAACAGGAGAATTGTTAAAAATAATTGAATCAGCGGTTCCATTTCAATATAAACAGGGAAAAATACATTTTGCCACCAGAACTTTTCAAGCCTTGAGAATAGAGACAAATAAGGAATTGGAGAATTTAAGAATGGTGCTGGAGAATAGCCCAGACCTGCTTCGCAGTAACGGGCGAATAGTGGTAGTGTCTTATCATAGCTTGGAGGATAGAATTGTAAAGCATTTTTTTAAAGAAAAGACCAAAGATTGTATTTGTCCCTCGGAAGCCCCTATTTGCAGGTGCGCGCATAAAGCAGAATTAAGGATTATTACAAAAAAAATTATTACACCGACGGAGGAGGAGATAAAAAAAAATAATCGAGCCAGAAGCGCCAAGATGAGGGTGGCAGAGAAGATATAAAATAAAAACAATGACACAAAAACAAAAAAACATAAAAAGTAAATTTTTGTTGGCCCATGGAATTTTGAATAAATTCATCATGGCCATGATTTTGGTCTGCGGAATTTATTTTGTGGTTAGTGCTAATGATCTTTCTATTAAGGGCTTTGTCCTGCAGAAGCTAAAATTGGAAGTTGCGGAAATCAACAAGCAAAACAAGGAGATAAAATTAAAAATAATGGAACTAGAATCTTATGATAATATCACCAAAAAAGCAGAAGAACTGAAAATGGTTAAAGTTGAAAAAGTGGATTATATTCTGATTAGCCCGGAAACGGTGGCTAGAAAGTAGAATTGTCGCCACAAAAAAAGAAGGGGGGATAACGATGATATGGTAATCTTTAGACCTTGTTTGCAACAAGATTACTTTTCCGCCATTTGGCGGATTGTGATGATGGAATAGACTTAAATTATGAATTTTCGAAGAAACAAAAAAAATAATAAAAAAATTAATGTCAATCGTCTGCAGTTTGTTATGGCGATTATTTTTTTATTAGTGGGTTTTGTTTTATTTAAACTATACGAATTACAAATATTAAAATATGATTTATATGTAGCGCTTGCAATGGACCAACATCAGGTTTTTAGCAAGTTAAATCCGGAGAGAGGAAAAATATTCGTACAGAATGACCCATATATTTTTGGAAAAAATCTTTATCCGGTAGCAACCAACAAGGAATTTGCTTCAATTTTTGCGGTTCCTGAAGATATTCATAACCCGCAAGAAGTAGCAGAAAAATTATATGAATTTTTTGATCACGAAGAAGTGCTTCGGGAAATCGAGGAAACATTGGAAGAAGATGAATATTTTCGTGATATGTATGATGAAGAGGGAAATATAATCGACAAACAAAAAGAAGAATTTCGAAAAATAAAAAAAGAGATAGAGGCAAAAGAAAGGAAGGAACAAATTATAAAAGAATATATAGAAAAATTATCAAAACCAAACGACCCATATGAGCCAATTAGAAATAAGATTACCAAAGAGAAATTAGATCAGCTTTTAGAGTTGAAATTAGAGGGGGTATATTACACAATGGAAACCTATCGGTATTATCCGGATATCCGCCTCGGCTCTCATGTTTTTGGCTTTGTGGGAAACAGAGACGCGGGAATGTATGGACTTGAAGGATTTTTTAATGAAGAGCTTTCCGGAACAATGGGTTCAATAAAAACAGAAAGAGCAGCCCAGGGGGGGCTTATTATTATAAACGATCGGGAGTTCCATAAGCCAATTAATGGACAAGATTTGGTTTTGACAATTAATCGTTCTATTCAGTTTGTGATATGCGAAAAACTTTCCAAGGCCGTTCCTGAGTACGGAGCTGATAGCGGAACAGTCATTGTCATGGAGCCAAAAACCGGAGCGATAATCGCAATGTGTTCTTGGCCGAGCTATGATTCTAATAATTATAATAAAGTGGAAGATGTACGGTTATATAACAATCCGGCCATATTTGATCAATATGAACCGGGATCTATTTTTAAGATAATGACCATAGCGGCCGGTATTGATAGTGGAGCTATAGCGCCGGAAACTGTTTATGAGGATAAAGGCTTTATTATGGTTGAGGGTTGGAATAAGCCTATTAAAAATTCTGATTTTGACACTTATGGCCCGCATGGCATAGTGGACATGGTAACAGTTTTGGAGGCATCACTAAATACCGGATCAATATTTGTAATGCGAAAAACGGGGGAAGAAAAATTTGCTCAGTATGTTAAAAATTTTGGTTTTGGCGAAAAGACCGGCATAGAACTAGAGACTGAATACGCCGGTGATATTAGGGGATTAACCAGAAAAGTTATTCGTCCAGTAGAGGTGGCCACCGCCTCATTTGGACAGGGAATTACCGTTACCCCTCTTCAAGTTATCACTGCTTTTGCGGCCATTGCTAATGGCGGAATATTAATGAAACCATATATAGTTGGTAAAATTGTATCTTCCGAGGGGGAACAGATTACCGAGCCGCGGCAAATTAGAAGGGTGGTATCTGAAAAAACAGCACTGCTTACTTCCGGGATGATGGTTAATGTGGTTGACGGGGGACATGCTAAAATGGCAGCCGTGGAAGGGTATTATGTTGCAGGTAAAACCGGTACTGCGCAGGTTGCAAGTCGTGATAGAAGCGGATACGGAGACGAGACAATTCATACTTTTGTGGGATTTGCTCCAGTTGATGACCCCAAATTTGTAATGCTTGTAAAATTGGATAATCCAAGAAATGTCCGATTTTCCGCATCTTCCGCCGCGCCCCTGTTTAGTAGGTTGGCCGAGTTTATATTAAATTATTATCAAGTGCCAAAGGAGAGGTGATTTCGGGTAATAAATAATAAGTAACAAGCAACATTAATAATTATGAGTAATTATTGTGAAAATTTGAAAATTAAAATGGATAAATATGCACATGATTTTTATAGGGTTACTAAAAAATTTCCCAAAAATGAAATTTATGGAATTACTTCACAAATAAGGAGGTTGACATTGTCTGTTGTTTTGAATTATGTAGAAGGTTTTGCCCGTAGAAATGGTGATGATTGTAAAGTATATAATAATTTTTTAAAAATTTCTTATGGTTCATTAAAAGAATCTAAATATTTATTACACTTTTCATTAATTGAGAAGTATATAAATCAAAATAATTATAAATTATTAGTGGAATTGTCCGATGAAATTGGGGCAATGCTATATAAATAAATTAATTAATAGAAAATAGGTTTACTTGTTGCCTGTTATCTGTTACTTGTTACATGTTAAAAAAATTATTACAATTCAAATTAAAAATTTTAGCGAAGATTATCTTGGTAAAATACAAGCCGGATATTATCGGAATTACCGGCAGCGTGGGTAAAACCAGCGCGAAAAACGCCATTTATGCTGTCTTGTCAACGCGGTTTAATGTCCGCAAGAATATAAAAAATTATAATAACGAAATCGGTTTACCGCTCACCATTATTGGCGCCAAATCCGCTGGCAGATCTGCCATTGGTTGGATGATTATTTTTTTAAAGGCTGCCAAGTTGATATTTTTCCGCAATAAATACTATCCAAAGATATTGGTTTTGGAAATGGGAATTGACCGGGCGGGCGATATGTCATATTTATTGTCCATTGCGCCGTGCAAGGTGGGTGTAGTGACAATTATCGGACACTCTCATTTGAAATTTTTTGGTTCAGTGGAAAAAATAGAAAAAGAAAAGGGAAAATTGATAGAGAGTTTGCCCAAGAATGGCTTTGCGGTGCTTAATTATGATGACGAAAAAGTTAAAAAAACAGGAGATAGAAGCAGGGCGCGGATACTTAGTTATGGATTCGGTGAAAATGCAGCAGTGCGCGCGCGCGAAGTTATTTTCCATTATAGCAAGAAGAACGCGGATGGCGCAGGAAGAGAAGAGTTTTTATCCGGTATTAATTTTAAACTTTCATATCAGGGTTCTTTTGTTCCTGTTTTTTTGCCGGAAGTTATCAGTAAAGCCTCTGTTTATGCGGCTTTGGCCGGTGCTTCTCTGGGGATTGTTTATGAAATGAATTTAATTGATGTTGCCGAGGGTTTAAAGACTATGGAACAGCCCAAGGGGAGAATGAGGGTTTTGCCCGGCATTAAAAATACGCTGCTTATTGATGATACTTATAATTCATCTCCGGAATCTTCTTTGTTGGCCTTGGATGTTTTATCCGCCATTCCCATAAGAGAGGACGCAAGGAGATTTGCTATTTTGGGTGATATGCTGGAGTTGGGCATTTTTTGCGAGGAAGGTCATAGAATGGTGGGGAAACATATTTTTGAATCAAAAATTGATAAATTGATAACCGTAGGAGAGCGGTCTCGTGATATAGCGCGGGGAGCAGAAGGGGCTGGAATGAAGAGAGATAATATTTTTCATTTTCCTGATGCGGTTCAGGCCGGAAGATTTGCGCAAGAGCGCATGAGGGAGGGGGATTTGTTATTAATAAAGGGCTCGCAGGGAGTTAGGATGGAAAAGGTTGTCAAAGAAATAATGAGAGACCCCTTAAAGGCGGAAGAACTGCTGGTCAGGCAGACTGATGAGTGGGAGAATAGATAAGCCCACCCGCTCTCTTCATTTCCAGTTGTATTTTGCGTCCTTGGGATAATAATTATTATTAATATAATAAAATTTATGTCAAATTCCAAGAAATTTATTATTTGGTTTATTATTTTTGGCCTATTGGTTTTATTATTTGCATGGTATGTTGGTTTTTTTTATAAGATTGAGATTACCGAAAGAGAAATGGGGCCGTATTATGTTGTTTATGAAGGTTATGAAGGACCATACCAAGATACCGGAAAAATTCAGGAAAAGATTTATCAAAAATTATTGCTAGAAGAAGAGATACGGACATATAAAGGATTTGGTATTTATTATGACGATCCTCAAAAAGTAGTAAAGGATAAATTGAGGAGTGACACAGGATGCATTCTGGAGGATGGTAGTGTGGAGAGGATTCATGAATTACAAAACAAGCAATATCAACTTAAAAAGATAGATAAAAAAAATTCTTTGGTAGTAGAATTTCCTTTTAAGAATAGGGTGTCGATTATGGCCGGAGTTTTTCGCGTGTATCCACGTATTAATGAGTATATGAGCGAAAAAGGCTATGGAGAAGTGCCCATGATGGAAATATATGATGTTCTGAATAAAAAAATTATTTATATAGCAGAAATTAAAACCGGAAATTAATTTTTTTGGGACGCAAAATTTATTATTTAATTATTTAAGACCGCTCCGTGGCGGTCTTTTTATAGTTTAAAATATTACCAAATATTAGTAAATATTTTCTGCTCACTAAGCTTATGCTGTATTTGTGTTAAATTTTCTTGACAATTTGTCAAATTTATGATATAAAGAGGGGTTAGTAATTTACAAATAATAATATTTTTATAAGCGATTTTTCAGGGGATAACCATGGTTATTTTTTGAGTTGGTTATAACGATTTATTGTGTTTTACATAAAAGATCATTAACAACTTAAATGTTTAAATGGGGGAATTTAAAAGTTTTTTGCGCGTAACCTTAACCTTTAATTTGGAGGAAAGACTATGTTTTGGAACAAAAAGAAAGACGCAGATGGTGTTGTTCAAACAACGGCAGGGGGACTAAAGAAGGGGCATTGGGCATTAAGATTTGTGGGTTTCATTTTGATGGTGCCCGTAAATTTAATCAAAGTGCTTTTTAAGAAAAAAGCAAAAAGGGTAGAGGGTGTAGCGGGGGATGCGGTAAGTGAAGACGTAGAAAACAGCAATGCCGAATCTTCGGTAATGGCACTACCCGCCGTTCTTGATTCAAAAGAAAAAACAGAAGAGGGACAGTTGGAAGAAGGTGGAGATTTTCAGAATACAGAACCCGAACCGGAAGAAAAGAAAAAAATGGGGCTCTTTGGGCGCATTATTTGGACGCTGAACATTATTGGAGTTTTGTATTTTGTATATTTTTTGGGATTTACCGTACCGCTTGGACCAAATGAGGGTGCTGTGCGGAAAAATATACTCTTTGGTATTTCCGATGTTGCGGTATCCGGACCAGGGAGGGTATTTAGAATTCCGTGGTTACAGAGCATTGTGCCCATGGATTGTAGCATTCGATACGCTGAATTTATCCCAGAGGTCAAAGTTGTTTTGGGGGAATATTTTGACGAAGTAGTTCCTAATACCGGGCTTAGAATGCCCAACAAGAGCAATACCTATGTTCAAGTTAGACTGGTTGTTCCCTATAAGCCGTATAAGGAGCCAAAGTACAATAAAGATGGCAAACTTATCCACGGCGGTCCATACCAGCTAAACTTAAGAACAGGCCTAAAAACCGATAGAATAAGCAAAAATGTTAACAATATCATTGAAACAGAGGCTATAAAATTCTTTGGCGGACTTAGTCAGGATGGATTTTATCTTCCGGATCCGAAAAATCCTGAAAATAATTATCTTCACCAGAAGAATCAAAAATTATTAGAGAAGCTTAGAGAAATATGGGCTCCGGATGGAATAGAGATATTGGATTGTCTCTTGGAGACATTTTATTTTGAAGACAAAAATATTGAACAGAAAATTTTTGAGAAAAATCTTCAGGTTGTAGAGGAAGAATTAAAAACAGCTAGACTGGCTCAGATGACCAAAGAAGCGGAACTTAGAAGGGTTGATGCTGAAGGTTTGGCAAGGGTTGGAGCTGAAAAACAGCGCGGTTTGTCGGAGGCTAACGCCATTGAAGCCGAGGCAAATCTGTATTTTACTCAGAAAAGCTCTTTGGGTCTTACGGCAGTTAATAATGCTATCGCCTCGCAGACACAGCAAAGAGAAAAAGCGGTAGAGGGTGTTGGCGGAGAGAGATTGATAAAAATAAGGAAAGCTCAGGTAATGAGCAATATTATGTCCAGCGGAATAATTAATGGCAATCCAATCGAGATGATTACGAAGGAGGTGAAGTAATGAACAAGACTAAACTGGGTTTGACAATTTTGTTGATTTTGATAATAGTGCCACTTACCGGGATTAAGACGGAAACCCTCAAGGATACTGAATGGGGGGTAACCGTTTCATATCTCGCACAAATTAATATTCCGTATTTTTCTTTTGAGAGCAAAAGAGTTAAGTGGAAAAAATTTGGTGGAGGCTTCGGCGAATTACAAGATCCTGGTATGATGGTTATATATAATCGATATTGGAGCACTCTGGAAAAAATTAGTATTACTGATGAGATTTTATCGTTTACCATCCGCGGCGAGGGCGATTATAAAGATGAAAATGATGCTGTAGATTGTCGTGACATTCATGGTAATCGTTTTTTAATAGCCCCTACCCTTACTTGGCGTTTAACCCCGCAGGGAATTGTTAAGGCGCTTGAGTATATGGGTCCTGAGCAAATAAAAAATAATGGTTTAAAACTTGCTGTAAAACACTGGTCTCGCAGTAAAATATTTTCTGCATTTTCGAAATTGGATTTTAAAGAAGTTCCGGATAGCGACAAGAGATCAGCGCAGGCCGATAAGGCCGTGGAGCTTGCCGACCTGATTTTAAGAGAATTCGGCATAAATATTACAAGTATTAAACTTCAAAACCATATTTTCAGGCAAGTGTTCCAAGATGTTATTGATCAAACCAAAAAAGCCGACGAAACTACCCTGGGGATTGCTAACCAGATTAAAACCCAGGAATCTCACTGGAAAACAGAATTTCAGGTTGCCAGAGGTGAGGCTAGTGAACAGATAGAAAGAGCTAAGGGTATAAAACAGGAAAGAGTTTACAAGGGAAACGCAAAATATGTTGAGCTTCTTAATCAAGCTTTGGCAATCAAGGCGGAAACAGAAGCTATTGTCGCCCTGGATGCCGGTCGTGCATTAGCTCTAAGCGGAGAAAACGGTGCTGTTGTTACTGAATTGGAGGTTTTGGATGCTTGGGAAAAGAGTGGTGCAAAATTTTTCGTGATGCCTGAAAATTCGGGCGGAAACGGTGATATAAAAATGTATGATATGAACGCCTTTTACCGAGATATGGGAAAAATGAGTTTGGCGGGAAAAACCCCGTTTAAACAAGAGACTGAAGTGATTCCTGAGACAAAGGATCCGTTAAAGGTTTCTCTGAAACAAGAGATAAAAAAACCGGAAACAATTGAAACGACAGTAAAGGAAATAAAAATTGAGGAGCCGATCATTGATGGTTGGCTAAAGAAATAACAATAATACAAATAAAACGCAAGGGGTAGTAATTACCCCTTGTTTTTTGTTTGCGCTTGACAAAAGTTATAAAGTGTGATATAAATATAACATAATTCTTTTTAGGGAATTTTTAAAATATATCATAATATTAACCTATAATTTGAAGTGGTACATCTCGGAGGTCGAATCATGGCCGTAAAAATAGCACTGCGGATAAAACCAAACACCAAAATAAGAAGAAAAAGTAAAAAAGAAATCCAAAAAGAAATGGCAGAAGTGAATACTGGGTTGCCAGAGTGGAGATTGAAGAAAGAAAAAAATGAAAAAGAAAAAGAGTTGGTTGTTGAAAATCAGAAAAATTTAATTGAGTGTTTTCAAAAACTGGTTCAATATCTTGAAATACAAGAAAAAAAAGAGAAAGAATATAGGATTAATCTTCAATCCGAATTAAAAAATATCTCTCTTTAAATCAAAAAAGAAAGCTGTTACAATGACAGCTTTTTAAATTTGCTAAAAGCGGGATATTTTTGTACAATTAATTCAGGTAACAAGTAACAGATTTATATGAATAAAATATTTTTATACAACACGCTTACTCGAGAAAAAGAAGAATTTAAGCCAATTGATAAAAAAGAAATCGGGCTATATACTTGTGGGCCGACAGTTTATGATTATGCGCATATCGGCAATCTTCGCACTTATATTTTTACAGATATATTAAAGAGAGTTTTGTTTTATAATGGATATTCCGTTAAACATATCATGAACATTACTGATGTGGGACATTTAGTGGGAGATATGGATATGGGTGAAGATAAATTTGAGAAAGGGGCTAGGAGAGAAGGAAAGACTGCTTGGGAGATAGCGGAATTTTATACCAAAGCGTTTCAAAAAGATTTGGGAAATTTAAATATATTGCCACCAAACAAATACACCAAGGCAACAGATTATATTAAGGAACAAATAACACTTATAGAAACCCTAGAAGAAAAAAGCTATATATACAAAACCAGTGATGGTATTTATTTTGATACTGCGAAATTTAAAGATTATAACAAGCTCAGTCACTTGAGGTTGGAAGAGTTGCAGGAAGGAGCTCGGGTGGAAAAGAATGAAGAAAAGAAGAATTTTACGGATTTTGCGCTTTGGAAATTTTCTTATCGGGATGGGCGCCCCTTTGATTCCAGTCAGGATTTTGCGCGGCGCCAAATGGAGTGGAGAAGTCCTTGGGGGGTTGGTTTTCCCGGGTGGCACCTGGAGTGTTCGGCGATGAGCATGGCGGAGCTTGGCGAAAAACTGGATATTCATTGCGGAGGGATAGATCATATCAATGTGCATCATACCAATGAAATAGCGCAGTCAGAAGCCGCTACCGGCAAAAAATTTTTTAATTATTGGATACATGGAGAATTTTTAAATATTGCCGGCGGCAAGAAAATGGCTAAAAGCGATGAGAATTTTTTGACCTTGGAAAATGCTTTTTTAAAAAGAGATATTGATCCATTGGTCTATCGTTTTGCTTGTTTACAAACCCATTATCGCAAGCCGATGGAATATGACGAGGAGAGTATTTTAAATACCAGAGAAGGATTTCGGCATCTTGTCAGCCAGGTAGTAAATATTGACGGCACAAAAGGAAAGATTGATCAAAAATATAAAGATAAATTTATAGAAGCAATTAATGACGATTTGAATATGCCTCAGTCTTTGGCGGTAGTGCAGAATTTATTAAAATCAAAATTAAAGAATGAAGAAAAAATAGCTACTGTTTTGGATTTTGATCGGGTATTGGGATTAAGATTAGAAGATATGGTAGAGCAGGCCAAGGGAATAGCATTGCCGGAAGATATAAAAATAATGATTGTGCACCGCAATAAAGCACGTCAAGATAAAAACTGGGCAGAGTCGGATAGAATTCGAGATGAAATAGAAAAACGAGGATATGCGGTGGAGGATGGAAAAGGGGGGATAAAGGTTTATAAAAAATAATTTTTAATTTATAATTCACAAGTTCAGCTTGTGACTTTGATGCATCATTTGGGGTGTGTTTTTTTATAAAAAAATCCCCCGGTTTGTTGACCGGGGGTAGTTTTAGTCTAAGCAGACAACTTTGTTTCTGCCCGTATGTTTCGCTTTATAGAGGGCGTTGTCCGCATCCTCTATTATTTCTTCTATATTTCTTTTATCTTCCCTTGTGTTAAATGTTGTGTATCCGACACTTATTGTTACTGGTATTTTTTCTTTACCGATATCAAAGTATTCTTTTTCAATTTTTTGGCGGATTCTTTCCGCTACGATTTTTCCCGAGAGACAATCCGGCAGGATTATTAGAAACTCTTCTCCGCCATAGCGGCAGATTTTGTCCGGTTCTCTTAAAATAGATTTTATTCTTTTTACAAGTTCCCGCAGGACCTTGTCACCGGCCTGATGCCCATAGGTGTCATTAATTGTTTTGAAACGATCTATGTCCACCATAAGCGGTACAAGCGGCATTCCGGTTCTTTTTGCCCGGCTTAATTCTGATGGGAAAATAGTTTCCAAGAGGCGTCTGGTAAAAGCGCCGGTTAGAGGATCGGTAATAGAGAGCTTTTCAAGTTCTCTGTTTTCTCTTTTGAGTTTTTTACATCTATCCTTCTCATTTTTAAGAAGGGAAACGAGAATCAAGGATAATCCACCAAAGAATGTGGCGGTAAATATACCAATAATACACAGTATATTAATCATTTTAAAGCCTCCGGGATTTTATTAAATTGTTATTTTTAAGAATTATTTGAAATATATCATATTTTTATGATTTTGTCAAGACAAAAGCGATTAAATTTTTTAATATTAGTAAATAAAAAACTAATAACTTTTTCATGTGCTTTTAGCTTAGTTATTAGTTTTAGGTTTTTGTGAGCCCCTCATCAGAATTGAACTGACAACCTACGGTTTACGATACCGTTGCTCTACCAATTGAGCTAAAGGGGCGTCATTGTGAAGCAATGACTAGTTTAAAGTTAAAAGTCGAAAGTTGAAAGTCATTGATGCCACTTCGTGGCATTTAATATATCGCGAAGCGATTCCAGGCTTTTAACTTTAAGAACTTTTAACTTTTGATTGGATATTATTATACTTCGTATAATAATATCATATAACATTTTGAAAATTTTTCAATAGTAAATAAAAACACCCCGCCTTGCATTGCGCAAGTTGGGGTGAATTTTTTAAGGAGATAAATAATTAATATACAAGACACAGTATCATTGTTAACAGCGAAAAAATAGCACTGATTCCCATGCCAATAAACATGGATTTGGATTTGAGATTGATTTTGCCATGTAAGCTTATAAATGCTTGAAAGATGAAGCATGCAAGCCACATCCAGATGGAGACATTGTTTGCGTTTTGGTTTGCGATAATGGTTATTGGTTGGGGAAGTATGATAAGGACATTTAGGTACATCCCGAAATCAAATATTGTTTCTAAAAATTTTTTAAATTTTTTCAATTTAAGTCTCCTGTTAGTGTTAAAAATTTATTTTTTAAAGAATGCATTAAAATGATAACATCTTTTTATAATTTTGTCAAGTTTTATTTTTTGGATATTTATGTTAATATACTAAAGTAATAATTTGATTTTTTATATGAAAATATGGTCTGATTTTATTGATAATTTATATATAAAGTGGCCTGAATTTAAAAAGTATTTTTTTAAAATATTCCTTGATTTGCATGTAAAGATTTATGTGGGCATTTTGATTGTTTTAAATTTTTTAACTTGGATGGCGGCAAGGTATATTCACGGAGAAATTGGATCTCAGCAGATTGCTCTTCATTATAGCGTTGATTCTGGAATTGATTTTTATGGAGATATAGATAAAATATACATTATTCCCTTGTTGGGTTTTTTTATTATTTTAATAAATTTTTTATTATATTTCAATATTATTATATACAAAGACAGAAAATTTATATCTTATATTTTGTTTACCACAAGCTTGGTTTGCAACCTTATTTTATTGATATCAATTGTTTCTGTTTATTTAATTAACTTTAGATAGACTATGGTCAAAAGTTTGTAAAGTCTATAAAGTTAAAATTCTGGAGCCCCTCCCATAGTAGGTATAGTGCCAAACTTTCGACTTTCAACTTTTGATTTTCGACTATAAATTTTTATGCAAGATTTTTATGTTATAAAAGTCCTCTTTTTTGCGACATTCGCTTTTTTGTTTACATTTTCCTGGACGCCCCTGCTTACTCATTTTTTATATAAATATAAATTAGGTAAAAACATTAGAAATAGCGGAACCACGCCCCTTTTTTCTAAGATGCATTTGCACAAGACCGGCACGCCTACTATGGGCGGAGTGCTTGTTTGGGGTACGGTTCTCATGTTCGCAGCATTCTTTTTTTATTTAGCAAAATTTTTTCCAATAGATATATTTAAAAATTTAAATTTTTTATCTCGAAGCCAAACTCTCTTGCCACTTGGGGCATTGGTGGCGACAGCCCTGGTGGGATTACTTGATGATTGGCTTGATGTCCGAAAAAAGGGTGTGTTTGGCGGCGGCGGACTCAATATGATTCATCGCATACTTATTTATACGGTTATTGCGGGTGTTGGTGCGTTTTGGTTTTACTTCAAACTGGATTGGACGGTTCTGCACATTCCATTTTTGGGAAATTTTGAAATAGGGTGGTGGTATATTCCGTTTTTTATTCTTGTGATTGTGGGAACCGCTTTTTCCGTAAATGAGATTGACGGCCTTGACGGTCTGGCCGGTGGAACATTGCTGGTTTCTTACGGAGCTTACGGGGTTATAGCTTTTATGATGGGCAGATATGATTTGGCTGTGTTTTGCGGAGTGATTATCGGCGCTCTAATTGCATTTCTATGGTTCAATGTTATACCCGCCCGTTTCTATATGGGTGATACCGGCGCGATGAGTCTTGGTGTAACACTTGGAATTATTGCTATGCTCACTAATTATGCTCTGCTTTTGCCAATTATCGGATTCTTGTTCGTATTAGAAGCAGCATCTGTTATTATTCAGCTTTTATCAAAGAGGTTTCGCGGCGGCAAAAAAGTATTTTTATCAGCGCCGATTCACCATCATTTTGAGGCGCGCGGCTGGCCAGAGGCAAAAATTGTTATGCGCTTTTGGATTGTAGCCGGAATTACCGCCGCCATTGGCATTATATTGTTTTTATTGGATCATACACTATAGTTGAAAGTCAAAAGTCGAAAGTCTATAAAGTCTGGAATCGCTACGCGATATTAAATAAAATATCGCGTAGCGATTCCAAGCTTTTGACTTTATGGACTTTCTAAACTTTTGACTAAATATTCATGTCTAATCTTAAAAGAAAAATTAAAAATTTACTTAATAGTTATCGAGGGTTTCATGAACCTGATAAAAAGTTAATTGTTGTTATTTTTACTATTTTAACCTTTGGTCTTATTAGTCTTTCCAGCGCTTCATCAGTAATTGCTTATGATAAATTCGGCGATCCATACTATTATTTCAAACACCAACTATTCGGTTTAGCTTTGGGCTTAATCGCTTTTGCGATATTTTCACGGATTGATTACCATATCTGGAAAGAATATGCTTTTGGTTTTTTATTTTTTTCCATTGTCTTGCTACTCCTTGTTTTTATACCGGGGCTTAGCGCGCATTACGGGAAGGCGCGAAGCTGGATTAATGTTTTTGGTTATTCGGTTCAGCCGTCTGAATTCGTGAAATTGTCCTTTTTATTGTATTTGGCGGCTTGGCTTGAGGCGCGCAAAAAAGATTTGGGGGAAATAGAGAAGGGGATTGGACCCTTTATTGTTGTTTTGGGCGCGATCGCCTTTTTAATGCTTAAACAGCCCGACATGGGAACCCTGTCTATTATTGCTATTACTTCTTTAATAGTATATTTTGTGGGCGGGGGAAAAATAAAACACATTTTATTAATATTGCTTTTTGGCGTGTTAAGTTTCGGGGTAATGGTACAATTCAAGCCGTATCAGCTTAATAGGTTTAAATGCATGATAGACCCATCTTTTGATGCCGCCGATGCCTGTTATCAAATTAACCAATCCTTAATTGCTGTTGGTTCCGGCGGAGTACTGGGCAGGGGTTTGGGTGCCAGCCGCCAAAAATATATGTATTTACCGGAGGTGTCGGGAGACTCTATTTTTGCAATTATTGCGGAAGAAACCGGATTTGTGGTGAGCGTAATATTTATTATATTATTTTTATATTTATTTTATTGCGGATACAAAATTGCAAAAAATGCGCCTGATGATTTTGGGCGTATTTTGGCCATTGGGATATCCAGCTGGATAGTGATGCAAGCCCTAATTAATATCGGCGGCATCATTAATGCCATGCCCATGACCGGAGTGCCGCTGCCCTTGGTGAGTTATGGCGGATCGGCAATTTTAGCGGCGCTAACCGCCTGCGGAATTTTGGTGAATATTAGTCGGCAGACAAAAGGAGAGAAAACGGGGAGAAGATAATATCAATATTTAACAATAGATATTTAACATTTAACCAGTCTATTCCCCCTTTGAAGGGGGGAATAGAAAAGGGGGGGGATTTGTGGAAATAAAAAAACGCCCGTTTTGGCAACGGACGCCGGTTTTGGAAGGTGAAGTTTTTATTGGACATGATTTATCTCTTTTTTTATGAGATTTAAAATTATTTTATATATTGATCAAAAAAGCATGCCGGACAAAGGTCGCAATGGTTGTGGCAGGGGTAATGCAATACAAAATAAATTTTATTTTGCCAATATTTATTTTTACAAAAAGATTTTCTAATTTTTTTTGTGGGGCAATTGCCGATATTTTTTTTCTTGTTGGATTTGGGCATGTACCCCCCTTAAAAATAAAAGTTTAAACAAAAGTTTAAAGATTATTATAATTATTGCATATATGGTAACACAAAAAAGTATAAATATCAAGAATAAAAAAAACATTATTTTAACCGGCGGAGGGACGGGCGGTTCAGTGAGTCCTTTGCTTGCTATTTTTGATGAACTTGCGGGCGGGGATTATAATTTTTATTGGGTCGGCACCAAAAACGGCATAGAACAGGAGATGGTAAGAAGAGAAGGAATTGATTTTTTTTCCATTAACAGCGGCAAGTTTCGCCGTTATTTTTCCTGGAAAAATTTTATAGATCCGTTTTTTGTTATTTTGGGTTTTTTTGATTCTTTATTAATAATAAAAAAATGCAACCCTGATTTAGTGATTAGCGCCGGCGGTTTTGTCAGCGTGCCCTTTGTTTGGGCGGCCCGGGCCAGGAGAATTCCAATAATCATCCATCAGCAGGACGCGCGTCCGGGGCTTGCAAACAAGCTGATGTGCAGGTGCGCCAAGGTGATTACTACCGTTTTTAAAAAATCGTTAGAAGATTTTTGCAAGAAGCCTGTTTGGATTGGTAATCCTGTCCGCAGGGAATTTATTAATTTACAAAAAAGCAGAACGCGCCAAGAAAGTTTGAAAAAGTTTAATTTAAAAGATAATAAGCCGGTAATTTTTATTACCGGAGGGGGAACCGGATCTGTTTTTTTGAATATGCTTGTGGTCACATCGTTGCAAGAGCTTACGAAAAATTTTCAGATTCTTCATGCCACCGGAAAGGGTAGAGAGGCGGAATCTCCGCTGGAGTGGAAGTATGACCTGCACAGGGAGGATTATCGCAAGTTTGAGTTTTTGAATACTACCCAGATGATGGATGCTTATAACGCGGCGGATATTGTAGTATCCAGATGCGGCATGGGCGCTTTGACCGAATTGTCATTTTTGAAAAAGGTTTGTATCCTGATTCCGATGCCCCGCACCCATCAGGAAGATAATGCCAGGATGTTTATGGACAATGAAGCGGCCATTGTTTTGAATCAAAAATATCTTGATTCTAATAAATTTATTCAAAGTATAAAAAATTTAATGGAAAATAAGCATAAACAGCAGAAACTTCGGGAAAATATTGGTAAAATTATCAAGCAGAATGCGAGTGCGGAAATGGTAAAAATTATAAATAAACTCATAACTCATAACTCATAACAAGTTGCGAGTTCCAAAAGAATATGAATTGCGATTATATTATAAAAGGTAGATATATTCTGCCAGTGATCGATAATAAGTGGATAGAAAATGGCGCTGTAGCCGTATCCGGCACGGATATTTTGGCCGTGGGTGAGGCTTGCGCCTTGGAGAAGAAATACAAAGTTAAAAAAGTGATAGATGCCGGTAATAGCATAGTAATGCCCGGACTTATCAATACTCATACACATGCGGCTATGGCTTATTTTCGGGGGCTGGCAGATGATTTGCCCCTGATTGAGTGGCTGGAAAACAATATTTGGCCGGCAGAGAGGAGGCATGTGAACGCGAAATTTATCAAAAGATCGGGAGAACTCGCAGTACTAGAAATGCTTAAATCCGGAATCACCTGTTTCAATGATATGTATTTTTTTGAAGAGGTGCTGGGAGGGGTGGCAGAGAGGGCCGGACAGAGGGCGATACTGGGAGAGGTGATTTTGGATTTTCCTGCACCGAGCGCTAAAAATCCGCAAGAAGCCATACAAAAGACATTGGATCAAATAGAAGAATTCAAGAAGAGCGAACTGATTGATGTAGCTTTTGCGCCCCATTCCATCTATGCCTGTTCTCGGGAAAATTTGGAAAAAATTAATGAACTGGCGCTTGCCAATAATACCCTTGTCCATATTCATATCAGTGAAACCGAGAAAGAATTAAGTGATGCGCTGGAAAAATACGAAAAGACGCCGATAGAATATCTAAATGATTTGAATTTGTTGTCCGAAAGAACTGTGGCTATCCACAGCGTGTGGCTTAAGAAAGGTGATTTTGATATTTTAAAAGAAAAAAATGTAAAGATAAGTCATAATCCGATCAGTAATATGAAGCTGGCTTCCGGCATCTCGCCGATTATTGAAATGACGCGCGAGCATGGAATTACGGTCGGGCTGGGAACGGACGGCGCAGCCAGTAATAATACTCTGGACCTGTTTTCCGAAATGAAGATGTGCTCCATGCTCCACAAGATAACCGGGTTAAATCCGGAAATACTGAATGCTTACGAAATTGTAAAAATGGCAACAATTGACGCGGCGCGTGTTTTGGGAAAGGAAAATCACTTGGGTTCGCTTGAGGCAGGAAAGAAAGCGGACATTATTACTATCAACCTGGATAAGCCGCACCTTACGCCAATTTACAATCCGTTTTCCCACTTGGTATATTGTGTTGAAGCGCAGGATGTAGAGAATGTGATGGTTAACGGCAAGATGGTAATGTGCAAGCGGGAAGTTGCGAATATGGACGAGGAAATGATTATAAAAGAGGGAGAGCTTTTTAGAATCAAGAATTAAGAATAAAATTCCCCCAAAAGTTAATTATATGTTAGATAAAATTTCCGCCGAAGGCGGATCCGCTTTCGGCGGAAAAAAAATCCATATCATCGGGATAGAGGGCGCAGGGACTTCGGCTTTGGCGCGGATGTATAAACAAATGGGTTATGAAGTCAGCGGATCCGATGAAGGAGATCATTATTATTACAATGAACTGCAAAAAGACAATATCAAAGTTTCGCATAAATTCAGTCCGGATAATATCGCCAAAGATACAGATTTGATTATTTATTCCACGGCCTTCAAGCCGGAAGCGAACAAAGAACTTGACTTTGCCCTCAAAAGTAAAATTAAAACTATTGCTTATCCGGAAGGATTAGCTCGTGTGTTTAATGATAAATACGGCATTGCCGTTTGCGGAACTCATGGCAAGACTACAACTTCTTCTTGGCTTGCTTTTGTAATGCGGGAAGCCGGATGTGACCCGAACTTGATTGTGGGCGCTAAGATTCCGCAATTGGGGGGAGGAACATTAATTGGTAAATCTAATTATTTTGTGATAGAAGCTGATGAGTATCAAAATAAATTAAAATATTACCGACCAAAAGCAGTATTGCTTAATAACATTGAATATGATCATCCTGATTTTTTCAGGACAGCCGATGATTATAATCAGGCCTTTATAGATTTTATAAGTAAAATGCCAAAAAAAGGAATTTTAATTTGTAATTTTAACGATCCGGTCATTTGCAGGATTGCCAAGGTAAATTCCAGGGCTCGGGTAGTTACTTATGCCATAGATGATGCTGCTGATTATGTAGCACATAAGATTAAACAAGCCGGCGGTCGGCAGATATTCAGCGTCAGTATTAACGGTGATGATCTGGGAGAATTCTCCATTTGTCTATCGGGTAGGCATAATATTTCCAATGCTTTGGGGGTAATCGCGATGTGTATTGAGCTGGAAATAGATTTATTTAAAATCAGGGAGTATCTGGAAGAGTTTACTGGGGCGGAGAGGCGCATGCAGGTGATGGGCAAATACCGGGGCGCCGCCATTATTGACGATTATGCGCATCATCCGACAGAAGTAAGGGCTTCGCTTTCCGGCGCCAGAGAGCTGTATCCGCATAAAAAAATAATTACTGTATTTCATCCGCATTCTTTTACGCGCACTAAAGCGCTGCTCAATGATTTTGCCGAAAGTTTCGGCGATACCGATGAGTTGATTGTCTTGGATATTTACGGCTCGGCCCGCGAGGCGCAGGGCGATGTGCATAGTCGGGATTTGATTGAAAAAATTATAAAGGCAGGACAGAAAAACGCAAGCTATATTCCCACACTGGCAGAATGCGAGGCATATGTGCGGGAAAAATTGAAATCGGGCGATGTGCTGATTCTGATGGGAGCAGGCGAGGCTTACAAAATAGGGCAAAATTTGATAAAATAGATTATATACCACGTCATCCTAAAGCGGAGCGCTGTGTAAATGGGGATTGGGCCATGTGCTGCGACTGAAGTTTTTATGGTGGCGGCAAGAGTGATAATTACGGAATCTTTTACTACCACCGTTTCCGCCCGAAGTGAATAGACGGGGAAACAATAAATAAATTATTTTATAATATAATAATATTGACATAATATTCTACTATGGTATAATAATCTTGTAATAAAAAGTACTAAAATTAAGTAAAATGATTAAAAAAAGGAATTTATTTAAATATATTAATGATGATTTGAAGGAAAAGATGGTTTTTCTTGATGGACCACGGCAAGTGGGGAAGACAACTCTGGCACAACAAATCGGCGAAGAGCAATATAAGAAATACAGTTATTTGAATTGGGATAATCTTCAGGATAAAAAAAGAATTATAAATTCGCAGTTTGAGCCTGATGCCAAACTTATTGTTTTTGATGAAATTCATAAATATGCCAAATGGAAAAATTATGTAAAAGGAGAATGGGATAAAAATAAAAAGAAATATGATATCTTGGTAACAGGTTCAGCTAGGCTTGATTTGTATCGTCATGGTGGAGATTCGCTGATGGGGAGATATCACTATTACCGATTACATCCTTTTTCTTTGGCAGAAGTTTTGGAGATTGATAATAAAATTCAAGTTAAAAACGATTTAGTTTTTGTTGACGCCAAAAATTTAAGAAAAACTTTTGACGATTTGTTTGTTTATGGCGGTTTTCCGGAGCCATTTTTAAAAGAAAACAAAAGAACTCTGCGTCGTTTTCATAATGAAAGACAAAGTCGTTTGATCAAAGAGGATATCAGAGACGTTGAACTTGTTCGAGATTTATCGGCCTTGGAAATTTTAGCTACTATTTTACCTGAAAAAGTGGGATCTCTTTTGTCTTTGAATTCTCTTCGTGAAGATTTACAGGTCACTCATAAAACAGTGGCTCATTGGATGGATATTTTGGAAAGATTTTATTATCATTATAGAATATATCCACATGCCGCAAGCACGATAAAATCACTTCGAAGGGAGCCAAAAATGTTTTTGTGGGATTGGTCGCAAGTAAAAAATGAAGGATCTCGGTTGGAAAATATTGTTGCGAGTCATCTTTTAAAATTTTCTCATATTCTTCATGACAGCGAAGGTTTTGATGTTGAATTAAAGTTTTTGCGTGATATTGAGGGTAGGGAAGTTGATTTTTTGATAACAGTAAATAAAAAACCGTGGTTTGCGGTAGAAGTAAAAACGTCTAACAAAAAAGCGACAAAACATTTAAAATATTTCAAAGAAAAAATGAACATCCCTTTTGTTTATCAGGTTGTCGCTTCGACTGGTATAGATTTTGTGCAAAATGATATTCGAGTAATAAGTGTTGAAAAATTTTTAACAGCTTTGTTCTAGCGCAAAGTTTAATTTAAAAATTTAGTCATTAAAAATTGCCAGCTCAAAGCTGGTCCGCCTTGGGCGTAAAATTACAAATTAAAAATTCACTATCTATATGCAAACCATTAAAATGAGGCTTGCCAATTTGCTTTGGCTCTCTATAACAATTTTTATCTTAAGCGTGATAGCCGGCGCGACTATTCATATTTTTGCGGCTTTTACCGAGCCGACAGCCGCGCCGAGCGCCTCGGACCAGGATTTCGCGCAGAATATATTGGGCGCGAACAACACTGATAATGATTTTGACTCATCATCCGTAGCCGCCAGTTCGACCGGCAGCATTATCGAGCGTTTGGAATATATTAATGACAAAATGTACCAGATCCAGGATTGGCCCGGGCGGGGCTGGGTGGCAAGTTCTTCCGGAAATGCTTCTGTAGCGCTGACGCGCGAGGCCTGCGATGCGGCTTCCGGCTGGGAATGGTTCGAAGACGGCAACGGCAACGGCGACTATATAGACCCAGAGGACGGCATCTGCGTCCAGACTGCGGCGGTCAGTTCCGGAGTTTTGTGCTGGAACGGAGATGATAATGCTTCTGATATAGATAATAGTTATATCGCCGCCTATACCTGTTCCGGGTATTTTCCGAACGGAACCGTGGCCAGTTATTCCGGTATTAATTCGGGCGGGTTGGCGGACAATACCTGGAATGACGGCGACTGCGCCCTGTGCCAGGCAGACTGCTATGACGGCCGCAAGGATTTGCCGGACCAGGGGGGCTATACGGCGCCGGATGCTACTTGCACGAGTAATGAGGCTTGTTATGAAGGGCCGATAACGCCTGAGGTTCTCAAGAACTGGAAAGGGACCAGACTGCCAACCAGTCAAGATTTTTACGGTTTTTGCGGCTATAAGGACGGCGGGTCTGATTATGAGACCGGATGCTCATCTGATACGACTTTAGGTGATTACGGGCAAATGGTCGGACGGACCGATGAGTGCTTGGATTTGTCTGATAGTGGAAGCTATGAATGGTTTTCGGATCAGTACTTCTACAGATATGCCCGGGTAGCCGGCGTCAACGCTTGTTCTTTCGTGTTTTCAATTCTTGTCACTGATAGCAACAGGTTTAGGGCAGTGTTTCGCCCTTAGAGTTCCCCATTATTTAATTATTTTTATTATTTATAAAAGTAAGGGTGAATGAGAAAAAATATTATTGAAATGAATTTAATCCTTTTTCTTTTTTTACGATATATCTATGATAGAGCCTAAAATACAAGAAAATATTTCGCTGGCGCCGATGACTACTTTTAGAATCGGCGGCCAGGCCAAGTATTTTGTGAAAATCCGCACCAAGGAAGAATTGGCGGAGGTTTTTGAGTGGATTCGGAAAAAAAAGATTAATTACGCGATACTTTCCGGCGGAAGCAACGTCCTGATAAGCGATGATGGTTTTGGCGGAATAGTTGTCAAAATGGAAAATAAGGGCCTGGAAATCCGCGGAGAACGGATTGAAGCCGGAGCAGGAACGGATCTGCCGCAGATTGTCAGGCGGGCGATAGGAGGCGGCCTGTCCGGATTGGAATGGGCAATCGGCATTCCGGGAAGCCTGGGCGGGGCTATCCGCGGCAATGCCGGAGCATTTGGCGGACAATTGGCGGATTGTGTAGAAACTGTGGAGGTGTTTAATATTAAAAAAAAAAGAAGCTATATATTGAGCGGTAATGATTGCAAGTTTTCTTACAGGGAAAGCATTTTTAAGAAAGATCGGAATTTGCTTATTTGGAGCGCTACACTCAGAATGAAAAAAGGAGAGATAGAGGAAATCAATAAAACAGTTTCTCAGTACCTGGGGCATCGCAACAGCACTCAGCCAAAACTGCCAAGCGCCGGATGTATATTTAAAAATGTTCTGTTTTCAGATCTGCAAAAGGGAAACAGATATCTCTCCGATGCGGCAGAACGCGAGGGCCTCATAAAAGGCGGCAAGGTTGGCGCCGGGTGGATTATCAGCCGGCTTGACCTCCAGGGAAAGAAAATCGGCGGAACAAAAATCAGTTTGGAGCATGCCAATTTTATCGTGAACACGGGCAAGGCGCGCGCAGAGGAGGTGGTGATGATGATTAGCTTTATAAAACAGCAAGTCAGGGACAGATTCGGGGTGCAGCTGCAGGAGGAAATTGAGTATTTAGGATTTTAGAAAGAAAAAATTTTTAGAAAAATAAAAAAATTTTTAGAAAATTAATAAGAGCAGACCATAAAATTCTTTTTTTGACAAAAGAATTTTTTTGTTTAATATTAGTACATTTTTTCTTTTATTGATATTTAAAATATGTTATAATAAAAAACACTTGACTAAAAATAAAATTCATGCTATGATAATGGAACATATAAATAATTTTATTAAGAGAGTTGATTCATGCTTGACACTCAAATAAATAATATGAGTACTACATCAATTTTAGATCAAATCATCAACAACAAAAAAGCCGAAGAAGTGGCTAATTTAAATGCGGTTGAGATTATCAACAATTTATTTGGTGAGCTTGTTGACAGAGAGCGGGATGTGCTTATCAAGAGACATGGTCTTCATGGTGAATCTAAAGAAACTTTGGAGAGTATTGGAAATGACCATAATCTTACCAGGGAAAGAATCAGGCAGATAGAAACAAATAGTGTCAAGAAGCTTCAACAACTTAAAAATTTGGAAGAGTATGTAAATGGTCTGAAGAATGTGATTAGATTGCTGCTGGAAGAGCATGGCGGCATGATGGAGAAAGAATATTTATTAGAGATTTTAGTTGGTTTTTCATTAAATAGTTTTCGTTCGGAAGAAAAGAGTGAAAATATCCATAAGAATTATTTAAACTTTTTGATTACCAAATTATTACACAATGAGTTTGAAGAAGAAAACAACCATAAGCACTTTAAGAGTTTTTATAAATTAAAGTTTCACGAAATAAGCCATTTGGAAGAATTGGTTGATGAAATATTTTCAAAAATAAAGGAAAACAAGAGAATTCATACCACCGAAGAGCTCATAAAGGCTGCCTCCGGCATGGAGACATATAGCAAGCACAAAGAAAAATTTGACTTTGAACACACTCTGGATATTTCCAATATTTTGAATTTTGATTTTTTTGAAGAAAATAAAGAATTGATTAATCAGAATAAAATTATATATTCGGTATTAAAAGCCGCAAAAAGAATAGAACAGAATAAATTCGGGCACTGGGGCGTAGATAATTGGCGCGAAATAAAGCCCAAAACAATCAATGATAAAATTTTCTTAATACTGAAGAATCATAATAAACCGCTGTATTTTGTGGACATCGCAAAGCATATCAATGAAGTAAAATTTGATAACAAGATTGCTAATGCCGCCACAGTGCACAATGAATTAATTCTTGATAGTAAATATGTGCTTGTCGGAAGAGGATTATACGGCCTTAAAGATTGGGGCTATAAAAAGGGAAATGTAATTGATGTGATTGAAGAAGTTTTGGAAGAAGCCGAAAAACCATTATCCAGGGAAGAAATCATAGAAAGAGTCTTGGAAAAAAGAATGGTTAAAAAAGCAACAATTATCCTAGCTCTGATGAATAAAGACAAATTTGACAGAGCCGGAGGAAGATACACCTTGGTAAACGTATAAAAATTAATATAATCATAAAAAAACAGGCTATTGGACCTGTTTTTTTATTTGTGGTTTGCGGGGTAAATGTGGTATAATAATAACTGGTAAAAGTTTTTAAAGTCTATATCCACCCGAGGCGGATTAAATCTTAATTATTTTTTATTATGATAGAATTTGCGCGTTTGATAGAATTTTACATTTTTACAGATACCCAATGTCCTGTGTACAGAATTTAACCCTCAATTAGGCTTTAAATGTTAATACTTATTTTAAAAATATTGGACATTGGGTGTCTTTTTAGGCAAACGCGTAAGTCCTATGTGATTTGAAAAGTTGAAAATTTAAGTTAATTATGGAGATTGATTTGACCCCTATTTATAAATTCATGGCTTTGCCGCCGGATCAAATGCTTTTAAGGTTTTTGATTCTTTTTGGCTGGATTCCTATTGTTGTGGTTTTTCTTTGGGGATTTAAAGAGATTTGGATGAATTATATTCAGGGTAAGTGGGCGGCTGATAAGGGATTCACGCTTTTAGCCATTGACATTCCCAAGGGCAACACACAGTCGCCTCGCGCCGTAGAAAATATTTTTACATATTTAGCCGGCGCCCACAGTGAACCGGATTTAATTGAAAAATACTGGGAAGGATACTCGCAGCTTTCTTTTAGTTTGGAAATTGTAAGTATAGACGGATATACACAGTTCCTGATTCATACCCCGGAGATTTTTCGTAATTTGGTAGAATCTGCCGTTTATTCCCAGTATCCTGATGCGGAAATTACGGAAGTGAATGATTATACCAAGGATATGCCTGGCCGTTTTCCTGATGATGAATACGAGATGTGGGGCAGTGAATTTTGTTTGGCAAAAAGCTCCGCTTATCCCATAAAAATGTATGAAGAATTTATGCATCAGATGGGGGAACCGGAAGAATATTTTAACGATCCCATGGCGTCTCTCATGGATCTTTATAGCAGTTTGGTTCCGGGTGAACAGGCCTGGTTTCAGATAATTGTAACCCCTCACGGATTTAATTGGCCAAAAGTCGGAGACACGGAAATAAGCAAGCTCTTGGGAGAAAATAAGGGATCAAACGATATAGTGAGCAATGTTACCAAGATGATTACCAACCTTTTATGGGAATTAAGCGAGATTATTATTCGCCTTGGGGGAAAAGAGGATGCGAAAAAAGAAGATAATACTTTTAAGATGTTTAATCTGAAGCCGAAGGAAAAGAAGCAAATAGAAGCTATTCAAAATAAAATTGCTAAAATAGGATTGGAGTTCAAAACCAGATTTATATATATTGCCAAAAAAGATTTGTTTAAAAAGCCAAAAGTTGCTTCCGGTTTTGTGGGATTTATAAAACAGTTCGCTGATTTGGATTTGAACAACCTGAAGCCCGATAAATACACAGCTGTTTCAGCATCTTATTTTTTTACCGAAAGCCGGAAGAATAGCAAAAGAATAAAGCTGATGAGCAATTATAAAAACAGGGATAGCACAAAGGGTGGAAAAACAGGCATATTAAATGTTGAGGAACTGGCAACTTTGTGGCATTTCCCCATTGAAGCAGTAGTAAAAGCGCCTTTGATTCAAAAGACTCCGGGAAAGAAATCTGAGCCGCCGATGTCGCTTCCCGTGGGAGAGGATATGGTTAGTGAGGAGTTGTTTACTCAAATAAAATCGGACAGAAGAACCGAGTTGTTTGAAAAAGACAAAGATGCTGCGCGGCAAACCAAAGAGAGCAGATTAAGAATGCTTGCAAGTAAAAAAGAGGCAAAAGATGAAATATTTACCGAAGATCTTGGCGGCGCCATAGATAGCTCGGCGCAAATTGACCACCTTAGAGAGGATATTGGCGCTATACAAACTCCAAAAGATATTAGCGATATCACTAAAAAAAATGCAGACAGGAGAGGGGCTCCTCCCGCTAACCTGCCATTTGGATAATAAAAAACTAAGAACTAAGAGCGAAAAACTAAAAGTAACAACTTAAAACTGAAAACATGATTTTTAAATAAATTATTTTTGGTTTTTAACCGTTGTTTCCATATTTTAGTTATTAGCTTTTAGCTTAAAAAATGTTTAAAAATGATATAACAGTTTTTGCTGAAACCACTTTTCGCAATAAATTTATAAAATTTGGCATAAAAAGAGACGACCGCCGCCGCCATATGTATTTGATTGGAAAAACCGGCATGGGAAAATCAACTATTTTGGAAAATATGATTGTTGAGGATATTCGCGCCGGAAAAGGGGTCGCTGTGGTGGATCCGCACGGAGATTTGGCGGAAAAGGTAATCCAATTTATACCAACAGAAAGAATAAATGATGTAGTTTATTTTAATCCCGGAGACATGGAGTATCCTACCGCCTTTAATGTGGTTGAACATGTAGAGCCGCACCTCAGGCATCTGGTGGCATCCGGTCTTCTGGCGGTATTTAAAAAGTTATGGGCTGATTCCTGGGGGCCTCGCCTTGAATATATTTTAAGAAACGCTATTTTGGCCGTTTTGGATTATCCGGGTTCTACTCTTTTGGCTATTATCCGCATGCTTTCTGACAAAGCTTTTCGTAAGAAAGTAACCGACAATATTAAAGATCCGGTGGTAAAAGCTTTTTGGGTGAATGAGTTTGCCGGCTACAATGATAAGTTTGCCTCAGAAGCGATAGCGCCTATTCAGAATAAGGTGGGGCAGTTTTTATCCAGTTCCCTGATCCGCAATATTGTCGGACAGGTGAAATCTTCTATTGATGTCCGAAAAGTTATGGACAAAAAGATGATTTTGATTTTAAATTTAAGCAAAGGACGCATCGGAGAAGATAACTCCGAGCTTTTAGGCGCAATGATGATTACCAAGATACAGTTGGCCGCTATGAGCAGGGTTGATATGCCCGAAGATAAGCGTGAAGATTTTTATTTATATGTTGATGAATTTCAAAATTTTGCCACAGAGAGCTTTGCAAGCATTTTGTCCGAAGCTCGAAAATATCACCTGAATTTGATATTGGCGCATCAATATATTGAGCAATTAATAGAAGAGGTGCGGAATGCTATTTTTGGAAATGTGGGCACCTTGGTGGTGTTTCGCGTGGGAGCGGCAGATGCAGAAGCACTGGCCCCTGAGTTCGTTCCTATTTTCACTGAAGAAGATATTGTAAATTTACCAAAATATGAAATATACTTAAAATTAATGATTGACGGGATTGCTTCAGAGCCTTTTTCGGCCCGTGGACTTGCTCCGTTGCGTGAAGATGAAAAAACAGGAAATTTAGAAAAAGTGATCAAGGTTGGAAGGGAGAGGTATTCCAGTTCTCGGGAAGTGGTAGAAGAAAAAATTGCCAGATGGCACGAAAATGAACAAGAGTCAAAAGAAGATGATAGTTCTTCCGGCAAGAAAAAAGATGATGATCTTTATAAATATTCCACCAATTGTTCCAGTTGCGGCAAAGAGACCAAGACATCGTTTGAGCCGGACGGCGTGAGGCCCGTGTTTTGCAAGAATTGTTTGTCAAAATCAAAAGATGAGCGCAGGGTGGAGATGGAGGTGAGAAAAAAGATGAAAGAAGAAGAAATGCAAAAATTAAAGGAAGCGGATAATCAATCAGCTAATTTACCAACTAGATCATTTCGACAGGATTCTTTTGGCGCGGCAGGCAGGCAGTATGGGCAGGTTGGGCGCCAAAACGGCAAAGAAAATCATGATGTCGGGCTGTCGAAATTTAAAAGAGCAGAAGATGCCACCAGGAAATTTTATTCCAAACAAACCAGCCATCTTAACCCCGTCATAGAAGAAAAAAATAAAAATAATTTTAATATAAAAAGACCAACAAGTTTTATAACTAAAAAAGAAGGATTTTCCGGTCAATTGGTTCGTAAAAATTATCTGCCCGATATAAAAAATCTTAACGACGAAAAGAACGAACCGGAAGGACAAGATGAAGAAGATAAAGTACCGGAGATATCGCTTCAGGAGGCTATCAACAGAGAACCGACAAAATTTTATCAGCCCAAAAAAGATGTGCAGAATTTCTCCAAGCCGAACAATGAAATAATTCCAAAAGAAGAAATAAGTAAAGATATTCAGAAATTTAACGATTTGGAAGAAAAAGCGGTTTCTTTGGATGAAAATGAAGAAATAAATATGTAAATAGCACAAAGGATAATATTAATTATTTTTTTCGAAACTAATGACAACGCGAATAGGAATCTCAAAGAAAAAAAATAATTAATATTATCCTTTTCTTGCCCAAATTTTAACTTTTCAGTTAACATTTAAAATAATAAACAACTGATCCGTCTTGGGCGGAATAAACTTTTAATTTTTCACTTGCAAATTTTGCAGTGGTAACGGAAAAATTTGTTATGGATTATCTAAAAATTGGGAAGGCGACAGAGCTTTCGGGGGGAGATCGAAAATTATATAGAATTTTGGAAATTCTTCCGGGATTTTTGTCCTGGGGAACGCTTTTGGTGTTAATTTTTTTATCTTATTTCCAGCCGGTTTTTACCGCTTTTTTTATTATTGCCTTTGATGTGTACTGGCTGCTTTTGGTGGTTTATCTAGGAATTCATTTAATTGTATCTTTTCGAAAATTGAAACAAAATTTAAAAATTAATTGGCGGGAAAAATGTTTATCTTTAACAGATGTGGAAGTAGCGCAGATTAAAGATTATGAGGCGGTTGTTAAAAAATTATCATGGAATGATATTATTCATCTGATTGTTTGTCCGATATACAAAGAAAGCAGAGAAGTAATTAATACTACGGTAGAAGCAATAGTTAATTCTGCATACCCCGGGGATAATATGATTCTTGTGCTGGCAGTTGAAGGAAGGGCGGGAGAGGAGGCTGAAAGAAGGGTAGTGGAAGCCAGGGAAAAATATAGAAATAAATTTAGGAATTTAATTGTTACCGTGCATCCGGACGGGATACAGGGAGAGATAAAAGGAAAAGGATCGAATCAGGCTTGGGCGGCGCAAATTATAAAAAAAGAATTGATTGACAAGGAAAACATTGATTATGATAAAATTTTGGTTAGTGTTTTTGATGTTGATACCGTTATTTACCCGGATTATTTTTATTGCCTGACATACAGATTCTTAACCGTAGATAATCCATATCGAGCCAGTTTTCAACCCATACCAATTTACCACAACAATATTTGGCGGGCGCCGTTTTTTGCGCGGGTTGCAGCCAACTCCAATTCTTTTTGGCAGATGATGCAGCAGATTAGACAGGAAAAACTCGCCACTTACTCCTCGCACTCCATGACCTGGCGAGCACTAACTGATATTGGTTTTTGGTCCAAGAATATGGTTTCGGAGGATTCGCGGATATTCTGGCATTGTTTTTGTTATTATCGGGGCGACTATCGAGTAGAGCCCATGTATTATCCCGTTTCCATGGATATCTGCATGGATGAAACCATGAAACAAACAGCAATAAATTTGTATAAACAGCAGCGCCGCTGGGGATGGGGAGTAGAAAATGTGCCATATTTAATTTTTAATACCATAAAGGGGTGGGGGTATTTGCCGAGAAAAAAAATGATTAATCGCATTTTGGTGCAGATTTATGGTTTTCATTCCTGGGCGACCAATGCCTTGATTATCGCTGTGGTCGGATGGATGCCGATGATACTGGGGGGGGATCGTTTCAACTCCACCGTACTTTCCAGTAATCTGCCGCAAGTTACCAGACAATTAATGATGCTTGCCATGTCCGGTTTGGTTTTATCTGCGATTGTCTCCACCATGCTGCTGCCAAAGCGTCCTAAGAAATTCGGTTTTTTGAAAAGCGTAGCTATGCTTGTGCAATGGTTGATTCTGCCCGTGAGTATTATTGTTTTTGGAGCCATTCCCGGACTTGAGGCTCAAACTCGTTTGATGTTTGGAAAGTATTTGGGATTCTGGGTGACACCGAAAAGGCGATAGTATGTCGCAAGCATGCTAGTTAAAATTCTATAAGGTTAAATAGTAAAATATTGAGTTATAGCTCAATATTTTTTTGTAAATTAATTAAACTTTTAATTAATGTGGCTAATATTTAATAAAAAAAACTAAAATACTTGACAAATATAGAAAAATATGATACAATGTAGACAATAAAATAAATATTTTATTTATTTTTTCCTGATAGAAGTTTAGAAATAAATTTATAAATTTTTATGAGGAACATGAACATTTACATTTTATATTAATCAAAAAAAAGAAAGGAATTTTATCATGAAACTTTACACCAAACATGAACTTGATGCCATGAATGTAACTACCCTTAAAGAGATCGCTGCTCAGATCAACCTTGATGGTCGTTCCAAGATCACCAAGGCCACCCGGGATTATTACACGGAAAAAATGGTCGCAGTTTTCGACGGCATGCGCGCCGAAGAACTGCGAGTCGTGGAAAAACTGGAAGGCAAAGAATGGGAAGCTCTGCGCGATAGAGTGCAGGAAGCTTTGAAAAACGGAGAAAAGATGCCGGAAGTTAGTCTGGCCAATGAATTCCCCACCTATAAACGGTCGCTGATTATTGCGGCCGTAAAAAGCGCTAGGAATTTCTGCAATGCCCACGGCACCGCATCTCAGATTTTCATCGTTGAAAATTACGGTGAAGAAGCAGATCTGAAAGCTGTTGCCGGCGACATGTCTAATGCCCTTGGCATCAACTGGAAAACCTGCATGGCGGCCATTAAGGTTCGTCTGGGAGAGATTGGAAGTGAAATTTTTGCCGGTTATGAAAAAATGGCCAAAGAGGGAGTGACTTCCCGTGATCTGGATCTGAAACCCCATGAGGTTGCCAAACGTATCGCTGACGCTTACCTGGCTCCGGGAAGATTCCGGATGCTGGTCAAAGCCGTTGCCGACCGCATGGATAAAATGAGAGAAGCTAAGACCACAATGACCACAATGGCTGCAAAAACCCCTGAGCAGATCAGGCAAGAAAACGATGAAGCCCTGAAAGCGGCCAAGCTCAGGGAAAATGCCAAAAAATCCAGAGTTGCCGAGATTTTCCGGCGCAAAGCAGTAAATTTTACCTTTGTCGGTTTTGACAAGGTTATGAGAGCAATTCCGGTTGACAGAGATGAGGCCGGCATGTTGGCCGCCGATGCCAGACGAAGCGGCAGAAGCCACATGTTCGTCCTTATTGACGGTGATGTCAAAAAGATTTACCAGCAGAAAGGCAAGCTGGTCGTTGAAGACATCAGCTATGAACTGGTTGAAGCAAAAACTGAAACCAAAACCGATGCCAGGATTATTACTGCCGACGAGAGCACCGACTCCAAGGTTGAAACCAAAACCGATGCACCGGAATCCTTTCAGAAAGCATGGTTTGTTTTTGACGGGGGCAAAGAGGCGGTTTTACTACCTCTTTATGCCCATGGTGTTGATGTCTCCAGGGTTGCTGATAACCTTTTTGCCGTAAAAAGGGGAAGCGACTATGAAGTGCATGAAAACGGCAAGAGTGTTTCTGCCCGAGTTGCTCGGCGGAAAGAAGTTTTGGCTGCAAAACAAGCCTAAGCCATAACGGCTTCTAAAACCCCGACGAATATAATGCAAGAATGCAAAATGTTCGCCGGGGTTTTTAAATTAAAAGTTAATAGTTTAAAATTAAAAGTAAAGTTATTAATTTCATATTTTAAGTTTTAAATTGCTACTTTTAGTTTTTCTTTTTTAGTTATTAGCTTTTAATTTTTTAATATTAGCAAAATAATCAAAAGGGAAAAAAGCTTGACAAATATTAAAAAATATGCTATATTGATATAATAAATTATTATTCTTCATAAGGGTTAAAATTTGTTTTTTAAATTGTAACTCTTAACAGAGGATAGGAAGAACCTTAACAATTTTTTCAAATCTTTATTACATCGCCCATTGGGCAAAAAGGAGCGTGTCAAATGACAACAACAGCAACCAAAGAAACAAAAAAAACAGATCAGAAAAAATTTTTCGTTGATTTTTCAATCATGAAAGATCAGATGGCCGGCAAACAACTGACAGTCTGTCCAATCAAGGGCTGTGGCGGAGAAAAAAAAGAGGGGCATATTGTATGTTCAAAATGCAATTCTTACTATTCCCGTCAGGCGGTTCTCAGGGCACAGAAGGCTCAGAATGATAGACTCAATGGAAAAAATTTTTCCTATATGTCAAAATTGGCCCTTGATCGTTTCCGCGCCGGTAAAAATATGGGACAGGTGTTCGGTTCTATTGTGAATGAATTCAAGGATCTGGCCTGCGCTGATGCCTTGAAGCCGGCTATTGAAGATGGATATCTGCGGTATCTGGTTGTTTACGCTTTTGAAATGGAAAAGTCCGGAATTGATGCCGGTGTCATTGAAGAATGGCTTGGCGGTCTTGGCTCCAGAAGGGATCAGGGCGTTAAAATACTCAATGCCCTGCTTCTTGCCGAAGATTATGCTTACAAGGCACCGGATGTCTTCCATGCCGTCTTTAAAAAAGGGGAGTACAAATCTGGTATGGAAGATATTATCAATGAAATCAAAAACAATTCCGAGGCTGAAGTTTCTGATCAGGATTTTTGGTGGGCGATAGATTATCTTCGTTCTGAACATGTTGCGGCAGAGCAGAAAAGGTTTGACGCTCTGATTTCCAGCTCTGAAAAGTACATTCGCGACAACGGTCTCCGCCACCCATTTCAGATGGCCAGCGATTTTCAGCCCGAAGGCTGGGAAGGTGATGATCAGCACGGTATCAGATCAAGAGCATTTTTCAATGCCATTGAAAATCTGGGAATGAAAGCAGATCTGGACAAGCTGAATGCGGAAGCCGATGCCAAGAAAAAAGCCGATGCCCAGGATAGACTGAGAAGAATGGCTTCCGGCAAAAGGGAAGACAGAAGAGGCGGCAACGGCGGCAACCCTGATCTCAGGGAAAAACTCGCCAGAGTAAAACTACAATAATCTGCCAGAGCGCCTTTCTCGCTTGAAAGGCGCGCGATTCCAAAAAACAGGCCAATGGAGGCGGAATGGAGTTAAAGCTTCAGTTTTAGCCCCTGGTCGATTAGGGGCGGTACAAATATAATTGACCCTTGAGAAGGTTTTAAAAAGGGATGTGAATTCTCAGGGAGGCTATGGTCTCGTGAATCGATCTAACGCCCCCGGCCAAAGCCCCAATCAGCGGGCATATGGGAGGCACACGGTGATCGGTGCGAGTTAATTTATTTGATGCAAAAAAGAAGCGGCACCATTTCCGGTCGCCAGGCCGACTTCTTTGACGGGAGGCACCCGCGTATGGCAAGAGATCCGACCAAATAAAATTTTACAAATACCCCTTGTTGAGCATAAGTTCAACAAGGGGTCGTTTTTTTTCTGAAATAGATTTTGGGGACACAAGACACAAGGATACAAGATACAAACAATAATCAAATTTAAAATTAAAACAATTAAACAGTTTGTAATTTTAAATTTGTTTCTTTTAATTTGTTTGTAGTCTTGTTATTTTATAATTTATCTCTTGATAAAAATTAACTTTTCAGTTATATTAATAGATATTAAATAAAAGATATATAAAAATGTCGCATAAGCGATTCCTTAGTTTTTAGTTTTTAGTTTTTCATTTAAAAATATGACCGCCAATCAAATTAGAGCTAAATATTTAGAATTTTTTAAGAAACAGGGACACGCTATCGTGCCCAGCGCTTCATTATTGCCGGAAAATGATCCCTCAACTCTTTTTACCGGATCCGGCATGCAGCCGATGGTGCCGTACCTCTTGGGAGAAAAACATCCAGAAGGGGTGCGGATCGCTGATTCCCAGAAGTGTTTCCGGGCCATGGATATTGATGATGTGGGTGATAACCGTCATACTACTTTTTTTGAGATGCTTGGCAATTGGAGTCTGGGTGATTATTTTAAAAAGGAACAAATTAACTGGGTGTTTGAGTTTTTAACTAAAGAGCTAGGCCTTGATCCCGGGCGTATTTATGTTTCTGTTTATCAGGGAAATGAAAAGTACAACATCCCCAAAGATGACGAAGCAGTGAATATGTGGCAGGAGAAATTTAAAGGTGTAGGTATTGAGGCTAAAGCTAAAGAAAATGTGGCAGAATTTGGCATGGAAGAAGGAGATCGGATATTTTATTATAACGAAAAAGAAAATTGGTGGTCTCGTGTTGGAACTCCTGAAAATATGCCGGAAGGGGAGCCCGGGGGGCCTGATTCGGAAATGTTTTGGGACTTTGGCGCGCATTTAGGTCTGCATGAAAAATCGCAGTGGCGCGGCAGAAAATGTCATCCGGCTTGCGACTGTGGACGGTTTTTAGAAATCGGGAACAATGTTTTTATGCAGTATAAAAAAATCAAGGACGGCTTTATGGAGCTTGCTAATAAAAATATTGACTTTGGTGGTGGACTAGAGAGGCTCGCCGTCGCCGTAAACGATAATCCGGATATTTTTTTAGGAGATGTATTTGCCAGCCTCAGAGAGGGAATAGAGAAGGTGAGTGGTAAGAAATATGGGGAAGATGAAGGCGAAACCAAAGCTTTTCGGGTAATTATGGATCATTTGCGCGGAGCTGTGTTCCTGATAGGCGACGGCGCTCTTCCATCAAATAAAGATCAAGGATATTTTACCCGCCGCTTGATTCGCAGAGCTGTTCGTTTTGCCTATGACCTGGGGGTTGATTATAATTTTACAAATGATATTGCCAGAATTGTAATAGATGAATACGCGGATTATTATACCGATTTAAGAGAAAAGCAGCTTATGATTATAGAAGAAATGAAAAAGGAAGAAGAAAAATTCAGAAAAACATTAAAATTGGGATTGAAAGAATTTGAAAAAATAAATTGGGAATCAATGGGGGAGGTGGATGATATGGAAACCCCTTCAATTATGTGTGAAGTTGATGCATCGCATGCGTTTAATTTATTTCAAACTTATGGTTTTCCCCTGGAAATGATACAAGAAGAGTTGGAAAAAAAAGGTATGTATGTTGATAAAGAAAAATTTAACAAAGAAATGCAGAAGCATCAGGACCTTTCCCGCACGGCTAGCGCAGGCAAATTCAAGGGCGGACTCGTTGATTCCTCGGAAGAGACCACTAAGCTGCACACCGTGGCACATCTAATGCTTGCTGCACTCAGAAAAGTGCTGGGAGAAGATGTGCATCAGAGAGGCAGCAATATTACAGCCAAGAGACTCAGGTTTGATTTTTCTTATGGCGAAAAAATGACGGATGAGCAAAAACAGGAAGTAGAAAGATTGGTAAATGGGGCAATTCAAAGAGGATTATTGGTTAACTGCGAAGAAATGACCGTAGACGAAGCCCGGACAGCCGGCGCAGAAGGTATGTTTGATGCCAAATACGGAGAAAAGGTAAAAGTATACAGTATTGGAGAAGGTGATGACTTGTTTTCAAAAGAGATTTGCGGCGGACCGCATGTAGAAAGTATCGCCGGACTGGGAATATTTAAGATACAAAAAGAACAATCGAGCAGTGCGGGAGTGAGAAGGATAAAGGCAGTTTTAGAATAATGAAATAGAATTTTGAATTTTGAGTGAATTTTGAATTAATTAATGTTTTAAACATTAAAAATTTATAGTTTGAATCAAAATTAAAAATTAAAAATTAAAAATTATTTATCACCATATCTATTACTAATTTTAAATAAATTTTAAAGTAAAAAAACAAAAAAACGTTGAATAAATTAGAGCTCTTGACAATTTAAAAAATAAAATATATAATTATTTTACGGTAATATTGTAAAAAATATTTATTTTTAAGATATTATCAAAATTGGTAAAATTTTTTTAAATTTTACCATTTTAATAGTGTTTTTAATGACAAAGAAAAATAACGAAAATAAAGCTATCGACTCAAAGGAATTTGTGGATATGACCGGTGAAATCATTGAGTTGATGCCGGCTGCATCTTTCAGGGTGAAACTTGAAAACAATCATGAAATATTAGCCCACTTATCAGGAAAGATGCGTATGAATAGAATTCGTCTTTTGCCCGGAGACAGAGTAAAGGTACAAATGAGTCCTTATGACTTGTCAAAAGGCAGAATAACTTATAGAATGTAATTTTTTTAATAAACAAAAAGTTGATTCGCAGCTTTAATTGTTTTTTTGTATTCAAAAAATTTTAAAATATATGAAAGTAAGAGCATCAGCCAAGAAAATTTGTAAAGATTGTAAAACAATTCGACGAAAAGGTCGAGTTCGTATTTTGTGTAAAAATCCAAAACACAAACAAAGACAAGGATAATTTATAATAAGACTTTTTAAGATATTTATGATTTTTAAGATAAATTAAGATTAAAACAAAAATCTCAACAGTCACAAAATCTTAATAATCCTAATTATTATACAAAAAATTATGGTAGTAAGAATAGCAGGAGTAACAATTCCAAACGATAAAAGAGTTGAAATATCATTAACCTATATTTTTGGTATTGGAAGAACTCAGTCAAATAAAATTTTAAAACAATTAGAAATAAATCCCGATACTAGGGTAAAAGATTTAACAGAAGATCAGGCCAATAAACTTCGAACTGTTATTGAAAAACAATACAAGGTAGAAGGGGATTTGAGACGCGATATACTTGGCAACATCAAAAGATTAAAAGAAATAGGATGTTATAGGGGCCTTAGGCACGCCAAGAAGCTTCCTGTTAGAGGACAGAGATCTAAAACCAACAGTAGAACCGTTCGTGGAAATGTGAAGAGAACCATGGGATCAGGAAGAAAGCCAGCCGGTCAAAAAACATAAGTATAAATAATTTTGAATTTCGATTGAATCATTGAATCATTAAAAATTGACTTAAAATTTAAAATTCTAAATTAAGATAATCTATATATTATAAATAAATATAATATGACTGAAGAAAAAAAGGATAAAAATAAAGATGAACAAAAAACAGATCTAAAATCTGAGAATGTTAAAGTTGAGAAAAAGGGGGAAATTAAAAATGCAAAATCTAAAGAAAACAAGGAAACAAGGAAAGAAAAGGAAGAGAAAGAAGAGGAAGAAGTAAAGAAGGATGATTTGGGATTGGAGGAATTACCGGAAGAAATAAAAAAGAAACTTGAAAAAAAGAAAGCAGAAAGAGATCAAAAACACAGTAAAAAGGGAAAAAAGATAAAGAGGAAAAAGAAGGTGTTAAAAAATATCCCCAAGGGCAGAGCCTTTATTAAAGCAACATACAACAATACTATAGTAACCATTACAGATCAAAATGGAAATGTAATATCGTGGGCTAGTGCCGGAGTGGCCGGATTCAAGGGTCCTAAAAAATCAACTCCATACGCCGCTTCTATTGTTACCAGGCTTGCCGTGGGAAAAGCAAAAGAAGATTATGGTTTGTCTGAAGTAGAGGTATATATAAAGGGCGTTGGTACCGGCAGAGAATCAGCTATTAGGTCGCTTAATAGCAACGGTTTGCTTGTTACCGCAATCAAAGATATTACGCCAATTCCACACAACGGCTGTCGAGCTAGGAAACCAAGAAGAATATAAGTTTAATTTTCAATTCTCAATTCTCAATTTCCAATGGATTATTAAGATATTATATGATTATTGGCTGTTGATTATTGAGTGTTATAAAAATATTTAATCAATAATAAATAATTTAGAATTCACAGTTTGTTTAATTATCATTTATCGTGAATCAAAATAATAATATATGGCTAAAGATTTAAGTCCAAAATGCAAGTTGTGCAGAAGAGCGGGTGAAAAATTAATTTTAAAGGGGGAAAGATGCAAAACAACTAAGTGCGCAATGGTAAAAAGAAATTATCCTCCTGGTTTTCATGGACCTAAAAACAGAAAGAGATTATCAGACTACGGCATGCAATTGAATGAAAAACAAAAGGCAAAAAGGCAATACAATATGCTGGAAAAGCAGTTCAAGCTTACTTTTGACAAGGCAAAGAAAAGTTCGGGAAATTTAGGAGAGAATTTTTTACAACTTTTAGAAACAAGGTTTGATAATGTGGTTTATCGATTGGGTATAGCTAGCTCCAGACCGCAAGCCAGACAAATGATCGGCCATGGACTTTTTACTATTAACGGAAAAAAAGTAAACATTCCTTCTTATATTGTAAAAACGGGAGATATTGTGGAAATAAAAAACAATAAGAAGAATGCTAAAATATTCAGTAATTTAGCAGAAAGATTGAAAAAACAAGAAATTCCGGGATGGCTTAATTTTGATTTTTCTAAATTAGCCGCCAAGGTTTTGATGCAGCCGGAAATGAAATCTTTTAAACCAAATTTTAATGTGCAGATTATAGTTGAATATTATTCAAGATAATAATTTATAATTTATTTAATAATTAATATTTATTAATTAATTTAAAATAATTTTTATGCAAAATATCGCATTACCTAAAACAATAAAATATCAAAAAGGAGCGGAGGAGAATCAGGGAAATATGATTATAGAGCCTTGTTTTCCGGGATATGGTATTACATTGGGTAACTCTTTGAGGCGAGTTTTACTATCTTCTCTTTCAGGCGCTGCCCCCATTGGAGTAAAAATCAAGGGCATCAATCATGAATTTATGTCCCTCCCGCACCTCAAAGAAGATATATTGGAATTTGTTTTAAATTTGAAGGAATTAAAATTAAAGGTTTTTTCAGATGAGGTTGTAAAATTAGAGTTGAATATTCACGGAAAGAAAGAAATCAAAGCAAGCGATATTACTAAAAATAGTTTGGTGGAAATTGTAAATCCGGATTTTGTTTTAGGCCATATTACCGATATGGCGGGAAGCTTGAATGCGGAAATATATGTATCGCGCGGCATGGGATATGAGATATTGGAAAGCAGAGAAAAAAAGGATAAAGAACTTGGATATATTGATATGGATTCTATTTTTTCTCCCGTAATTTCGGTGGGGGTAGAAGTAGAAAATGTTCGTGTTGGTAAAATGACTAATTGGGATAGATTAATTTTGAATATAAAAACAGATGGAACAATAACACCAGAAGAAGCGTTTTATGGTTCAGCTAATATTTTAATTGAACAGTTTACCGCTTTAGTGCCGGAGAAGAAAGAGGAAAAGAAAGAAAAAAAGGAGAAGAAGGAAAAAAATAAAAAGTAAAATATTTTAAAAAATGACTTTAAGTTTGGAATGTTTTTAAGTTTTGAACTTTAAGTTTTGAGTTAATATAATATATGCGACACAGAAAAAAGGATACAATTTTAGGTAGAACAAAGAAACCAAGAGAAATGATGCTTAGAAATTTAGCTTCCAGTGTTTTGATTTATGAAAAAGTAAAAACCACCAAAGCAAAAGCAAAAGCAGTTAGAACTTTGGTTGAAAAATGTATCACTACCGCTAAAGAAGGGGATTTGGTTAGCAGAAAACAATTAATCTCTACTCTGCCTCAAAAAATGGCAGTTAAAAAATCCATGGAGGTATTAGGTACGCGATACAAGGAAAGAAAAGGGGGTTATACTAGATTAGTGAAGCTTGGAAAAAGGCAGGGCGACGGAGCTGAAATGGCCCAAATAGAGCTGGTATAAAAAGCATAATGCGAATTCCGCAAATTGTATGCGAATATAGCGAATTCGAATTATGTAAATTAAAATAAAATTCACATTCGCATAATTCGTAATTTGTAAATTTGCATGTAATTTGTCCCCCAAGAACTTATGTTAATAATTAAAGTTCTTGTAAGGGGGATCACCCAAAGGGTGATAGATTCGAATTATATAAAACATATGGAAAGAAAATTATATAAAATGGATGCTACCGGACAAACAGTTGGTCGTTTAGCTTCCGATATCGCGATTATTTTACGCGGTAAAAATAAACCTGAATTTGAAGCACATATTGATGGCGGCGATATCGTGGAGGTTGAAAATATAAAAAAGCTTAAATTTACAGGAAAAAAATTAGACCAAAAAAAATATTTTAGTTATTCAGGGTATCCTGGCGGTCTTAAAGAGAAAAAAATTAAAGACTTGCTTGAAAATAATCCGGGGGAAATTTTAGAAAGAGCGGTTAGAGAAATGTTGCCTCCTGTAAAATTTAGAAAAGCAATGTTGAAAAGATTAACTATAAAATAATATGCCAACCAAAGAAACAACCAAAGAAACAATAAAACCAAAAAAAGAAGAAGTTGTTAAGCTTAGAGGGAAATACATTGAGGCCGTAGGAAGAAGGAAAACTTCTATTGCTAGGGTGCGCTTATATAAAAAGGGAACAGGAGTAATTATTGTTAATAATGATAAAATTAATAATATTTTTTCAGTAGACAAGGTAGCAATAATAAAAAGCCCGTTAAAACTAACAGGACTTTTAAAGGAGTTGAATTTTTCTATATCAACGACAGGCGGTGGTATAAAGGGGCAGGCAGAGGCCATAAGACACGGAATAGTGCAAGCTTTAATTAGGGATAATGAAGAATTAAAACCGGTCCTAAAGGCCAAGGGGTGGGTAACCAGAGATGCAAGAATCAAAGAAAGAAAGAAGCCTGGTCTAAAGAAAGCAAGAAAGGCGCCGCAATGGTCAAAGCGTTAATTTTCGTCTATTCTATTTATATATTTTAAAAAATTCTCTCATAGCAGAGAATTTTTTATTTTTGTGTTTTTTTATTAAAGAATGTATAATAAATAGTGAATTGGGGGATTTTATTTAAGATTTTGGTGTTAATTAAATTAAAACATTATATGGAAGAAGATATAAAAAATCGGCTTGATAATCAGGATAAAATACTTGAAAAAATTTATAAGTCAACCGAAAAAACGCGAAAATATTTTTTGTGGACGCTAATTGTTACTTTGATTATGTTTTTTATTCCGCTAATCGGATTACTTTTTATTCTTCCAGGTTTTATTAGCATATACACTTCCACGCTGGGTGGATTTTAAAATTTATGATAAATATTTATTTATTTTTAAGTTTAATATTTTTGTTTACTTTTATTATTGGCAGGTTGTTGCAAAAAATGAGAATTCCCTGGATTTTCGCCGCATTATTATTGGGGGTAATTCTGTCTGTCTACAATCCATTTGGTCATATTACTGATTCTTCTGTTTTTGTCTTTTTATCCAATTTCGGGATGTATTTCCTTTTGTTTATTATCGGTTTTGAGACAAATTTAAAAGAAATAAAGAAAAAAAAGGGATTTATTATAAAAAGCATGGTGTTTATAATTTCCCTAGAAGCCATTTTGGGCTCGTTAATTATTCATTATGTTTTTAATTATGGATGGTTTATCTCGTTTGTTGTAGCTTTATCGTTTTCAACGGTGGGGGAGGCGATTTTGGTGCCAATTCTTGATGAATTTAAAATAATAAACACATGCTTGGGTCAAACGATAATAAGTATCGGCACATTGGATGATATTATTGAGATTTTAATTTTAATTTTAGTTATTTTATTTGTGGGATCTAATTTTTACGGTCATTTTAATATCTCGCTTATTGTAGTTTCATTATTTTGTTTGTTTATTCTTACTTTTGGACTTACCAAGCTTAAAAAGAAGGGTATTCAATTTAGTTTAATACAGACCGAATCATTATTTCTCTTTGTTATTGCAGTATTGTTTTTATTTTTAGGGATTGGTGAATACGCATCAGGTACTGCGCTTGGAGCAATACTTGCTGGTGTGGGGGTTAGAACATTTATGCCCAAGGAGAGGTTGAGTTTGATTGAGGGAGAAATAAAAGCAGTTTGTTATGGTTTGTTTGCACCTATCTTTTTTTTGTGGGCGGGGATGGGTCTGGATATAAAATATTTAATCGCACATCCCCTTGTTGTTTTATTAATAGTTTTAGTGTCTAGCGGTGCAAAATATTTAGCAAGTTTTATTGTTGGTAGAAAGGAGTTGGGTGTTAAAGGCTCTATTCTGCTTGGTACTGGTCTTTCTGTTAGATTTAGCACCAGCATTGTGATTATGAAAATATTGCATGATAGTGGTATTGTGAAAGACGACCTTTATTCCGTGATTATTGCTTCAAGTATAATTTTTACGCTCGTAATTCCGATATTATTTTCTCAACTTTTAAAATATTACAATGTTGGCGCAAATAAGGATTACGGGTGGTCTTAAATTATTACTTATTTTTTCCCTGTTTCGTATTAGTCATTGATTTTAATGATATTAAACATCACAATCGGGGGGTAAAAAAATGGGGGGTATAAGCCAATTATAGACAGTTAATTTGGTTTAGATTTTGGGAATTAATATAAAAAAGTTTTGATTATAAAAAAGAAACAATAATTGTATAGCCGATAATTTTTCGCGTTTACTGATTTATGTTAAAAGTGCTTTAATATTAGAGCATTTTTTATTTATAAAATTTTTATATTTTCTTTATCTTTTTTTTATGAAAATTTTATGTAAAATGGTGTATAATATAAGAAAGGAGTATTTTGTTTTACACAAGAAACAATTAATTTTTATTTTTAGAAAACTATGACATTAGAAGAAAAGACAAAGAGTAATAGAGAGAATATTACTAGTGGAGTTTTGATATTTGACGAGGAACAAAATGTTTTAATGAGTAGTTTTGGCATGTCCAATATTACGGGAATCAGGCAAGAAAAAATTAATATAAAAAGTTTAATAAAATTTTTTAAAGATTATTCAGAAGAGTTGAAAATGGGAATCAAAGATGCAATTTTCAATAACAAGAATACCAGCATTAAAGATGTAATGCTGAATAATTTTGTTTTTGAAATTTGCATATCTCCCCTTGTAGACAAGGATAAAAATTTTTCAGGAGGAGTGGTTATTATACACGATACCACATGCCTGAAAGAAGCTGAGAAAATAAAAAGAGAGTTTGTTTCCGTGGCATCGCATCAAATAAGAACCCCGCTTACCGGAGTAAAGCTTTTTACCGATATGCTCCTTCGGGAAGATGTGGGTACAATTAATGAAGCGCAAAAAACATATTTAGAAAATGTTTATCATGGAGTGAAAACCATTGTGAATTTAACCGATAATCTGATGAATCTTTTTAAACTGGAATACAAGGATGCTAATATTAATTTAAAGCTGCTATCCGTAAATAGTTCAATTCAAAATGTATTAAAAGAATTAGAGCCTTTTGCCAAGACAAAAGAAATACAAATTATTTTTAATTCTTCTAAAAAAGATTACTTGGTTTTCTTTGATAGGTTGTTGATGCAACAAGCATTTTTTAATATAGTCTTAAATGCTATTCAATATTCTCCGGCTATCTCCGGCAAGGTTGAAATTAGCCTTGAAAAAAAGAAAGATGAATGCGTTATTACCGTAAAAGATAACGGTATCGGAATAGCGAAGAAGGACCAGAAAAGGATTTTTGATAAATTTTTTAGGGCGGAAAATGCACTCAAGACAGAAACTGAAGGATCCGGCCTCGGATTGTATGTATCTAAAATGATTATAGAAAAATTTGGAGGCAGACTTTGGTTTGAGTCAAGGGCGGGAGGGGGCGCGATATTTTATGTTTCATTTCCCTTGGGTTATAAAAAAAATTAAATATAAGACTTACGCGTTTACCCAAAAAGACGACCGATGTCCAGCTAGTACACAATATTTTTTATATGTTAAAAAAAGTAGGCAAAAATTTTGATATTTTAAAAATAAAAAGAAATTTTGATATTTTTTTATTTGAAGCTTTTTTTATATTAATAGCTTTTGCTTTTTGGGTTTTTTGGTACTATAAAAAATCTATCGTCTTTAACAATTTATCAATGTCGGCAATAGAGGGTGTTTATTTTGTTTTGATGTTTTTTTCTTTTTTTATTATTAGAAAATTAAACAGCGGCATTTTAAATATTGGTTGGTTTTTATTAATATTTGGACTTTTAATAAACTTTTTGGATGTTTTGATGGGCGAGCATTTTTTTTATGGGGGCGGAATATTTATAATTCCCGGAATTATATTAGTGGTTATCGGGGTTTATAGGGTGATAACAATAAATAATAAAAAAAATAAACAATTAAAAAAAAGCGAAGAAGAATATAAGAGGGTGTTTGAGTCTTTTCAAAGTGTTTATTACAGAACTGATATATATAAAAAAATTATAGTAGCCAGCCCTTCAATAGGGCGGGTATTAGGCTATGGGCCTAAAGAAGTAAAAAATATTCCGTTTAATAATATTTTTTACGATCAAAAGAAATATGGTGATTTTTTAAAAAAATTGAGAAAGGCGGGCAGATTGGATGATTATGAAATTAAATTAAAGAAAAAAAATGGAGAATTCTTAGATACAACGATCAATGCACACCTTGTTTTTGATTCCAGGGGAGCCTTTTTGGGTGTTGAGGGTGTTATTCGTGACATTTCTAAGCGCAAAAAGGCATTAAGAGCTTTAAGGGAAAGTGAAGAAAAATACAGAACCCTTGTAAATAATGTAAATATCGGGATATACAGAAGCACTGATATGAAAAATAATAAATTTTTACAAGTTAATCCGGCTATGGTTAAAATTTTTGGATATGACTCCATGGAGGAGATGAAAAAAATAAGAGTTTCAGATTTGTACCCCAACAAGGAAGAAAGAAGTAAAATCATAGAAGAGATAAAAAAAGAAGGAATTTTAAAAGATAAGGAAATAATTTTAAAGAAAAAAAATGGTAAACATATTATTGTTTCGGTTACAGCAAGGTCTTATTGTGATGTAGGTGGCAAATTTTGTTGGATGGATGGAGTATTGGAAGATATTACTGAAAGAAAAAGAACAGAAAGACAAATTAAAAAGAATTTTGATCAACAGAAATTATTAGCCAGTATTTCGATTCAATTGAATCAACATGGTGATTTCAATAAAAAAATAAATAATGTATTAAAAAAAATCGGTGAACATATGGGTATTAGCCGGGTTTATATTTTTGAAGACAGTTTAGATGGGAAAAATTCCAGCAATACTTTTGAGTGGTGCGCCCCAAAAATAGAGCCGCAAATTAAAAATTTACAAAACATACCATATAGCAAGATGCCGGGCTGGGAAGAAATTTTGGATCAAAAAGGGGTATTGCTTGCTGATAATATTTCCAGGCTTTCTCCCGATTTGCGCGCAAACCTGGAGTCGCAAAACATCAAGTCAATTTTGGTGCTGCCGCTAATAAATATAAATGGGCAAAGATTTGGATTTATGGGTCTTGATGAGGTTTGGGAATATAGAAATTGGGATGAATCGGAAGTGAATTTGATGCAAACAGTAGCTAGCTCTATTTCCAGTGTTTATGAACGAAGAAAGAATAACCAACAAATACAAAATCAGGCAATCTTAATTAGTGAGGAAAAAGATAGGTTGAATACGATTATTCAAAGTATAGGCGATGGAGTTTTTGTGGTTGATGATAAATATCAGGTTTTGTTATTAAATGAAGTGGCGGCCAAAATGAGCGGATATACCGTCAATGAAATAATCAACCAAAGATATGATAAGTTTTTTAAATTTGTTTTTGAAAAAAATCAAAAGCCAAATCGTATTTTTATTGAAAAAGTTATAAAAACGGGGAAAACGCAAAAAATGATGAATCATACCATGTTGATAACTAAAAAGGGTTTTCAGATACCGGTGACAGACAGTGCTGCCCCGCTCAGGGATAAAACAGGCAAGGTTATCGGCTGCGTGGCGGTGTTTCATGATGTAACTCGCGAAAGAAAGATTGAAAAAATAAAAACCGAGTTCGTGTCCATTGCTTCTCATCAGCTCAAGACCCCCGCATTTAGACATTTAAAAATCTAACTTTACTGCCTCTGGTTGAGGCATATATTATCTTACTTTGTTAATGATTGCATTTTCTTGATTTTT
>MFGN01000033.1 GCA_001780285.1 Candidatus Falkowbacteria bacterium RIFOXYD12_FULL_34_57 | reverse complement strand
AGAAAATGCAATCATTAACAAAGTAAGATAATATATGCCTCAACCAGAGGCAGTAAAGTTAGATTTTTAAATGTCTAAATGCGATTAATGTATTAATGTCTAAAAAATATTCACCTCTTGCAAAAAAATAACTTATATGATAATATCCTTAAAGTAATTATTATAAATAATAATATCAAGATATATGAAAAAAGATATACATCCTAAATATTACAAGAATGCAAAAGTTTCGTGTGCTTGCGGAAACACTTTTGAAACTGGTTCAACTATTGAACATATTAAAACAGAACTTTGCTTTGTGTGTCATCCTTTTTATACAGGAAAACAGAAACTAGTTGATTCTGCTAGGAGGGTTGAAAAATTTGAAGCAAAACTGGGAGCTAAAAAAGATACCGTAAGGGGAAAGAGGGCAAAAAGGGCCACTCGCGACAAGGCAAGAATAAAAAAAGAGATAACGGTTAAAGCTGAAAAGGAAAAAGTTTCAACTACTTCAAAGAGTTCAGGGCGAACCGCTTCAACAAAAAAGAAAAAAGCGGACAAAAAATAACACAGCTTTTATATTAAACGGTTGTTTTGTTTTGTGGAACATAGCTTATGTATGTACACAACACAAAACAACCGTTTTAAATTTATTAACCCAAATTTTTTAACAAGCTTTTAACTAACAAACTATGTACGAAGAAAAAAAGCAACAATTTAATGAATTAGAAAAAAAATTATCAAGCCCCGAAATAATCGGAGATATAAAAAAACTGACTGAAATCAGCAAGGAACATGCTGAATTAAAACCAATAATAGACAAAATTTTGGAATTGGAAAATATTGAACACAACATCAGTCAAAATAAAGAAATATTTCAAGACGAAACAGATGCCGAATTAAAGGATATGGCCGCGGAAGAACTCAGTGATTTGGAAAAAAAACAAGAAATCTTAAAAAAAGAAATTGAAAAAGAGCTTCATCCGGCAGACCCCAATGATAAAAAAAATATTATCATGGAAATCCGGGCCGGAACCGGCGGCGATGAATCAGCTCTTTTTGCCGCCGAACTTTTTCGCATGTATGGAAGATATGCCGAAAATAAGGGATGGAAGATAAATATATTAAACTCAAATCAAATCGGGCTTGGAGGTTTTAAGGAAATTATCTTGGAAATCAAGGGCTCTAATGTTTATGGCTTCTTGAAATACGAGGGTGGGATTCACAGGGTGCAACGCGTACCGGAAACTGAAAAACAGGGAAGGGTACACACTTCTGCCGTGACGGTAGCCGTGCTGCCGGAAGCGGAGGAAGTTGATATTGAAATTAAAAAAGAAGATTTAAAAATAGATGTTTACAGATCCAGCGGACCGGGGGGGCAATGCGTGAACACTACCGATTCCGCCGTACGCATTACCCATATTCCTACGGGTGTAAAAGTACAATGCCAAGATCAAAAAGACCAACATCAAAACAAGGAAAAAGCCATGCAAATCCTACGCTCCAGACTAATAGCCCACATCGAAGAAGAAAAACAGGCCAAAGAATCAGCCGCACGCACCAAGCAGGTTGGTTCTGGAGATAGAAGTGAAAAAATCAGAACCTACAATTTCCCCCAAGATAGAATAACTGATCATCGCATAAAACAATCCTGGAACAATATGAATTCTATTTTAAATGGAGATTTAGAAAAAGTAATCGAAGCCTTGAAAAGTTACGAAGAAAATAACTCTTAATAAATTTATTGTTTTTTATGATTTGAATCAATTTATTTGTTGTTTGTAATTTAATATTTGTAATTTTAACTTGATGACTATCAAACAAGCTTTAATTAAAGCAATACAACTACTTAAAGAAAAAACTCCGCATCTTGATGCGGAACTTTTGTTATCTCATATTTTAAACAAACCAAAAGAATATTTCTATGCCCATGGAGAAAAAGAGCTCTCCCCTATTCTATATAAAAAATTTATTAACTTAATTAATAAAAGAGCTGATCAGAATACTCCAATCGCTTACTTAACCGGAGAAAAATATTTTTTCGGAATTAAATTTAAAATAAATAACAATGTCCTTGTTCCTCGTCCAGAAACAGAGCTTATGGTGGAAGAGGCCTTAAATATCCACAATAAAAATAAACATGTTTTAATTGCTGATATTGGCACGGGTAGCGGATGTATCATTATTTCTTTAGCAAAAAACATTAAACGCGCTTCAACTAAATTCATTGGGGTCGATATTTCCAAATCAACGCTTGATGTTGCCAAAGAAAATGGTAAAAAGAATAAAAAGATTAGTTTTCTTCAAGGTGATTTACTTTCTCCTGTTATTCACCTAATGAACCCCGGGCTCTCTTCACTCCGTTCCGAATCCCAGGACGACAGATACAAAAAAATCAAAACTCTCATCATTACTGCCAATCTCCCCTATTTAACCACTCTACAGGTAAAAAATTCCCCCTCTGTTCAATCAGAACCAAAATTAGCCCTTATTTCCGGGTATGACGGCTTGAAACACTATAAACAGCTATTTACACAAACAAAACAACTATTAAGGTTTTATAACGGCAAAATATATATTCTTTGTGAAATAGACCCATCACAAACCACAAAAATAAAAAAACTCGCCCAAAACGAGTTATCGGAATTAAAATATAGAATAAAAAAAGACTTAAGCGGAAAAAACAGATTCTTTATATTAACCCTTGCATCTTAAATCTTAAATCTAATATTCAATTATAATCTCCGGCCTCACGATCTCCACCCATGTAGTTCCTCCGTTTAATTCTATTTCTTCCACATACTCTGAGTCTATATAAAATCTGGTTCTGGTTGTGGTGGTCTTCTTGCGCCAATAAGCATTTTGACACTCTCCGTCCAAACAAGCAACCGCCTTGCCCGTGCCGACAATTTCCATTTTCAACCTCAAATCTTTGTCAATCTCTTCTGCCGGAACAACTTGTACTAAAATATTTTTAGCGGCAACACTATGGCCATCGCGGTCCGTATGTACCCGGCTATTCAAATATCTTAAATAATTATTATTCTGTTTATCGTACTGCCACGAGACAGTAAACCCCGATCTATACCCAATCTTAATACCCCCCACATCAGATCTTTCTTCCCCGCTTAAATCATCTTTATATTTCCAGCTTAAATATTTACCGTTTTGCAGATTCTCGCTTTGTAGGTACTTTTCCAAATTTGCCTGTGAAGTATAGATATTGTGCGGCGCAGTCCTATCCGTATCCCGCCAAAAATATTTTCCATTATAAAATTCGTTCATATCCGGTATTTTATTTTGAGCAAGCATGGCCAGAGCTCCGGCACTGCCCCCGACATGCACATAAAGCGCCGATGTTTCCCGCGCCAAATCTATAAAATACGGCCTAGCGCTTCTAATTGGACCTATTTCCTTTAAATCATTCAAGTCGGCATAGATTGCCAGATATCTAGTAATTCCCCCCTCGGCTTCAGCCTCATAAACCAAGTTAGCCCGAGCTAAAGATGATTGTGGACGGGCGCCTGGATGATTGTCAATCATAACCGCTACAGGATAATTATTTTCTTCACCAATAGACACATAAACCCCGTCTAGGCTGCGGCGAATTTTAATTTCCTCATCTTCTCCTTGTGTCTCCTCAACCCTTTTTACCTCTAATATTTGTTTTTTTTGATATCTTATTTTGGCTAAATTAATAGATAATAAAACAACTAAAAAAATTGAAGCAATAAAAAACATTATTCCCATCAAAAACCAAATTTTGGAATTTCTAAAAATTTTATCTCTAAAAAAATATTTTAATTTATCTAAATTCATATAAAATAATAAATGTTAATTATTTCAATTATATTACAAACTTAATAATATCACAATAGATTTTAGATCTAAAAATTTATATTAAATTATCCATAAAACAAAAGTTGTTGGTCAATAAAAAATCGCGGATACAAAGTATCGTATCCGCGATTTTTTATATCTCTATCTCAATATTAAATATTCTTATATTTATTTTTTCTCTTCTTTCTTTTCACCACCACCATTATTTTCATCACCTTTGTTTTCCTGTGCTGACCCCGTAGAAACATCTCCTTCTTTTGTTTCTGTTTCTTGTTCGGATTTTGTTTCTTCTGCCCTCATCTCACTGACATTAGCCACTAAGGTTTCCATATCATCTATAATCTCTATAGACGCAGGAACCTTTAAATCCTTTACCCTAATACTGTCTTTAAAATCTTTTAACGCAGACAGGTCTACATCTATAGATTCAAGCAAATCCCCGGGTAAGCACTTTGCTCTCAAAATCTCTATATTCTTAAGTAAAACTCCCCCTAATTTTTTCACGGCATCCGGAACATTGATAAAATTCAAAGGAACTTCCACTTCTATAACCTTCTTCATGTCAACTCTATAAAAGTCAACATGTGTTACGGTATTTTTTATGGGATTTTTTTGTATATCCTTAATAATAACTCTTTCTTTTTCTTTTCCATCAATATTCAAGTCCAACAAATTAAACTCTCCGGCTTCCGCATACACTTTTTCAAAATCATTTTTCTTGATTTTTATACTTTGGTTTTCTTTTGACAAGCCATAAACAACAGCGGGGATATATTCGTCTCCCTTTTTACTTTTTTCCTTTTTAGCTCTTGCGAGAGCATTTAGTTTTATTTCTTTTGTCATATTTTTATTTATTTATGTGTAACAATATTTCACATAACTGTTTTGTGTTACATGCCACCTGTTACCTATTTTATTAATATTTAATTTTTGATCTAATAATTATACTTTCCGCCATTCCCACAAGAGCCAAACTGGCAAGCAAAGAACTACCGCCATAACTCAAGAATGGCAATGAAATTCCTACCACGGGCAATAAACCAATATTCATACCAATATTAATAAACATTTCAATAAAAAGCAAGCTCATGGCGCCAAGCAAAAAAAATATCCCAAAATCATTGTTAATATTACGAGTATTTATAATCAGTCTGGAAAAAAGCACTAAAAAAAATAAAACCACAAAACAAACCCCTAAAAAACCCAATTCTTCCGCAATTACCGCAAAAATAAAATCATTTTGCGCTTCCGGTAAAAATTTGAGTTGTGATTGAGAACCAAAACCAATCCCCCTTCCGGTAACCCCTCCGGAACCAATAGCAATAATTGCCTGATTGATGTTATATCCCTCATCAAGTGAATTCTCTGTTGGATTAATAAATGTTAATATTCTGTTCTTTTGATAATCCTTGAAAAAAAATAGCCAACCAGAGGCAAATACCAAAAAAAATATCATCACAATTCCCGCTATATATCTTTTTTTAAATCCGGCAATAACAACCATCAACACCCACAAAACACACAAAATGAAAGCCGAACCAAAATCTGGCTGTTTTAAAATCAAAAAAACAAAAACACCGGTTCCGAGTCCAGAAAAAATTAAATGCTTTAGAGGGTTAATATTTATAGAAATTCCGGAAAAATATCTGGCTAAAAAAACAATCAATATTAATTTAATAAATTCTACTGGTTGAATCCTAAAAATACCGAATTCAAACCAGCCGGTAGTACCCCGGACGGTTGTTCCTAAAACCAAAACAATAACAAGCACCACAATTCCCACGATGTAAATATGCACATTATAACTCTGTAAATTGTAAAAATCAAAAAACGATAACAAAAACAATAAAACAATGCCAATAACCGCAAATAAAAATTGCTTCTTTAAATTAAGAAGACTTATATCGCCCTTGCTCAAGGCGATACTATAAATTTCAGCCAGCCCAAAACAAACCAACAAAAGAACCGCAACAAACAATATCCAATCAAAGTTTTTTAAATATGCAAATAGTTTATTCATCTTTAAAAATCAATATAAATATCATCACGAGTAACATCCACCTCGGGAAAAACAAACACATTTTTTACATCGGCAATTCTACCCGGCCAGGCGACATTTATATTATAAACACCCTCAGAAGCCACATTCTCTAAAACATATTTATTCACTCCCACGATTTGGTTGCTTTGCCCTTTTAACAAAATAACAAAATTAATATTCCAATAATTATAGGGGGTATCATTGTGCACTGTGAATTTTAAATCACTCAAATTAATTTTTTCGGTTAAAAGCGTTTCTTTTGCAGAAGTAAAAACAATATCTTCTATTTTAAAATTCAAATGGGTATTTCTAAATTCCTGCCAATCTGGGTATGTGTGTTTGTTTATTCTGCTCCAAGACACATTCTCTATATTTATTCCAGCAGTAAGCGGCACAAAATCAAACTCTTGCCCGAGAGACAAAATAAACTTTTGTTCTCCTGGCAAGATAAAACTTCTGGCTCGACCAAATTCTTGATTTTTAGTGAAAAAAACATAATCAAATTCAGCCCAATATTCCTTATTGGGATTCTCTATCTGAACCAAAAAATCATATTTGCCGTCAATCTTTAATATCTGCACCCTGTCAATTTTCAATTCTTTGGCGCCACGAGACACTAGATATTGATGATCTACAATATTGGTTTCTATAATTCCCTTGAGCAAAAGTTGATCCTCTCTAATCCCAAATAAAAGATAACTACCAAAAGTATAAAAAAATAAACCCCATGTAGCCACTCCAATTAAAACCAAAAGGCCATAAAAAGTGTTTATCATCATCTTCCTGTGCTCAACAAACCATAATCCAATCGTCATCTTGCGCACAGTCAAACCTTCCGGATCTTTATACCTTTTTAAATTAACCTCCTTTTCGCCCCGACCCCGTATATCTTTTTGATTTTTTTTAAATTTTTCATCTTGATTCATCAAAGAATTTTCCAAATTTTCAGCCTGAAATGAACCACTGCCATAGAGATCTTCCGCGCTTTTATTTTCAAGAGGATTAATCTCTTCTTTTTTACTAAATAAACCCATAATATTTTATTAATCTTAATAAATATATTGTAACATGATTAATAGTTTAAAGTCTAGTAAAACATTTTATCGTGTTCAGACCATAAAAATTAAATCAACCTTGACACACCCCGGATAAACTGCTAAGGTTTTAAATTCGAAAGGAATTCCGGTGAAAAAGAACAATAATAAAATAAAAGGAGAAAAAAATAAAAACATGGCACTTAACAATGATCTTTATACCTATACCTTAAAATGGTCAGAAGAAGATCAGGAGCATGTAGCAACATGCGCTGAATTTCCGGGACTCAGCTATTTAGCAAAAAACCCTAAATTAGCGCTCAAAGGAATCCAGGATCTGGTGGAAGATGCTGTCAATGACATAAAGGCAAATAATGAACCGATTCCTAAGCCGATTGCCGAAAAAGAAACAATTATACCTTATCTAAATTAACCAACAACCAACCACTCGCATCATACGGGTGGTTTTTTAAATACCCCCGAGATCCCGGGTTCTCTTTACTTCGTTACGAGCCCCGGGATAAATATCCCCAATTTACAGCAAAAAACCCCCTTGCCAATGACCATTTTTTTTGCTAAAATAGTAGTATAAATAGACATAAAAATACGCCTATTTCAACATGGTGTATTTTTCTATTATTTTACTAATATTCAATAAAATTTGATAAATTATTCTACTTGCGTCATCCTGAACTCAATTCAAGATCCATCACATAATAATGTTCAAAAACAGAATGGATTCTGAATCAAGTTTAGGATGACAAAAAGATGTTAATCTATCAATTGATTATCATATCTATGGCAAACAAAGACAATATAAAAAAGGCTTATGGAGCTGATTCTATTACAGTTTTAGAAGGGTTGGATCCGGTTCGAAAAAGACCGGGCATGTATATCGGTTCTACATCATCCACCGGCTTGCATCATCTAATATGGGAAGTGGTTGATAATGGCATTGATGAAGCTATGGGGGGATATGCTACTGAAATTACCGTATCACTTCTTGATGATAATATGGTAGAAGTAACCGATAATGGACGCGGAATTCCGGTTGATATTCACAAAGTAACAAAAGTTTCTGCATTAGAAACTATTATGACTACTCTGCACGCCGGAGGAAAATTCGGCGGTGAAGACAGTGGATATAAAACATCCAGTGGTCTTCATGGTGTTGGCGTTTCCGTAGTAAACGCTTTAAGCGATTATGTAAAAGCTGAAATACATAAAGACGGCAAAATTTGGGTACAGGAATACAATCGAGGCAAACCATTAAAAAAAGTAAAACCAATCGGACCGACAAAAAAAACAGGAACTATTATTACATTCAAACCGGATGCTACTATATTTGCAGATATTGAATTCCATTGGGATAAAATTATCAATCACCTAAGACAGCAAGCCTATCTTAATAAGGGCTTAACCATGAAAATCTACGACAAAAGAAAAGATCACCAAAAAAAAGAATACACCTTTCACTTTGAGGGCGGAATCAAGTCATACATCAAATCCTTAAATCGCAACAGAACCCCAAAAAATGAAACTATTTTTTATGTAGATAAAGACATTAAAGACTCAAAGGTGGAAGTAGCCTTGCAATACAATGATGAATATAATGAGGTGGTACTTTCTTTTGCTAATAACATCTATAACATGGAAGGCGGGACACACCTAATCGGATTTCGCTCTGCTCTAACCAGAACCCTTAACACATACGCCAGAAATCAAAACCTGTTAAAAGAAAAAGAACCAAATCTAACTGGAGAAGATGTAAGAGAGGGTTTAACCGCGATTATAAGCGTAAAAATAACTGAACCGCAATTTGAAGGGCAAACCAAGGGAAAATTAGGAAACGCAGAAGTAAAGGGATATGTGGAACAAATTTTTGGTGAATATTTCGCCACCTTTTTAGAGGAGCACCCAAAAGAAGGCGAAGCCATAATTGGAAAATGCATCCTCTCTTCCCAAGCTCGTCTGGCTGCCCGCACTGCCAGGGCCACCATTCTCAGAAAAAGCGCTTTAGACGGCATTACTCTACCTGGAAAACTAGCTGACTGCTCCAGCCGCAAAGCGGAAGAATGCGAACTTTATATTGTAGAGGGAGATTCTGCCGGAGGTTCTGCTAAACAGGGCAGGGATAGAAAATTCCAGGCTATCCTGCCTTTGCGCGGCAAGATACTTAATGTGGAGAGAGCCAGGCTGGATAAAATGCTTGCTAACAACGAAATTAAAAATCTGGTCATCGCTATGGGAACCAATATTGATGATCAATTTAATCTAGAAAAATTAAGATACCACCGCATTATTATTATGACCGATGCCGATGTCGACGGCGCCCATATCCGCACCCTGCTTTTAACTCTTTTCTTTAGGCATTTCACCCCATTGGTTACCGGCGGGCATCTTTATGTGGCGCAGCCTCCTCTGTACCAGCTCAAAAAGGGAAATATTGTCAAATATGTTTATAGTGATACGGAAAAAGAAAAGGTTATCAAGGAGATGGGTGGCGTTACAGAGGGGATAAAAGAAGAAAGTGAAGAAGAATTGGAAGAAACAACAGAAGAACAGAGCGCCGAAACAGATATACAAGACAAAAACTCTAAAAATGTTAAAATAAAAATTCAAAGATATAAAGGTTTGGGAGAAATGAATCCCGAACAACTTTGGAGCACTACTATGGATCCTAAAACCAGAATTATGAGCCAGGTTACAATTGAAGACGCAGCTCGTGCCGATGAAGTGTTTGATATGTTAATGGGCGGAGATGTGGCTCCCAGAAAAAAATTCATCCAAACCCACGCCAAAGCTGTACAAAACCTTGATATATAATATTTAGTCAAAAATCCATTCCTCTAGGGGCGGTCGTATCTTAATTATATTTTAATTGTGTTTAAAAAATTTAAGATTATTAAAAAAAACACCCTGAATTTCTCGGGGTGTTTTAATTACCTAAAATATCACATTCCTTATTGTTATTTTTCATATTATATCCCATTTTTCTGAACATATTCCTCTATTTTCTCAACATAATAGTCAAAAAATATACCAAAATATTTTTCTTTTTTCTTTCTTTTTTCTTCCGGATCTGTTTCCTTTTCCAGCACTTTCCACATTCCCAATTCTCTTGGGGTAAAGGGTATTTTAGCTCCTCCGGAACCCGTCCTGCCTCCAGCAGAAGCCTTGTCAACCTCAGATTCATTTAACTTAAAAACTTCTTTACAGAAATTTGATATTATTAAATTTGAATTCTCACGAACTTTTACCTGTATACTGTGACCAGCCTCATTGGCGATAATAATTGCAACTTTAACACCCGTTCTCATCGCTTTATCCACAACATGGGAAAGATAGGCAGTTTGTCCCTCTGAGACCTCAACAACACCCATAACAAGGGCGTCTTTACCCTGTATATACCTGCGGTTAGAATAAGCTTCTCCGATTATAGCCAAGTGTCCATCAACAAGGTCGTACCATTTGTGTATTTTTTCAAATAACGGGTAATTATAGATTCCCCTTAACTCCTTGTGGGCATCTTCATCCCATTTTGTTGTTTCTGATTTTTTAGAAAAATCCTTAGTATCAGAGCTAATTCCTAGAGCTAGAGCTGTTGCCACATCATTTGGCAAATCAACTTTTAACGCTTTCATGAGAAAATAAATAAGGGTTGAACATGCGCCAATTCTATCGTGTATCAAAAGTGTGTTTTCACCAAAAATTAAAGGATTTTCATGATGGTCTAAAACAATATCAAATTTTAAATTTTGTGCTACACTGGTTCGATTTGGCATACCATCGCACATAATCATAAAACCGTATTTATCCAGATCTTCTTTTAGAATCTCGTTTCTGATATCAATTTTTAATTCCTTAATCATGGTGGTATTCATAGGATGTCCTGTGCTACCGCCGGAAAAAATATCAGCCTCAATTTCCAATGTGAAAAAATAATACTTCAGAGCCATTAGCGGGGCAAAAGAATCAGGATCACCATTATCATGACCAAAAAGACCGACTCTTTTACCGCTTTTTTTGACTGCTTCTACTCTTTTCTTGAAATTATTAACTTTTTCAGGACTAATTAAGTTGATTAATGTATCTTCTGGGATTTTTTGTTTATTTTCGGCTATTTTACCCATTGTTCCACTCCCCTTTTAGGTAATTTAATATTTGAAAGAGCATCTTTAATCTTGTATTAATATTTTTTAATTATATAATGATTACAAACAAGTGTCAAGGCGTAAACACAAAATAAAAAAACTTAATTTAGCTAATATTAAAGCAAAATTAAATTTTTTTACTCTCCTTTGTTATAAATTTTTCTTGATTTTTTCAATCATCTCTTCCAGGGAATAATTGGATTTTATCAGAAAATCATTAGCTCCCAGCACATCAACACAATTCACAATGCTGGCATCATCACTTTTTGCCGAAAATACGATTACCGGAATATCTTTTAGGGTTTTGCTGGATTTTATATCTTTTAAAACCTTTTCTCCCGGTGTTTTGGGAAGCATCAGGTCTAAAAGCACCAAATCCGGTTTTTCGGTTTTTACCTTTTCAAAACCATCATCACCGTCAATGGCATAAACAATATCAAAACCCTCTTCTTCCAAGGCAAACAAAATTGCCTTGCGCAGAATATTATCATCCTCAATAACTAAAATTTTCTTTTTCATATGTAACAACAATAACAATTAACAGTTAACAATTAACTACTGATTGTTAAAATTAATAATTATTAGAATTTATGAAAAAAGCTTATCTTTTACTTTTTCTCCAATTTCTTCAATATCCCAGTCGCTTTTTATAAAAAAATCATAAACATTCTCTTGCGCCGCTTCAACTACTTTTTCCTTCACATTTAGGTTTGTCAAAATAATTACTTGCGCATTTTTACCCCACGCATCTTTTCGAAGTTCCTGAAGCATTTTCACGCCGCCAAGTTTCGGCATGATGATATCCAGAAGGATTAAATCCGGATGCTCCTTTTTGGCTTTTTCCAATCCCTCCTCTCCGTTAAAAGCTTGGATAACTTGAATGTTGTCACTGTGCAATACTTCAAAGAGTGCTGATTGTAGTGGTTGTTCATCTTCTACAACCAATACTTTTTTCTTTTGATTTTGTTTCATATAGTTCAAATTTAAAAATTTTAATAATTATTTTAATAACGAAAAATGAAATATTGTGCCCCTATTCTCTTTCGACTCAAACCACATGCTGCCGCCATGCGCCACAACTATAGCCTTGGCAATATATAGCCCGAGTCCGGTGCCGTCGGATTGTGCAATAATCGCATTATCAGCTCTAAAAAACTTCTCAAAAATCTTCTCTTGCTGTTTTTTTGGTATTCCCATGCCATCATCTTTGACATAAAAGGCTATTTCTTTTTCGCTGTCAAAATCACAACCGCAATGCGCCCTAAAAACCCCCTTTTCAATCTCGCAACCGCAACCAATCTCGATAATTCCGTCATTTTTAGAGTATTTACAAGCATTGCTTATTAAATTATAAAATACTTGGCGTATTTTTTCTTTATCAAAAACAAACTTAGTTCTTACAGCTTCTTTTATTTTATTCTCAATCTTTATGTTTTTTTCCTTTATCAGGTTCTGATTATCAGAAATAGCTTGATCTATAATTTCATTAATATCTGATTCTGTTTTGTTGATTTCAAACTTTTTGCCGGTTTCAATATGCGATACATCAAGCAGATCGCCCACCAACTTAATCATCCTGCTATTACTTAATGAAATTTGCGTCAAAAAATCTTTTTGTTTTTCAGAAATTTTACCCGCCCGCCCGTTTAGCAATAATTCCGTAAACCACTTAATGCCCGTTAGGGGGGTTTTGAGCTGATGGGAGGCAACGGACACGAATTCTGTCTTCATTTGCTCAATTTTTCTTTCGCGGGTTACATCATGAAACACCACCACACAACCAACCACTTTGCCTTTTTCGTCCTTAAGTGGCGCCGCACTGTCCGCAATTGCCGTTCTTGTACCATCTTTGGCGATAATTATGGTGTGGTTTGCCATTTTTTGTATTGTGCCCATATTTATTGCTTTGTCAACAAAATAAATATTTGGCTTTTCGTTTTTTTCCAATACAAATTTAAAAATATCTTCATATTTTCTGCCAATAGCTTCACTGATAGTATATCCGGAAATATCCGACGCCACCCTGTTTAGCAGCAACACTCTATGCTCGGTATCAATCACAAAAACCGCATCCCCAATACTGTGGATAATAGTATTTAATTTATCTCTCTCCCGAACCACCTCTTTTACATATTCCTTGATTTTTGCTTCTGTTTTTTTTCTTTCGGTTAAATCTCGAATGATTATTAAATCAGATTTTTCATCTTGAAAAGTAATAAGACCCACATTACACTCTACCTCTACTTCTGTACCGTCTTTTGTTAAAAGTTTTGTCTCATAAATACTGGGTGCATCCTGTCCAGTCATTCTTTTTTTATAATAACCCTCAAGCTTTTTTCTTTCACTTTTGGACACAAAAAGCGCAAATAATTTTCCATAAACCTCATCTGTTTTATAACCAAACTTTTCAAGAAGAAACGGGTTAGTATAAACTATTAAACCTTTTCTGATAATTATAATACCATCTCTCGCCCGCTCCACCAAATTGCGGTATTTCTCTTCTGATTCTTTTAGGGCCTTGTTTATTTTTTCAGCGATAGTGATTTTTTCTTCAAGTTTTTGCGCTAGCTTTTCCTTGTGTTTCTGGATGAATTCTTTTTCTTCCGGCTTTTTTTCTGAAATTTTAATTTTACCCCCTTGATAATCTTGAACAACCTCTTCAATAATGCGCAAAAAATCATTTGGCTTTATAGGTTTTTTAATAAACTTTTCCGCGCCCAAGCTCATGGCAAATTTTTCGTCGGCACGGGTAATATATTCTGCGGTATAAAAAATAAACGGGATATTTTTTATTTTCTCATCATCCTTGCATTTTCGGCACAGCTCAAAACCATCCATAACCGGCATCAAAATATCGGAGATAATTATATCTACAGAATCTTTTTTTATTTTTTTCAGGGCCTCAAGGCCGTTAAAAGCCGTATCCACGATATAGCCTTTTTGCTTCAGCATTACCTCAAGTAAATAATTACTCTCTTTGTTGTCGTCTACAATAAGTATTTTGATTTCATTTTTAATCATAATAAATCAATTTTTAAAAATTATCATATTTGAGCGGCGCAAACAAAGTAAACTCGCTTCCTTTTCCTATCTCGCTTTTAATCCTTATTTCTCCCCCGAGCGCCTTAGCTATTCTTTGGGAAAGATAAAGGCCGATTCCGGTTCCCTCTCTTTTAGGCAGATTCTTAGTTTCTACCCGGCTAAAAGCCTGGAATAATAAATCTATGTCTTCCTTTTTTATACCAATTCCTGTATCCTGAACCGAAACCTTTAATTTATTATCTTTTTGCTCAACTTTAACCCTTACTACTCCCCTGTCGGTAAATTTGATGGCATTGCCGACAAGATTCATAATAATCTGCTCAATTTTTTTTTCATCATTTTCAATTATCAAATTTTCCGGAACATTAAACAATAATTCCACATTCTTTTCGCGTGCCAGAAGCTTAAAATGATTTCTGATTTTTTCAAACATTTCTCGGGCGTCAAATCTCTTTATATCAAAATCCATTTTTCCCGCTTCTATCTTCCCTATATCTATTATATCATTGACCAAAGACAAAAGGTAGTCCGCACTATTTTTTATTATACCCAGCTGTTTTCTTTGTTCAGGGTTTACATCCCCCACAAATCCGTCCAGCATAATATCCGTAAAACCGATGATGGAATTAAGGGGGGTTCGAAGCTCGTGGCTCATGCTGGTCATAAACATATTTTTCAATCTGTCCAGCTCCTTGAGATGCTCATTGGCATCGGCCAATTCTTTGGTTCTCTTCTGTACTTCTATTTCCAAAATTTCTTTTGTTTTCTTAAGTGCCTCCTGCGCTTTTTTTATCTCCGTAATATCTTTTATCACCCCCTCTGTCCACTTCAACCTGCCGCGCTCATCAAATACTGCTTTGGCGGTAACCAATGCCGTCAGGCGGGTGCCGTCTTTTTTCTTTAAAAACAATTCCCTGTTTCTTGCCTCCCCATTTTTTACTACTTCATCGATATATAGTTTTCTATCGTTCGGATTCTGATATAAATCAGAAACTCTTATTTTATCAAACTCCTCCCTGTTATACCCGAACATATTAATCATGGCATTATTAATATCTAAAAATTGCCCATGCGCCCCTCCGGTATTTATATAAACTCCCACATCAATCGTGTTGATTAAATGGCGGTATTTTTTCTCTGATCTTTTTAATTTTTCTTCCACTTCTCTGCTCTCGGTAATATCCGTACATGCTCCCACCTGCTTGCTTGGCTTGCCGGATTCATCAGCTATAATAAGGCCTTTATCCGTCCAATACCTCCAAGAGCCGTCCTTCTTTTTTATTCTATATTCAATGTCGGTTAATCCCCCCACATTTCTTTGCTGCGCAATAACTTCTTTAACCGCCTTAAAATCTTCAGGATGTATTGCTCCAACCCAAGCTTTAAGCGTTCTCGGGAATCCTCCCTTTTTATATCCCAAAACAGAATCTATATCACCAAACCAATCAAGCCTGTCTGTAATTATATCCCATTCATAAATCAAATCATTGGTTGTTTCCGCAACAAGCCTAAATCTTTCTTCGCTTTTTTTTAAAGCTTCTTTTGTTTTATTTTCTTCTGTAATATCCCTCACAATGCCGACTATTCCGACTATACTCCCCTCTTTATCCCTTGTGGGATTTTGAGAAGTATAAAGAAAACGTTCTTGCTTGCCGATTGTCATTTTCTCCGTCTGATCCACTTTTTGGCCCTTAAAATTTATATCATCTACTTTCTTGATTGTTTGCGCGTTTTTTTTTGAAAAAATTTCTTCAGCTTTTTTTCCGATTATTTTATCAATCGGAAGTCCGATTATTTCAGCGGCGGCAGAATTGACAAAGGTATATCTTCTGTCAATATCCTTGGCAAAAACAGCATCTTTTATGTTCTCTGTAACAATTTTTAGTTTCTCTTCGCTTTTTCTCATCCTTTCTTCTGCTTTTTTGCGCTCCGCAACATCCCTGATATTGCACTGGATCACTGGCTTATTGTTGATTTTATAAACATTGGATATAAATTCAACAGGAACAAATTTGCCCTGACTGGTCTCCAGAGGCAAATTTTCATAACGGATATATTTCTCTTTTTGTAATTTTCTAAACTGCTTCCTGTTGGCTACAACATTCCTAAACGGACTTATTTCCCAAATTTCTTTTCCTGTCACATCTTCCAAGGGACGATCCAATAATTTTTGAACAAAAGGATTGGCGTCAATAATCTTTCCAGTTTTGTAATCCACGATTAAGATAGCATCCTTAGCGGCTTCAAACAGCCTTCTGTATTTTTTTTCAGAAAGGCTCAAAAAATATTCAGCTTTCTTGCGCTCGCTAATATCCCTGAATGCAACCAAAACAGCCTTTCCTTTTTTATGTTTCATCAAAGTTGCCGCATACTCCACGTCTATTTCTTTATTATTCCTGCAAAGCATTTTCGTCTCTCCGATATGAGAAAAACTTTTGCCAAGCATGTGCGCCTTTTGCTGTTCTTTGAATTTCTTCTTTTCGGGTCCTACAATCAGGAATAAAAAGGATTTGCTTTTTAATTCCCCCTCTTTATATCCGGACATTTTTAATAATGCCGGATTTACATATTCTATTTTATCTTTATATATCAAAAAAACAGCCTCTTTGCTTTTTTCCGTAAAAACATGGAATATTCTTTCCAACTCTCTCAAATCGTCATCTTTCTTTTTTAATTGTTCTTCTTTTTTTGTCATATCCTTAAATATGATACAAATCTACAAATTTCGTATTATTCTCAATTTTTTAATGAAAAATGAAATGTTGTCCCTTTATTTTCTTCCGACTCAAACCACAGCTTACCTCCATGTGCTTCTATTATGGCTTTGGTAATATAGAGTCCGAGTCCGGTGCCGTCTGCCTGAGTAATTATCGCATTATCCGCCCTGAAAAATTTGCTGAATACTTTGTTTTGTTGACTTTTCGGTATTCCGATCCCTTCATCTTTTACATGAAAATTAATCATCTTTTTATTTTTCCAATCGCAGTCGCAAGAAATCTCCACTATCCCGCCCTGCTTGGAATATTTTATAGCATTGCTAATTAGATTATAAAAAACCTGCCTGATTTTCTGTTTATCAAATTCAAACTCCATCCTTTTTACTGTCTTTACCCTATCTTTTATAATAATATCTTTTTCTTCTATTAGCGCTACACTATCTTGAATCGCCTGATTTATCATTTCCTGAATATCAGACTTGGTTTTATGTGTTTCAAACTTTGCTCCTGTGTCAATATGGGATACATCAAGCAAATCACTAACCAGCCTAATCATTCTATGATTACTATTG
>MFGN01000032.1 GCA_001780285.1 Candidatus Falkowbacteria bacterium RIFOXYD12_FULL_34_57 | reverse complement strand
CTAAACGTTTCCATTGGGGGCTAAATTTAGAGACTCCTGTGGATTATTTAATCAATAATGGCTATGTTGTCCAATATGTGGTGAACTAATACAAGCGTTTGACAAAGATTTGTATATACATTATATTTTATTAGTAAATAACTTTTATCAATTTATAAAATTATATGGCAAAAAGAGCTACCGGAGTTGGGAAAAAAATAAAAACAAATTCCCATAAAACAGCAAAACGGCTGGAAATCAAGCGGATAATGCTTGAAGAAAAAGCCAAGAAAAAAAAGCGTAGATAAATCAGTTTAACAAATGTTTTTTTAAACAATCTGCTTTTGTGGATTGTTTTGTTTAAGTTTTTAATAAATTATGTCAAATGAAGTAATCTTAAGGTTTGAAGATGTAACTTTTGAATATTTACACAAAAAGCCGATTTTAAATGAGGCTAGTTTTAGCGTGCGCACTGGTTCAAAAATAACATTGATGGGCCAAAATGGGGCAGGAAAAAGTACATTGTTTGCTCTAATAAAAGGTGAATTAAAACCAAAAAAAGGTAAAATTTCCATTACCAACGGAGCAAGTATTGCCGCGGCTCAGCAAGTGATATTGCGAAGCGATTTTTCAAAGACTGTTGAAGAATATTTTGCCTCATCTTTTGAAATTGTTCCGTCAAACCTGAAAAGCGAAATTTCAAAAGTAATGGAAGCTGTTAATTTGGCGGTACCGACAGATCGTCCGGTAGGAGAACTTTCCGGCGGACAGCAGGCGCGCCTGCTTTTGGCTAATGCCCTGATTCAAAAACCGGGCATCTTGCTTCTAGATGAGCCCACCAATAACCTTGACAAAGCGGGAATTGATCATTTAATAGAGTTTTTGGTTATGTATGAAAAAACCGTAATTGTGATTTCTCATGATGCTGATTTCTTGAATTGTTTTACTGATGGAGTTTTATATTTAGATGTATTTACAAAAAAAATTGAAACATATGTAGGAGATTATTATTCGGTAGTTGAAGAAATAGAGAATCGAATTGAAAGGGAGCGCAAAAAAAATGCGCAATTGGAAAAATTAATCAAAGATCGCAAAGAAAAGGTTAATTTTTTTTCTCACAAAGGTGGAAAGATGAGAAAATTGGCTAAAAAAATGAGCGAACAAACGACTGAGCTTGAAGAAAATAAGATTGAAGTTAGAAAAGAGGATAAAACTATTAGGGATTTTACAATTCCCACTCAAGATATATTTGGGGATATAGTTACAATTAATCAGGTAAAGGTTATTCATAATCACGAGCCGGTTATAAAAGTTGTTGAAAAAGTTTTAAAAAAGGGGTCGCGTTTATTAATATCCGGACCAAATGGAATTGGAAAAAGCACCCTGCTTAGAGCACTAGTTAGCGGAGAGAGTGAGGGTGCAAAAATCATGGATGGTGTTAGAGTGGGTTATTATAGCCAGGATTTTTCAACCCTGGATTATGAACAGACTGTTTTTGATTCACTTCAAAGTGTTGTAACTGAAGGCACTGATGTTCAGCAAATGAGGGCTATTGCGGCTGGATTTTTAATAACCGGAGATTTGATGAATCATAAAATATTACATCTTTCAGAGGGACAGAAAGGACTCTTATCATTTGCCAGATTGGTTTTAATGCAGCCGGGACTATTGGTGTTTGATGAGCCCACAAATCACATAAATTTTCGCCATATACCCGTTATTATCAAGGCAATTAATAAATATGAGGGCGCAATGATTTTGATTAGTCATATGCCAGAATTTGTTCAGGAAATTAAAATTAATGATTATTTGGATTTGAGTAAACTATAGATTTAAATGTTTTTTAGATTTTTGTAAAAATAAAAACAGGCTTAAATTTAAGCCTGTTTTTACTATATAAAAAAGTATTAAGCTTTTTTAATACCAACTGCCGCATTTCCTTTTGGGGTTTTTTCAACCTCAAATGTAACCGCATCGCCTTCTCTTAATTGATCGAAATCAATTCCGTCTAAATTGTTGGCGTGAAAAAATAAATCATCAGCACCATCTTGAGCGATAAAACCAAAGTTTTTATCAGTAAGTTTTTTGATTGTTCCTTGCATATAAATGTAAAGATAAGTTTTAATAAAATAAATACCAAGAAGTAGAAATTCGACTTTATCTCTACACTTTTAATATTCGTCACCCTTTTTATTGGGGTGGATAGTAATTAAACTAACAATTTAATACTAACATAAAAAAATTATTTTGTCAATGTTGCGCGTATTTCTGGTAAAATTGGCAATAAAAAGATTTGCTTTTTTAGTTGACTTCTTTAATATTTGGTGTATAATTAGAGTAATAAATAATAAGGGAAGAAGGTTGCTGTATTCCGTTTCCCAGGAAATTTAACTAAAAGCACTATATGCAACTCATGCTATTCGAGTTGCTTTTTTATATATAAATGACCACAAAAGAACAATTTTTAAGCGAACATAACAGACTATCACCCTTAAATCTAAAAGCCACAATGGAAACTCTTTCTCGTTTCAAGATGGAGAAACCAACACTTTTTAAAAGCGAAGATTGGCCGATTAATAAGATTCGCAGACCTTTTATTTTTTGGCTTACGTCCATGACCCAGATAAAAAAAGGAAAAAACGAGTAAAGGTAAAAATTAGCAATAAATTAAAATTATTATAATAATAATTTAGTACTTTTACAAGGGGGTGTGTTGTGAAAAAACACCTAATATTTATACTTTTTTTCATTATGACTCCGTGTTTTGTATTCGGAGCCGTTTCTTTTAATGATTATAACTCAGATTATAATTCAAAAAAATTAGAAGTTCCTCATTTAATACAAAAAAAAAGAGGGTGCGCGCCTACTAGCCTGGCTATGATTATGAAATATTACGGAGTTGATCCGGGTAATTATCATAAAATGTTCTATTCTGATACATTTGGACATTCTCCCCTGGCTATTAAATACAAGGCGGGGGAAAATGGGTTTGTGGTAAGACTGGTAAATCAAGGGAGTTTCTCGGAAATTAAGCAATTAATTGATAATGGGATACCAATAATCGCTTTTGGGATTAGTGAAAATTTTGATTGGAGAAGGGTAAAAGAATATATAAGAGGGGATATATGTGGACATGTGTTGGTTGTGAGCGGTTATTTTTCCCATCTTTCAAGAGGCACGAGGATAACAAATTTAAATATAAATGACCCGGGCGATAAAAAGGCGGACATAATCAACTTAAAAGAATTTGAGGAAAATTTTTGGAATAATAGCGTATTTTACGGGTACAAAAATTATTATATAGCTATTGCACCAGGGGGGAGTTTGCAGGCTAAGGCGTTAAATGAAATTTTTCCATATAATCGGTCTTCTGTAGTGTTTTCTTTTTCTCTTTATATTGTTTATTTTTTAGAAAAGACCTTTTATTCGCTAGAGAAATTTTTTGATTTTTTTAAGATTCATGGAGTCTATAATTTGACTATTTGTTTAATAATAATTTTTGGTTTATTTATAGCCCTTTGTTCTTTAATCTTAATAATTTTTTACAGATTTATCTTTTTTTTGAAAAAAATATATTAGGTTTTTTATACACAAAAAAATAAAAATGCGGAGAAATTAAAAACTCCGTTTTTATTTTATTAATTTTTTATTTAATATTAGTTAATTTTTTTTTAGAATTTTTATTAAAAAAATATTGACATTTTTTGTCAAATATGTTAAGATTGTGGGAAACTTATTTCATTTATATATTTATTTAATTTTTTTATTAAAAAAACTATGCACAATCAATATTCTCCTGATTTTTATAAAATCACAAGAAGAGAAAAAGTTTTCAAATTAATTAATGTTTTTACCATGACCGTTTTGGTAATTAATATGTCATTTGGAATGTCGCTTGCCGGAATTTTGGTGCCGATTAATGGTGTTCAAGCAACAGAAGAATGTAGTAGTTTTTGCGGAAACGGCGCTTTGGATGATGGAGAGATATGCGATCCCAACCTTCCGGAAAGCATTCCTGAGCATTATAGCTGTACGGATGTTTGCGAACTTACCCCTATTCCATATTGCGGAGATGGAAATGTAGACACAGGAGAAGATTGTGATGACGGAAACTCTGATAATAAAGACGGCTGTAACACAGACTGTCAATTTGGCTGTAAAATGGAATTTACAAAAATAGATGATCCTGATCCGGTTGGTCCCGGAGAGGATCTTTTTTATAATATAACTCTAACCAATATAGGTGAGGTAAACTGTACCGGAAGCGGGGTTTTGGTAGAAGAAAAATACGACAATTATACAGATTATGTCAGCTCAAATCCACTAGCCAGCATTGGTGACAATATTTGGAATTTTGGAGTTATAGTTCCGGGAGCTTCAGAAGACATCGCTATTAACATGAAAGTGAAAGATGAAATTGCTTGTGATTATACTATTACCAACGAAGCTTGCGTTTGGGCTCAGGAGTGGGGGCCGGAAGATGATCCCGCAAATTGGTATTGTATTACCGAGGATACTAAAGTTGAATGTCCACCTCAATGTTTGGACGGAAAAGTAAACGGCACGGAAGAATGTGATCCCAGTGATCCTGATTATGTAACTCCTGCTCATTATTTATGTCATGACGATTGTACTTTGGAGTATCTTCCATATTGCGGAGATGGAAAGGTGAATGTAGTAGGAGAAGAATGCGATGGTTTGGCTAATGTCGGACCTCATCAGGAGTGCATTGATTGTAAATTGCACAATCTTACATATTGCGGTGACGGTATTTGGCAAGCACCGAATGATGATGGATATAGTGAAGAATGCGATGGCGACGATAATGTGGGCGCCGGTCAGGAATGCAATGCGGATTGTATTTTGGAATATTGCGGAGATAATATTAAAAATAGGCCGGAGGAAGAGTGTGACGGCAGCGATACTCCGGCTGGAAAATTCTGCACAGATACTTGTGAGTTAGAGTGGTGCGGAGATGGAACAGAGAATAACGGAGAGGAATGTGATGATGGCGCGAATAATGGAATACCCTGCGCGCCTGCTTATGGAGGAACATGCACATATTGTTCATCTATTTGTAAGGATACCACTATTACCGGTCCGTATTGCGGAGATGGCGTAAAAAACGGTACGGAACAATGCGACGGCACAAGCGGCGTTACACCCCATTATACATGTTTATCTAATTGTACTCTTGAATACGTTCCATATTGTGGCGACGGACATCAGGACGCGGGTGAGGATTGTGATGACGGAAACAAAGTAAACAATGACGGATGTAGTAATAATTGTGAATATGAGTGTATTCTGGATTTTAAGAAAACAGCCAATGTGGACACTATTTCTCCGGGAGAGAATTTAATTTATACTTTAACTTTAAAAAATACCGGTACTAAAAATTGCACCGGAGAAGGTGTGCAGGTCAAAGAATATTATGACAGCTACCTTAATTTTGTATATTCTGATCCGGCTCCGATAAATGGGCTTAATTTATGGAATTTCGGAGTTTTAACACCGGGAGAATCTCGCAGTATTGAAATACATACTAGTGTAAAAACAAATGCAATTTGTGAGGCTACTATCGTAAATGATGCTTGTGTATGGGCAGAGGAGTTTGGACCCATGAGTGATGATAATAGTTGGCAATGTACTAGCGCCTCTACCCATATTTATTGTCCGCCGGCATGTGGTGACGGAGAAGTGAACGGTTCGGAGGTTTGTGATCCTACAGATCCAACATATGTAGCTCCGGCACATTATACTTGTTTAGATAATTGTACTTTAAGATATGATCCATATTGCGGAGACGGTACTCCTGATGCCGGAGAAGAATGTGATGATGGCGCGAATAATGGAATACCCTGCACGCCTGCTTATGGAGGAACATGCGCATATTGCTCTAATACTTGTACAGAAAAAACATTAACCGGTCCTTATTGTGGAGACGGAGTAAAAAATGGCACAGAGGCTTGTGATGGTAGTGATCCATATAGAGAGCATTATACCTGTCAGACAAATTGTACTTGGGAATACATTCCATATTGCGGAGACGGACATAAAGATGCCGGAGAGGAATGCGACGGCACAGATGGGATAGTTATGGGAGATGAATTATGTTTATCTGATTGTACCAAAGAAACGATTGATAAAGGATGGATTAAGGCTTGTAAATGGTTTGATCGGGATGGAGACATGAATACTACCGACGACAGAGAAATTGTTTCCGGTTGGAATATTACTATCAGTTACCAGGGGCATCCGAAAACAGATCAGACTTCTGCTGACGGATGTATAGTATTTCCTAATTTAACTCAGGGAGAGTATATTATTTCCGAAACACTGCAGCCGGATTGGACGATAGTTAGTCCGGCCGGTGGTAAATATACGGGAATGATAGTGGAAGATGGAAAAGAAACAAAAGTTGATTTTTATAACACCAGAAGAGGTTCTATTAAAATTTGTAAGTATTATGATAATGGAACAATAACACAGTATGAGGAGAATATTGATACTCCGCTTCCTTGGCCGTTTGAGGTAAGGGATTCCGGCGGGAATGTGGTTACTAGCCTCGCAACCAATGTTGAAGAAATATGCGTAACTGTGGATGATTTAATGTTTGGTGATTATCAAGTGATGGAAATTCCAAATGTAGGCGGACATTGGTCAAATTCACTTCCGGGAAATTATGAATATAATGTTACTCTGAATAATGCCACACCGGATGTGACTAAAATATTTTTAAATTATGTCTTACCATATTGCGGAGATGGAATAAAAAATAACGAAGAAGCCTGTGACTATAATGATCCTGCAAATGAGGGTGTCGGAGAAAATTACAGCTGTCAGGAAGATTGTACCCTGAAATATCTTCCATATTGTGGCGATGGTCATAAAGATTCCGGAGAAGAGTGTGATGATGGAAACAATGTTGGTGATGACGGCTGCAGCGCTAGTTGTACTATTGAACAGCATGGCGGACCGGTTTGCGGAGACGGACAAAAATATTGGAAAGAAGAATGTGATGACGGAAATTTGGTAAATGGCGACGGTTGCAATGATAAATGCCAACTAGAACCGTATTGCGGTAATGGTACGGTAGAATCAGGAGAAGAATGTGATGACGGTAATAAAATAAGCGGCGATGGTTGCTCAGCCAGCTGTAACAGAGAAGGAACTCCGGGTAATCCATATTGTGGAGACGGAAATGTGAATTCTAATGAACAATGTGATGACGGCAATAGAGTAAGCGGTGACGGATGTAGCGCTACTTGTGAGACAGAAAGTGGGCCATATTGTGGAGACGGAGTAAAGAGTGCGTCAGAAGAGTGTGATGACGGTAATACCGATGATACTGATGGATGCACTACTGCCTGTATATTGGTTTTAGGAGAAGAGGGTGCGCCAATTTTGAAATTAGAAAAAACCATTGTGGAAGAAAAGGATTTCTATAATCGCGGTGATGAAAAAATTAGATATATCTTAACCATTTCAAATACTGGAAATCTAACCGCATTCAATGTTGTTTTAACCGATAAATTATTATCAGGACTTAAATATACTGACATTGACGGCGATATTAGAACATGGGAAGTTGGAGACTTAGAAGCGGGTGAAACTAAACAATTTTCTTATTTAGCAGATGTATTAGAAGATGCTGGCCCCGGCATACACACCAACACTGCCAAGGCTAGTGCTGACAACCATGAGACGATTGAAGCTTCGGAAGATTTGCAGGTCGTGACCATTGAGGTTTTATCAGAAGAGCTTTTACCAGAAACAGGTTTTAGTGTTCATGAATTTGTAGTATTATTAATGATTCTAATCGGACTTACCGGAGCAAGTTCATTGCTAAAAAAGAAGTTTGGTGATTTATAAGATTAAAAAGGGGGTCTATATGATTAATAAATTTATACAATTTAATATATTTCTAAAAATTCTAGTTTTTATGCTAGAATTTTTAGCGATTGGAATTTTTTTATATGTTGTATTTCTACCATTTTATCCGACTATAAAATATAATATTAAATATAAAAATCAAAATATAGAAATAGAGAAAAATGAAAATAAATCTTCGGAGGAAAACAACAATGACGCTGACAATGATACTCAAATTTCTGAAAGTATAAGAAAAAGAACAGAGGAGATTTTGAACCGTTTACCGGAATCAGAATATGCAGTTTCTCCAAATAGGGTTATTATTCCCAAAATAGGGGTGAATGCTCCGATTGTAGAATCAGAATCAGCGGAATATGGCCTTTCCCGCGGCGCATGGAGGCTGCCTGAAAGTTCTACGCCGGACAAGGGCGGGAATACCATTGTTACCGGCCATAGATTCAAGTACTTGCCGCCGCATAATTTAACCTTTTATCTTTTTCATAAATTGGAAAAAGGGGATAAGATTTCAATAATTTGGAACAAGGAAAAACTTTTTTATAAAATCAGAGAAATAAAAATTGTTGAAGCAAACGATTTGTCCATCTTAAATCCAACAGAAGAGCCTATTATAACCCTGTTCACTTGTCATCCTATTTATTCTACCAAGCAGAGATTAGTGGTAATTGGGGAATTAATGAAGGAATAGCGGTTATCCACATTACATAAAATATAAATTTGTGTTATAATGAAAACAATCTAGATTTAGATCTAGATTGTTTTATTGTAACTACGCTATGGTAGAAAATAAAAAACAAAACATTACCGAATTTAAGGATTTTTTATTTGATAATTTTAATATAAAAAAACCAAAAAAAGAGAAATCTGTTGTTTTACTGAATACCGCTTTGAAAAATTTACCAAACATAGAATTGGAAAAAAACAACGATATTGAGAGAGATTTGATTTTACAATGGAAAAGATCATCTGCTCAAAATCAAAAAATTGCGCTTCGAGAAATATTGAAAAAAGCTAATAATATTCCAAACAAAAAACATGAATATGAATTACACCCGATTTATATGAATGTTTTAGTGCCCGCAGTTTTGCTTTTTTCTTTTTCTTTGTCAATGTCTTTGTTTGCACCCATTTTTACCGGTAAATTTGTTTTTGTTTTAGATGTACTCACAAAATCTTCTATACAAAAAATTACCTATAAATCTTCGAATTTAAAAAACGCGAATCAGGAATTATTAGAAAAAAAAATTATAAAATCCAAAAAAACTATTACTCAAAAAATGAAATCAGACTATGTTTTAAAAAATAGATATAAAATATTAGAAAATAAATCCAATGATAATATTGTAAAGGTAAAAGAAGAAGAATTAACCGGCAGAGTAGCAGGTGCAAGCGCGGTTAACGAACTTATTTCAAGGGAAAAGGTTTTGGAAAAAGAAGGGGAGACGAAAAAAGGAGAAAATCGGTTGATAAATTTTTTATTCACATTAGCAGAAAAACAAAAAAATTTTTCCCTGAAATTAAATGAAGAGCTTATAAATTGGGTAAATGGAAAATAGGTTTTTGTTTATCTTGAAAAGTATAAATACGGAATATTTGAACCGTATTTTTATTTTTTTATTTATTTGTTATAATAGTATTGTGCTAATTATACTTAATTTTTATTATTAATTTAAATTAAAATTTATGAAAGAAACAATTAAGAATTTAACCAAAGCTTTTATTGGCGAATCACAAGCCAGGAATCGTTATACTTATTATGCTAAGGTTGCTCAGAAAGAAGGGTTTGAGCAGATTGCCAGTATTTTTATGGAAACTGCCGATCAAGAAAAAACTCATGCCAAAAGACTATTTGAGCATATTCAAGAGTTAAAAGAGACAAGCGGCAAAAATCATGAAGAGATTCAGGTTGAGATTGGGGCACCTACTATTTATAGTACAACCCAAGAAAACCTTAAAGCGGCAATTGCAGGCGAAAATCATGAATATACAGAGATGTATCCTGATTTTGCCAAGGTGGCGGATAATGAAGGGCTTCCGGTGATTGCCAACAGAATGAGATCTATTGCGAGAGCCGAAGCGCATCACGAAGAAAGATACCAAAAATTATTAAAGATACTGGAAGAGGGAACTATTTTTAAGAAAAATATAGATACGACTTGGATTTGCCGAGAATGCGGTTATTTGCATGTTGGCTCGGAAGCGCCAAAAGAATGTCCAAGCTGTGATCACCCACGGGCTTATTATCAAGTGCAATGTGAACAATATTAAAAACATAAATAACAAATTTAAACTATATGACAAAGCTAAATCAAATTTACAAATGCAATGTTTGTGGTAATATCGTGAATGTTATCCATGAAGCCGCCGGCGAGCTTGTTTGCTGCGGGCAGCCAATGGAACTTTTAAAAGAAAAAACTCAAGATGAGGGACGGGAAAAGCATTTGCCCGTCATTGAAAAATTACCGGAAAATATTTGCAAGGGAGGAGATGGTGTTAAGATAAAAATCGGTGCAGTGCCCCATCCAATGGAAGAAGTACATTATATTGAGTGGGTGGAAATAAAAACTGGGGACGGTCGGGTAGGAAGAAAATTCTTAAAACCTGGAGAACCGGCCGAAGTAGAATTTCATACCAGGATAGATATTGTGGAAGTACGAGCATACTGTAATGTGCACGGATTATGGAAGATTACTATTTAAGATAAAATAAAAATAACCTTAATATCATTCTGAACGCAGTGAAGAATCTCGAGAATAATGATAATAGAAATTTAACGAGATTCTTCGCTATTGCTCAGAATAACAATCGAGAAACAATGCGCTTGCATTGTTTTTTTATTTATGATAATATATACCCATACCCCCCATGGGGGTATGAAAATAATATTTATATTTCACTGTATCATTCTGAGTGTAGCGAAGAATGATAGGAGAGAAACATTTTTTATGATTAACAAAAAGCAAAAAACATTAATAAGCTACAAAAAAGCTAAAAGCTTAATAGAAAAAATTATTGCCATGATTGAAAAAGATGAATATTGCATTGATATTATGCATCAGAATTTAGCTTGCATGGGGCTTCTGAAAGCGGCTCAGCAGGCGTTAATGGAGAATCACCTAGAGACATGCTTTAAAAACAATATGAATTCTAATAATAAAAAAATAAAAAAAGAAATGCTGGATGAAATTGTAAAAATTTCAAAATATGCCTCTAAATTTAGTTGTAATTGGAGTTTGGATGCTTCATGTAATCATAAAAATAATTAACCTTTAAATTCTCCTTTTGAAAAGAGATTTTTAATTAAATGAAAAAAATTAAATTAAATATACAAGGTCTGCATTGTAAAAGTTGTAAAACCTTGCTTGAAACAGAATTAGATATTTTAAAAGGCGTTAAAAATGTAGAAATTAACTATCAAAAGGGGATAGGTAAGTTTGAGTTTGATGAAGAAATAATATCAGAAAATAAAATTAAAAAAGAAATAAAAAAATTAGGATATTCTGCGGATAAAAATCGTGAGGAGTCAAATATTTCAGGTGGAAAAGCTTCAAGCTCTAAATTGGTGAAATTTTTTATTTCTTTAGCTTTAATTATAGTAATTTTTGGTTATTTTATTGTGAGCCATTTTGGGGGGGTTGAAATATTGGCGCGTTTAAATGATGGCGGTGTGGGTTATAGCATTATTTTTATTATCGGTCTTTTGGCCGGATTCCACTGCGTGGGAATGTGCGGGGGCTTTGTGCTTGCCTATTCTACTAATCATCCTAAAAATAAAAATAAGGTTATACCTCATTTACAATACAATTTTGGCCGGATTATTTCCTATACCATAATCGGCGGAATTTTAGGAGGACTAGGGTCATTTTTTGGAATTAATCCTGTTTTTTCCGGAGTGGTTTTGCTTGTTGCCAGTATTTTTATGATACTGATGGGATTATCTTTTATGTTTAATTTACAAATTTTGGAGAAGATAAAACTTCGTACTCCGCAGTTTGTGGCAAGATATCTATATAGGCAAAAACAAGAAAGATCCAAAGGGCCTTTGCTAATTGGATTACTTAATGGTCTAATGCCATGCGGGCCATTGCAGGCCGTACAACTTTATGCTTTGACTACGGGAAATGCGCTTCAGGGAGCATTATCACTTGGGATTTATGCTCTGGGCACAGCTATCATGATGTTCTTTTTTGGACTGACTGTTTCTACGATTAATGCTATTCATATTAAAAAAATGGTTAAAATATCGGGTTTTTTGGTTTTATTTTTGGGTATTCTTATGACTAATCGCGGGCTGGCTAGTTTTGGGCTTGGTTTTACCACTAGCACCAAGGTTAATAATATTGTGATCAATAACCAAGAAGATTTTCAGGAGGTTTTTATGGATCTGACATATTCAGGGTATAGCCCCAATGTTTTGTATATAAAAAAAGGTATTCCGGTTCGCTGGATTATTGATGTGAAACAAATGAGCGGTTGTACCAATGCTATTATGATTGAGTCATTGGGAATAAAAAAAGATTTGACATTAGGGGAAAACATAATAGAATTTACACCACCGGAAAATGTAAGCGAGATAAAATTTTCTTGTTGGATGAGAATGGTATGGGGAAGGTTTGTTATGGTGGATAATAATAATTCTAAAGATATACAAGATGGCCCTGGCGGTTTTTCGTCAAGTGATGGTTGCGGTGGTGATTGTATAAGTTGTGGTTTGATAACGACCTGCGAATTAAATTCTGGCGGAGGTTGCGGATGTCAAAAGCAATAAAAAACAAAGATATTATACATTTTTGGATATATGTGATATAATTATCTTATATTAGCTAAATATTAAAGTTTCTGTCATTCTGAGCGTTAGCGAAGAACCCCGTTAATTGTTAACAAAAAGAGATTCTTTGATTTCTCTTTAATTTTCTCAGGATGACATAATTTTATTAACATAAAAGTATGTCAAAAATCACACTTAAAATTAAAGGGATGGATTGTGCAAGTTGCGCCTTAACAATTAGTCATAGATTAAAAAAACAAGAAGGTATTAAGAGAGTTGATATTAATTTTGCAAGCGAAAAGGCAATAATTGAATATATAGAAGAAGAGATTAATATTAATAAAATAAAAGAAGTGATAAAAAGTACTGGTTATGAGATTGATGATTCTAATAGATGGGAAGCACACGAACATACACACGCGATGGACGAAAAAAAACAGAAAATAAATGTTATTTTTGCTGCTATCCTTACTTTGCCAATAGTAATTAGAATGTTTTGGGCATGGGAGATACCAGGCGAGTTTTTGGGTATAAGTTTAACCAATTGGCTGCAACACTGGCTGTCTTTTATAGTGGTTTTCCTTTTTGGATGGCAATTTCATGCAAATACTTTCAAACAATTAAAAACTTTTCAGGTAGGAATGGATGCTTTGGTTTCTATGGGTACATTATCTGCTTATTTTTATAGTTTATGGGCGCTTTTTACGAGTCATCATCTTTATTTTGAAAGTGCGGCATCCATTGCTACATTGATTCTTTTGGGGAGGTTTTTAGAATACAAGACCAGGGAGCGAGCATCCTATGCCATGAGAAAGTTATTAGAATTAGGGGTAAAGCAGGCCTTAACAATCCAAGACGGAAGAGAGATTTATAAGAATATTGAAGAAATAAAAGTGGGAGATGTAGTACTCGTAAAACCAAGTGAGAAGATACCTTTGGATGGAGTAGTGGTAGAAGGAGAGTCTTCCGTGGTAGAGTCTATGCTTACCGGTGAAAGCATGCCAGTGTACAAAAAAAGAGATTCTATCGTATTTGGAGCCACTATTAATAAAACCGGAATTTTAAAAATAAAAATTACCAAAAAGGGGAAGGATACGGTTCTCTCTAAAATTATTAAATCTATTGAAGAAGCACAAAGTTCTAAGCCGCCGATGCAGAAACTCGCTGATAAAGTTTCAGGTATTTTTGTTCCTGTTGTGATTGGAATAGCTATTCTTACCTTTATTGGCTGGTTTTTGAAAACGGGGAATGTGGCCATTAGTTTAATCAATGCTGTTTCGGTTTTGATTATTTCCTGTCCCTGTGCGCTTGGGATTGCAACGCCGATTGCCGTGATGGTTGGTACCAGTGTTGGAGTACAAAATGGCATTTTGATAAAAAGCGGAGATAGTTTTGAAAAGGCAAAAGACATAGATGTGGTTGTATTTGATAAAACGGGGACACTTACTTTGGGTGAGCCAAAAATAATAAAAACTATTTCTAATCCAGAATATAATGAAGAGGAAAATGAAATAATAAAAGTTGCGAATTTGGTTGCTAGAAATTCGCAGCATCCGTTATCTAGAGCCGTTGTTAACCTAGCTAAAGAAAAAAATATTAATTTGGATGGGGTGTGTGATTTTCGAGAGGTGCCAGGCCAGGGCGTAGTGGGGAAATGCGATGAACATAGATATGAGATACTGCTTGGCAATATGAAATTAATATCAAACAAAAAATTGAAAACTCTTTGGGCGGATAATTTAATGATTGAATTTGAAATTTCAGGGGAAACAGTTCTTTATGTTGCTCATGAAAATAAAGTGATTGGCGCATTTTTAATTACTGACGAACTCCGGGAAAATACCCAAAAAACTATTGATAAAATTAAAGAAATGAAATTAGAACCAATTATGCTTTCTGGGGATAATGAAAAAGCGGCCGGAATGATTGCTGAGGAGTTGGGAATCAGTAATTATTTAGCTGGTGTTTTGCCCAACGAAAAACAGAAGATGGTTAAAAATTTGCAGAGAAATGACAAGAAAGTAATTTTTGTCGGAGACGGAATCAATGATGCTCCGTCGCTTGTGCAGGCAGACCTTGGAATTGCTTTTGGTTCAGGAACCGATATTGCCAAAGAATCTGGAGATATTATCCTAATGCAAAATGATCCTTATAAAGTGATAGAAGCTATCAAGCTCTCCAGAAAAACATTTAAGATTATTAAACAAAATTTATTTTGGGCATTTTTTTATAATGTGGTTGCTATACCACTTGCGGTAATGGGTATGGTAAATCCGATGGTTGGAGCTATAGCTATGTCACTTTCCGATGTGAGTGTTATTGGGAATAGTTTGAGGATATATAGAAAGTAAGATTTTGGTATTTTTTTTATTTTATTTAAATTTTATGCCAGAACTACCCGAGGTGGAGACAATTGTTCAAGACCTTAATAAAAAAATTAAAGGAAAAAGAATAAGCAAAGTTAATGTTCGACTTAAAAGAATAGTCAAAAGTGAAAATTTTGTTAAGGTTTTAATTGGTAATAGTGTAAAAGAAGCTTTACGGAGAGGTAAGTTGATTATTTTTAAACTTGAAAAAGAAAACAATTATCTTCTTGTTCATTTGCGGATGACCGGTCAGGTAATCTATCAGCAGAATAACCGGATTACAGCCGGAGGTCATAGTGATAATAATGATAATCTGAAAGAATTACCAAACAAGCATTCTCATGTGATTATTTATTTTACAGATGGCTCTAAATTGTTTTTTAATGACCAGAGACAGTTTGGGGTGCTGAAGATTGTAAACGCAAAAAGATTACAAGAAGAAAAGAAGAAATTTGGCATAGAGCCCTTGAGTCGGGAGTTCAACACTAAGTATCTGGAAAATTTGATTAAAAATAAAAAGAAAAATATTAAAGCATTTTTATTGGATCAAAAATATATAGCTGGAATCGGCAATATCTATGCCGATGAAACACTTTTTCGAGCAGGAGTCTCTCCCACAAGGAGAGTTGATTCTTTAACCAAAAATGAAATTAAAAAGATTGCAGAGTCAGTCAAAATTATTTTGAAAAAAGCAATCCAAGCCAGAGGAACAACATTTAATAATTATGTTGATGCTGATGGTAATCAGGGTAGTTTTGTTAATTTTTTAAAAATTTACGGTCGAGGGGGTAAGGAGTGTAAAAAATGTAAAACTATTTTAAAAAAGATAAAAGTAGCCGGTAGAGGAACAGTGTGTTGTCCAAAGTGTCAGAAATAATTCTCATATAATCGTATAATTATTTAAACATATAAACTTAATAATTTTTTATTTGTGTCATTCTGAACTTTCCGTGTCCGCCTCCGGAGGGATTTAGAATCCATATAGTAAAATTTCAGGCAAGAGGTGATTATTTTTAAACTTAAAAAGCAGATCGTTGTGATCTGCCTTTTTTTGTTTTATTTTTTAAAAATTGTCTTTATTTTGTCCTCATCATTTAGGTCTTCTCTGGTTAGTTCAATAATTTTACCATTTTCATCACGAAGAGTGGACATGTAAGGAATGACACCCTTCCACTTTTTGGGGGTTCTGATGATAAAAGTTTCGGGGCGAATAAGGGCGTTGATAGTATTACCTACTAGCCAGACCAAAGTTCCGCCAATAACCATAAAAATCAGTATGTGGATAATTGTCATATTAGTTCACGCCTATTGTTATATGTTTATTTATTTTTTCCGTCCAATCAGTTTCTGCGCCGCAGTTTTTGCATTTTGATTTGCCGTGTTTTATTATAACCGGTTTATCACAAACTGGACAGGGTGTTCCGGAAACATCTTTGCTTCTTGCGTAAATAATTTTCATAAATTTTCTCCTTATTCATGATTAAGGTTTATTCTATATTTATATGGTTCAGTTTGATAAACCTGGTTATTTGAATATCTCAGTTTAATGCCCAAGTCTGCAAGCACTTCTTTTTCTTCCTTGTTCCGCTTTTTCTCCTTTTTTAGAGAAGTTAATAATAGGTTGTTAAACAACATTTAATAGATTAAATTATCATATAATTGTTTATTTGTCAAGCATCTTGACATGTTTTATATTTTTTGTTATAGTATAATTAAGTTTAAAAAATATGAACAGAAATAATAATCAACAATGGAATAAAAGTTTAACAAGCATTGCAAAATATGCCTGTTTTTCCGTGTATATGCCAACCGGCGTCTACGCAGATACTACTTTATTTAGTTGTGATTATTTTAATAGTTGTTAAAAATATACAATTGTCATTCCGGACATGATTCGGAATCCAAAAAATATTGTTAATAAAAAAATAGTCCCGACTAAATAAATAGTCGGGACTATTTTTTTCTTCTGTCATCCCGGATTCCGATCCGGGATCCATAAGACAATAATAAGATAAAAAAATTTAACAAAAAAATAAAAAGGAGAAAAATTATGACAAAGAAAAGTCTAGAACGAAACATCAAATTATACGGATGGTTTCAAATAATGAGGGAACCCCTTTTCTGGGGACCGATTCTCATTACGTACATTACCAATATAGGAAAAATGACTCTTCCCGAGATGTATTTTATGGAATCAATCGTGGTATTTGGGATGATTTTTGTGGAAATATATTCCAGTGCCTGGGCAGACCTTTTGGGCAGAAAAAAAACAGTCGTACTAGGATCATTTTTAACTCTAATATCTATAATATTATTTTCATTGGCAAGTTCGCCAATGCTGATTTGGGTGGCAAATATCTTTATTATGATTGGTTTTGCTATTATCTCCGGCACCGATGAAGCTTTTTTGGTTGACGGTTTAAAAGAAAACGGCAGATTTGATGAATTTACCCGCATTAACGGTCGGATTATGTCTCGCAGATTTATTTTGATAGCTATTACCTCTATTCTTTCCGGTTATTTATACAATATTAATCCGCGTCTCCCCATGTTTCTATCTATTCCCGGAGTGCTGGTTTCCTTGCTGATAGCTTTCTTTTTTGAAGAATCAAAGAGAATGCAGAAAGCAAGCCATAAGGAACATTTTGAGCTAATGAAAATAAGCGTATTGTTTGTGGCTAACCACAAGAAGGTAAAATGGATTATTGGGTATATTGCCCTGATTACCGTGGCATCAAAATTATGGTTTTTTACTTATAATCCATATTTTGAATTAGTGGAAATAGATCCTAAATATTTTGGCTGGATATTTTTCGTCTTAAATATTGTTGCCTGGATTTCCAGTAAGTATGCTTATAAGGTGGAGCAAAAAATGAGTGAATTAGCAGTTATAATTATACTTATAGCTTTAATTGGTATTCCGTTGATATTAATGGGCACATTTGTATCTTATTTAGCAATTGGTTTTATTTTTTTGGAAAATTTTACCAGAGGATTTAGAGAGCCGTTTTTTTCCAGCTTTATCAATAAACACCTTGATTCCAAAAATAGGGCAACAGTTTTGTCTATTAAGGCGGCAGCCAGAGCTTTTATTCACTCCATTTGTCTGTTTCTGTTCGGTTTAGTACTTGCCAGGTGGCAGCTTTTTGAGAGTTTACAGGTTTTAGGGATAGTAGTATTGGCGCTTGGGGTTATAAGTGTTTGGAAATACAAAAAATTGTTCAAAAATAATTGAGAACAATTAAATTTGCCTATCGGCAGATAAATAGTTATTAAATAAAAATTTAGTAGCTATTTTAAATTTAAATTTCACTTGTTTAAGCGTAAAGAGTGGTTTGGATGATTTTGGCTTGGCATTTTTTTTGAAATTTGTTATTATATGTATATAAAAATATTTAAAGAAGGGGGAAAACATGCAGGATAAATTAAAAATTGTATTTAATAAAGAAGAAGTAGAAGAAAAAATTGCTGAATTAGCCGAGGTCATATCACGTGATTATCAAGACAAAGACTTGGTATTGTTGTGCGTTCTGAAGGGCGCTTTTGTTTTTGCCGGAGATTTAATGAAAAAATTAAGCATTCCAAGTAAAATTGAGTTTATAAGAATTTCCAGCTATGGAGACAGTAAAAAATCATCGGGCGTGCTTAAGATTAAAGGTAAATTGGAGATAGATTTGGATATTCGTGGCAAGGATATTTTGATAGTAGAAGATATTATTGACTCCGGCCTTACAATGGAATTTTTGGTTGATTATCTAAAAAATTATAAACCCAACAAAAGGGGGCAATCTTTTGAAAAAAAGAAAAGCAGTAATCATGAAGAATGTTATGCACCAAATTCTGTAAAAATATGTTCTTTGATTAATCGTTTAAATGTAGAAAATAAAAAAATTGAACCCGATTATGTTTGTTTCAATATTGATTCCAAAGATTTTTTTGTCGGTTGCGGTATGGATTTTTCTGAGAGGTATAGAAACTTGCCATATATAGCAGCTATTATTTAAAATTAAATCCTGTAAAAATCTCTCAAAATGAGAGATTTTTTAATGTATAAGTTCAGATACATATTGGACTGCGAAGCAGGACAATAAGTATGCAAATGGGGTTTAAATATAAATATTGCAATGGTTTTGGCAGAATGTAT
>MFGN01000031.1 GCA_001780285.1 Candidatus Falkowbacteria bacterium RIFOXYD12_FULL_34_57 | reverse complement strand
CTCAAATTCTCCAACCAAACAATTATCCTGAATAAAATCTGTCGGATCATAATAATTATTAGCGATAAAAGTTGTATTCGTTCCCGGCCAATAATTAGTAGGATAAGTAGCAGACACGGTAACTGTATCATCGCTTTCATTAGTAGGAGTATCATTATCATCAATATCCAACATACTTTCTTGACGAATCTCAAAATGCAAGTGAGCATAATCTCCTGCTCCGGTGCCAGTTTTGCCTATCGCTCCAACTTGGGTTTGATGTGTTACTGAATCACCCAAATTTAATGAAGTAGCATTTTGCATATGAGCAAAAACAGACATCACCAACTCACCATCCGGTAATTTGTGTACGATCAATACCATATTTCCAAAAGCAGTATCATATCCTAAACCGACAACTTTTCCTGCACCAATTGAATAAATATGTTCACCAAGATCAGTATCACCACCACTTGCTAAATTCCAATCTTCACCTGGATGATATGCGCCACAATTTGGCTCACTACCCCCATAACAATCTCCATCATATGTACGATTAGTATTAAAATCAGTAGAAACATACCAACCTTCATCATCTTCCGGATAAGGATTATCAACATAACAAAAAACAGTTGTTGTATCATCACCACCATTATAATTTTCATATATAACTAAATCATTCTGAATACTAGCAGACCTATCACCAACCGGCACATAGAATATAGTAGCTTCTGGAAGATTTTCAATATTAACATCTGTAGTAGAAACTGTAGCCTGAACCTGACTTACAATCATTACAATCGTCAAAGACAAAATAAAACTCAATAACCTTTTCATTATATTCCTCCTTATTATTATTGTTGTTATATAGGTTATTAAATAAACAAAGATCTATAACTTTAAATTTTCAATGAACAACCTAACCTATTCCATAGGCATCACCTCCTTTATTTTTAATTTTTATTTTTTATTTAAAATTTTAAATGTAGATAAAACTGAATTAAAGACATCGTCATTTTTATTAAGTAAACTACCATTCCAATTAAAAGTATATGTTAAATTTTTATTTTGAAACGGAACTATAACCCTACTATTCCCATTATCATATTTTTTTGTTATCAATCCGTTTATATTTATTTTTGATATCTCTTTTATATAATTAAAACGTCTTAATAACGATTTTTCAATATATGTATAATTATCAATATATTCCTCATAATCATTTCCATCTTCTCCTTTATCAACTAAAATAAAAAATTTCATATCTCCCTCTAAATCATAAATAAAAATAGTAAGAGAATTTGGGATTGGATCCCTTTTTGGTTCACCTTTTTTAAAAACTTCATTTTTCCATTCTGATGGATATTTTACTTCAAATCCATATTCTTCATTTCTATAAATTTCCCAGTTACTAGTATCAACATCAGAAGTAATAATCTCCGGTTCGGTATTAATGGTCTGAGCTTCTTCTGTTGTTGTTTCTTCTTTCATCATCTCATCTCCCGTTTCATCTTGAACCTGCACTTGTTCTTGTTTTTCATTTTCTACTTGCCTGACAACCTGTTCCTTCTTCGGCATCAACACAATACCCGCGGCAAAAACAACAAACACCGCGATGATGATTAATAAAATGTTTTTGTAGCTTTTTAGCATAGAGATTTATTTTAAAATTAATTAAAATCTATAAATACCTGATACCTATCATAAATATCAAATATCTACACACTTTAACCATATCTAAATTATACACTAATATTAAACAAAAAGAAAACTCAATAACCTTTTCATTGTTCGCCTCATGTAAATAAAGTTTAAGTTTAAATTTTCAAAGAACCCGAAACACAAAAGAACTACTAAATTTCTTACCTCCTTTCTTTTTTAATTTTTGTTACCAGTAATCTTGTACAAGATCACTCTTTATGAGAGACATAAATATTTATGTCTCTTTTAAAAAATAATCTTATTTTATAATTAAATAACAAAAAATCTTACTATTAAGTAAGATTTTTATGTAAAATTATAAGTTATGAAATATTAATTAGCTTACCACTTATTTTTCTTAATTCCTTTGGCGGCTGCATCCACTTGTGCTTCTTGTTTTGAGGTTCCTTTTCCTTTAGTTATCAGCTTATTTCCTAAATAAAGACCAATCTCAAATGTCTTGTCATGATCCGGACCGGATTCAGATAAAACTCTATAATTGGGAGTAAGTCTAAAAATGTCCTGTGCCTTTTCCTGAAATTTAGACTTTGGATCCATATATAATTTGTTTTCAATAATCAAATCCAGTTTAGAGAGCATTCTCTCTCTTACAAACTTAGAAGATGGCTTAATGCCCTGATCTAAATAAATAGCGCCAATTAAAGCTTCGACTGCATTGGCAAGAATATATTGTCGAGCTTTAGAATTTTTATCCTTGGATTCTCCCTTGGATAAATACAAAAACTTTTCCAAACCAATTTCTCCCGCAACCTCAGAAAGCATTTTAGAGTTTACTAAACTGGCGCGCCAATTAGTAAGCTGTCCTTCCGGAGTTTCGGGATAATTTCTAAACAAGTGCTCCGTAACCACAATTTCAAGTACTGCATCCCCTAAAAATTCTAAACGCTCGTTATGATGCAATTCAAATTTTGGGTGTTCGTTTAAATAAGAACGATGAACCACGGATTGCTTAAGAAGATCTTTGTTTTTAAATTCAATGCCAATAATCTTCTCAAGGTCTTTAAATTCCTTCATGTGCTTAAGCATTGTTATATAGTTATATTGTTTAGCAAAATAAACAATAAAACCATATAACAATAATTTTAAATTTATTAAATTTTTAATTACAATAATTCGCCGGACAAAAATTATTTTTTCTCTTCTTCTTTCTCATTGCTTTCAGTTTTTTCTTCCTCGGATAATTTTTCATCTTCAATTTCAATATCTTTTTTCTTTATTTCCCCGCTTTCTACCATTTTTTTATAAATAGCCCCCAGAACTCCGTTTACAAATCTTCCAGAAGACTCTGAACCAAACGCTTTAGCCACCTCAATAGCTTCATTGATTGCCACTTTAGCGGGAATATCTTGATCAAAAACAAGTTCATACACGCCAATCCGAAGCACGCTTCTATCTACAATTGTAATTTGATCCAGTGGCCATTCAGTAGCATATTTGGTAATATATCTATCAATTTCTGACAAATTATCAACAATCCCTTTTATTAAATTTTCTACAAAACCATGATCATCAAATTGTGGCGCAAAATTTTTGAAAATATTTTCAATTATTGTCTCAAGTGAATCTTTTTCCTTGCCGGAAAAATCCCAAAGAAATAAAGATTGCATAGCAATCGTGCGCGCCAGGTGTCTATTAGACATAAGAACGGTTATTCACTTCGCGAACTCACATTATAAATGTGGGGTATGCAAATGAATATTAAAATTTTAAATAAAATAAAAACAAAAAGCGTTATTTATTCGCTTTTTGTTTTTTTAGTTTTAATTTTTATTATTTCACGATTTTTATATGTTCCGCAAAATTCACATGCTGTATGTGGCAAAACAGCCTTAGAGCATTTCGGACACACAGAGAGTGTCACTTTTTTAAGCGCGTGATGAGATCTTCTTCTTCCAACAGAACTTGATGTTTTTCTCTTTTTTGGTACCGACATAAATAAATATAAACTCTATTAAATTTGTTTTAAATAGTAGTTAATTTTGTTAATGATTAAATCGTTAATAGTATAACTAAAAATATCAGAAAAGTCAATAGAAATATTTTTTAATAAAAAAGCAGAGTGTTTTACTCTGCCTTGTATCATTTTTTATGAATTTTATTTTTTCAAATTTTCTACTGTTTCATCAACAATTTTTTTGCCGTCTTCAACAATTTCATCGGTTTTTGCCCTGAATGTGGGCGATTTTTTTCGGAGTTTATTAACTCCCCAAATAACTGCTGCCGGCAGAATTATGAATTTAAAAATTGTGAACATGGTTTTCCCTCCTTTTCCGTAAAAGTTTAAATTAAATTTAATAAAAATGTACTTACAACCCTTATCCAAACCCTGTCTTTCCAATCTTCCCATGATTATCTTTTATCACAAAAAAATAAATCTGTCAACCCCTTTCAATGAAAATGTTGTTGGCCTCTTTTTACTTGCAAAAAAAGAGATCCGGACAAATAAAGCATATACAGCGCTACAAAAAAAGAAACAATTAAGTCAGCTTGGCGCCAATCAAAAATAAATATTAACAATGCAGAAACAATAACCACTAAAGACAACAAAAAATCTGAGAACACATGAGCAGAGAGAACATTGTGGGTGCTGTTACACTCTGCCGTGGGTACCGCGTGTAATAATCTAAAAACACGATAATTTCCCAAGGCTCCCGCTATCGCCGTTATAATAACCGGCCAAACCATAATATTAATCGGATTTAAAAATCTTTGCCACACCTCATATAAAACATAAAACCCACTAAACACTAAAAGCAATATTCCTGTATAAGCAAAAATAATTCGTATTTTTTGTTCTCGTTTTTTAGTGGCGGAAATGGCAATACAGGCAACAACCAAAGAGCCGATGGTAGCAACGAAATCTGAGCCAACATGAAAAGTGTCGGATAACAAAGTTAAACTTCCAGAAATATATGCTACAAAAAATTGAACTACAAACACTAGGCCCGTCCAAAACAAAGCCTTCTTATATCTTATAATCTCTGAATAATCCTTGATATTGTGATTATGACCACATTCATGGTTATGCTTATAAATCATTATTCGCCCCTCTTTTTTTTATTTTAAACGAACTATTTATGCTGCACAAAAACATTAATAACACCTTAGCATATTAACAAAAATAAATTATTTTGGAAACAAATCATTGCAAACGTTTATTTATAATCCATATTTTATTCTTTCATTCCCATAAAGAAGGGAATCAATCAAATCACAGTCAATAATAAAATATAGTAATTCTACTTAAAACATATTTAACAATTAATTAATTTATTAATCATATTGTCTTATATCAATTCTAGATTCTCGCCCTCGCGGGAACAACAAAAACAAAGAAAATATTAAATTGAACAAAATCTTGTTTAATGGTATAAAAAAAGAGTGATAATACATTATGCAAACCACTCTTTTGATGTTGACTTTTGTTTAAATTTTTGATTTAATTCATGGGCCAGCCCATGCAATAATTGATTATTTTAATTTGACCTTTTTCGCCTCTAACGCAAATAGACACCTCTGTTTCCGGGGATACAATAATGTGGTCAACAATTTTTATTTTTACTCCTTTTTCCGCATCTTCCTCATTCCCTGATTGAATTTCTATTCTTTTTAATTCATTTTTCATTTTTTACCACCCCTCTTATTAAATTTTATATTAATTAAATTATACAAAAATTATAACATATTTTTATAGAAATGTCAAAAAAAATTACGAAAAAACTTAATAATATTCAAAAAACAGCTATTTTAGAACTTTTAAGAAAAGACACGAACTCTAAAAAAGACTTAATGGTAATAAAACGAAAAATAGCAAAAAAATATAATATCAGTATTCTTTCTGGTGCTGAAATTCTTACTTGTATTAATAATCAAAACTATAAACATGCAAAAATAAAAAAACTTCTCACCAAAAGAGCGGTTCGTACCATCTCCGGCATAGCGCCGGTAGCAGTTCTCACCAAGCCATACAATTGTCCGGGAAAATGCACTTTTTGTCCCACGGAAAAAAATGTTCCCCAAAGCTACCTTTCCAATGAACCGGCAGTGATGCGCGCTATTCGTTGTAATTATAATCCTTATACACAAGTACAAGACAGGCTTCGCGCGTTAATCGCCAACGGACACGAGCCAACCAAAATAGAACTGATAGTAATCGGCGGTACATGGAGTTATCTACCCGAGAAATATAAATATTGGTACATACTAAATTTATTTGCCGGAGCAAATAAATTTAGAGAAAAAAGTCAAAACTCATCCACCCAAGGCGGACCAGTCAAAAAATTAAATAAAAAATTAATGGCTGAAAATCAATATAAGTTAAATCTGTCTTTTGATAAATTAAAACAAGCTTTAACTCGGGAACAAAAAAAGAATGAAAGTGCTAAATATCGAATTATTGGACTTACACTAGAAACTCGTCCTGATTATATTAACGAGAAAGAATTGATTGAAATGCGAAAACTTGGATGCACCAGAGTGGAAATTGGCGTACAGGCAATAGATGATAAAATATTAAAACTAAACAAACGAGGACACACTATCCAGGCTATTACTGATGCCACTAAACTATTAAAAGATTTTGGATTCAAAGTTACTTACCATCTTATGCCCGGACTTCCCGGATCTACCCCCAAAAAAGACATCCAAATGTTCTCAAATATTTTTTCCGACTCTCGATTTCAGCCTGATCAGATTAAATTCTATCCAACGATTGTAACCCGCGGAAGCTTGATTTTTAGATGGTGGAAAACCGGAAAATATAAACCATACTCCGCTAAAATTTTAAGAAATATTATTATTCAATGTAAAAAAATTATACCTGACTATGTGCGTATCATCAGGTTAATTAGAGATATCCCCGGAGAATCAATTATTGCCGGAAATAAGATTACAAACTTAAGACAGATAATCAAGGATGAAGGGGTACAATGCGGATGTATCCGTTGTCGGGAGGTGCGCGATCAAAAATTTAAATTAAAAAATGTGCATCTTTTTATAAAAAAATATGAAGCGTCTGGCGGACAAGAATATTTTATAAGCTATGAAAGCGAAGACAAAAAAACGCTTTATGGTTTTTGTCGCCTGCGCTTATCAAAAATAGCCATTATCCGTGAACTTCATGTCTATGGCGAACTAGTATCTATCGGCAGAAACAAGAAGGTGCAGCATTCAGGACTTGGAAAAAAATTATTATCTAAAGCGGAAAAAATAACCAAAGAGAATAAATATAGAAAAATAAGCATTATCTCTGGAGTTGGGGTAAGGGGATATTATCGTAAATTGGGGTATAAACTGCAAAATACTTATATGGTAAAAAATATCTAACCCAGATCTCTGTTATCTTGGAGCTTTTGCTTTCACTTTGTTATAGTAAAAGCTCCAGGATAACAGGAATCATTAAGTGGTTCATTAAAAATCAAACAAAAAGGAGGAAAATATGGAAAAAAAACTCAACAATGATGAAAAATTTATTATCTTTTCCGGAAATGCAAATCTTCCATTAGCAGAAGAGGTATGCGAACATTTAGGCGTTAAATTAGGCAAAACAAAAATTGATAAATTCAGTGATGGAGAAACCCAAGTAGAAATTCTTGACCGAGTCAGAAAAAAGGAGGTGTTTATTATTCAACCCACCTGTGATCCGGTTAATAATAATTTAATGGAGCTTCTTATTATGATTGACTCATGTAAAAGGTCTTTTGGCCAGCATATTACGGCAGTTATACCCTACTTTGGTTATGCCAGACAGGATAAAAAGGTAAAGCCCCGCGTACCAATTACCGCCAAACTAGTAGCTGACATGCTGGAAGCTGCCGGAGCCGCCAGAATTATCACCATTGATCTTCATGCTAATCAAATCCAGGGATTTTTTAATATACCGGTAGATCATTTTTATGGCCGACCAATTTTTGTAGAAGACATCAAAAAACACATAACCAAAGAAATAGTGATAGTATCTGCAGATGCCGGCGGAGTAGAAAGGGCTCGAGGATTTGCTAAAATGCTGGATGCGGATCTGGCTATCATTGATAAAAGAAGACCAAAACCCAACGAAGCAAAAGTTATGAATGTTATCGGTGATGTAGACGGAAAAATAACAGTAATTTATGAAGATATGGTGGATACTGCCGGTACTATAACCGAAACCGCCGACGCTTTAATAAATAAGGGCGCTAAAGAAGTTTATGTCTATGCTGTTCACCCTGTTTTATCCGGACCGGCAATCGAAAAAATAGAAAAATCTCAAATTAAAAAATTAATAGTCACCAACACTATTCCCCTTCATGCCGAAGCCATGAAATGCAAAAAAATAAAACAACTATCTATTGCTAAGTTGCTTGCTAAAGCAATTATCCGAGCTCATACGGGAGATGGGGTAGAAGATCTTTTTTGAAAAACCAAAAAGCGTTATACGAAATAACGCTTTTTTATTTTAATGCTACATGAATACATATTCATGTATTTAAAACTAATAAAAAAAATGTTAAACTTTAAATATACTTAATTATTAATTAATAAGTTTTAAATTTTGCATTTTGCGCCTTAAACTTTAATCATTATGTCTAAAATAATACTAGCTTCCGGACCGGTTATTGTTGAAAATAACCAAGTTCTATTAAATATTTCTTCCAAAGATAATTTCTGGAAATTCTGCGGTGGTCGCCCCAAAGAAAATGAAAATTTACAAGAAACCGCGAAAAGAAGGGTAAAGGAAGAAATGGGAATTGATATCAAAATTATAAATGACCAACCATTTTTAATGCATACTAAAAATGATGAGGGTGGGGATGTAATATTAGTACACTTTTTAGCTAAACATATTGGTGAAATAAAATCAGGAAAAGATGTAAAGGAGTGGAAATGGATGAATATTGATAACTTAGAAAGTAATCTGGCAAAAAATGTAATTCCGGCATTAAAATATTTTGGGTTTACAAAATAACCATACCGCGATTTTCTACTCTCACATAAACAGGGATAACAAAAAAACAAAAAATTACTTACAAGAAAAGCCTGAAAGGCGTGGTGAATAATGGAATATCTAATATTAAACACTTTTACCCTTTATAAATAGTAAAAAATAATCCCCCTTCGGGAGATCCTCCACAAGATGAAGCCATATAACAGATATGGGGTTAGGGAGGAAATTCCTATGCAATCAAAAAATCTTCTTTAGCAAAAAAGAAGATTTTTTTATCCTTGACTAAAATAAAGATTAATGATAAAAAGTAATGAATCATTTTAATGAACATTAACAATTAATTCAAGGGAGAACGCTAATGGACTATAAAGCTTTAACGAATTTTATTTATGAAATGTATTATCTTACATGGTGGCACCGCACCGGATGGGATTTTTTAGGAATTCAGAATCGTGAACCAGAAGACCGCCTAAAACTTCCACTAAAATATGAAACGATTGCCTTTCATGAAATTGATTCTGCCCGAGATGCTTTTTTTATTTCCTTATTAGAACAATCTAAAGGAATTGATATTAGACCGGAAAAAGCAGCTACTATGATGCTCTTTCATGATTCTTTTGAAGTAAGAACCGGCGATTTAAATGCTGTATCCAAGAAATATACTTTATGTAAAACTATTATGGAACAAAAAGCATTCCGGGACATGATATCCGGTTTAAACCCAAAAGCTAAAGAGCTGCTGCAAAAATACAAAGAAGATTTTGATAATCGGCAAACCATAACAGGAATTATCGGCAAGGAAGCTGACCGCCTGCAAATGCTGCGCATGGCCAAACATTTAAAAGACGCTGGATATGCAGCAGCTCAAGAATGGATTGAAAACTCTATTGCCGGATTTAAAATGGAAGAAGTAAAAAAAATAGCTGAAAAAATTAATAAATCTCAATCTTTTTCAAAAGATATTGCTGATATGAGACAATATGCAAACCACCCACACCAAAGTCATGAAAAAATTATAACTGCTAAAATTGCTTTTATTCTGGCTTGTGTTGAACACGAAAAAGATAAAAATATTAATATTGAATTAATAACCACCAGAGCTTTATTCCCTCATATAATTGATCCCCTAAAAGAATTCTATAACGATTACTATGCAAAATATTTCTCAATAAGAAAAAATCAAATAAAATCTGCTATCAAAAAACTACAAACCTGCTCAACAAAAGATATCGAGACAAAAATACTTCAGGACGCTGTGATGTTAAAAGCAATATTTAATAATAAAATACATTACGACAAAAAAATAAAAACAGAAAAAACAAAATTTCAATCAATTTTTTTAGAACATCTTCATACTGAAGCAGCTAAAAAAATAGTTAAAGAAATTAAGAAAACTTCTTACACTGAATGGTGGCAAAATATTAAATAATAAAACTATAAACTTAAGGAGAAAAATTAATGGAACAGATTGAATATATAGGTATGGATGTAAAAATACTTACAGACTATCGCGATAAAACGGCATACAATGATGCCAAAAACCAATCTGCAACCTTAACTTCTTTTTGCAAACATGATGTTTGGGTAATTTACGATGAAAATGGTGATTTCGCATTTGAAAAATTCGGAGAACTGCCCAATAACTATGTTATCTGGGATGGAGAATCGACATTTCCCAGAAAAAAATGCGGTATTCCCTATAAAATCCCTTATTTAAAATTAACAGATGGTACAATTATTCCTGGAGCACTATGTAGATATGAACCAGTAGATAAAATATTGAAATTAAAATTAGAACAACAGGCAGAAGAAATCCAAAAACGGGCAAAAAATAAAATTTAAAACTTAAATAAAGTCTTGCAAACAACTTGCAGGATTTTTTTATTTTTCCCATTGCATGAACAAGAAAAGCCTAAAAGGCTTTTTGAAGTCTCCATCCAAGGCGCTGTGTCCGCCTCAGGCGGGGACGTAGTGAATAATGGAATATCTAATATTAAACACTTTTACTCTTGGTAAATAGTAAAAAATAATCCCCCTTCGGGAGATCCTCCACAAGATGAAGCCATATAATAGATATGGGGTTAGGGGGGAAATTCCTATATAATAAAAATAATACCGCGGAGCTCTATAAAAATAATAAAAATATACAAAAAATTCAATCTCAAATATAAAAAAAATGTAATTTATAGAAACAGGACGGTATATTTTGACAAAGGGTGGAATTTGCCATAAAATTAAATAACAAGCTAAATAAAATCTCCCTTTGAAGGGAGTACTGCGATAGCGGGGAAGGTTGTTGCCATGAATATTGTTATCAACCGTTACAACCCTCATCCCCCTGGGGCACCCCCTTCAAGGGGGGAATTAAAAAATAAAATTTATGAACTACAAAAATTTACAACAACAAGACAAGGAAGTTTATGATATTATAAAAAAAGAAGAAACTCGGCAGAAAAATGAACTGGAAATGATTGCTTCGGAAAACTATGTCACCCAAGCAGTCATGGAGGCTATGGGATCAATTTTAACCAATAAATACAGTGAAGGCTATCCTGGATCCCGTTATTACGGCGGAAATCAAATCATTGATGAAATAGAAATACTCGCCATTGAAAGGGCTAAAAAACTGTTCCACGCAGAACATGTTAATGTCCAGCCATTGTCGGGTTCTCCAGCCAACGCTTCTGTTTATATGGCATTTCTAAAACCAGGGGATAAGGTGCTGGGGCTAAAACTTGATCATGGCGGACACCTCTCCCATGGACACAGTGTAAATTTCTCCGGAATTCTTTATAATTTTGTGCAATACGAAGTTGATTCCAAAACCGGAAGAATAAACATGGAGGAGGTACGCAAAATTGCCCAAAAAGAAAAACCAAAAATGATTGTGGCCGGATACAGCGCTTATTCACGTGAAATAGAATGGCAAAAATTCCAAAACATAGCCGATGAAATAGGATCTTATACTTTTGCAGATATTGCTCATACTGCAGGGCTAATTGCCGGAGAACAAATGGATAATCCGGTGCCAATCTTTGATGTCGTATCCACCACTACCCATAAGACCCTGCGCGGTCCAAGGGGTGCTATAATTATGTGCAAAGAAAAACATGCTAAAAAAATAGACAAAGCTGTCTTTCCGGGAATGCAGGGCGGTCCGCACGATCACATTACCGCGGCTAAGGCTGTTGCTTTTGGCGAAGCCCTCAAACCGGAATTCAAAGAATACGCAAAAAAAATAATTATCAACTCTAAAACCCTTGCAGAAGAATTTATAAACAGGGGATACCGGATAATATCCGACGGGACTGACAACCATTTAATTGTAGTAGATATGACGTCTAAAAATACTTCCGGAAAAGAAACTGAAAAAATATTAGAGCGAATCGGTATTTCAGTCTCCAGATCCACTATTCCCAACGATCCAAATCCACCCATGAACCCATCTGGTGTCCGCTTCGGCACTCCAGCAATCACTACTCGCGGACTTGGTGAAAAAGAAGTAAAACAAGTTGCTGGATGGATTGATGCTGCTATTACAAATAAAGAGGATATAGGAGTACTAAACTCTATAAAAAAAGAAGTGGAAGAAATGTGCAAAAAATTTCCTGTACCGGGGCTATTGTAAATCTTTTAAAAATATTAATGCATTAAAAAAGACGGATCAATTTTTGATCCGTTTTATTTTTTATTTTTTTAGAGTTTCTTTTATACTATTTGAAACCATTTCTTGAATAGTATTCCAAGTTTTATTAATTCCTGTTTTTATTTTATTGATAATAATTTCTAAACCATCCCATGATATCATAAAAAATATAAACAAAGAAGAACCCAATATGGGCACTATAATAAACGGTTTAAAAATTACAAATTCGAAAAACTTTCTAAAAATAATCATCATCGCGCCAATTGCTACAAAAATAGAGTAATAAATTACAGGAAAATCAAAATAAAAAAACTCTAATACGCTGATTACCAAAGCCGCAACAATAATTAAAAATGGAATTTTCATACACCTCCCTTTTTGTTGTTTTGAATTTTTTTTTGTGTTAAAATTATAAAAAGATCAACAAAAACATTATAAATGTTATCATAAAAATTAAAATATGTCAAATGAATACAAATTAATTAATGGGATAAAAATTGCGGAAAAAATCAAAGATGAAATTGTAAAAGAAATAATTAAGCTTCCCTCTAGACCAAATCTGGCTATTATTTTAATTGGGGACAACAAAGAATCTTGTCTTTATGTAAATATAAAAGAAAGAGAAGCTCGCAAAGTTGGTGTTGATACCCATTTATACAAGTGCGCGGAAAATATAAGCGAGAACGAAATATTAAAAATGATAGATTGTCTTAATCGCGACAATTTAATTGACGGCATACTTGTACAGCTTCCTCTTCCTAAAAAATTCAATACTGACAAAATAATCAAGGCTATAAGCAAAGAAAAAGATGTGGATTTCTTTCATCCGGAAAATCTAAAACTTTTAACAATATCTCATAAAAATATCAAAATTCTTCCGCCGGTATTTGGAGCGAGTATGGCAATACTTCAAGACATTAAATGCAAAATAAAAAATAAAAAAATATGTATTATTGCTAACTCAGATATTTTTGGCAAAAATTTTGCTAAATTTTTAAATTGTTTAGGCGCTCAAGCTGAAACCACTAAAATAGGCGATAAAAATTTAACCGACAAAACCAAAAATGCAGATATTCTAATCAGTGCTGTCGGTCGAAAACATTTTATAAAAAAAGAAATGATAAAAGAAGGCGCGGCTTTAATTGATGTAGGTATTGTAAAGGAGGATAAAAAAATATACGGGGATATTGACGCGGAGGATGTAAAAGAAAAGGCTGGATTCTTAACTCCTGTTCCGGGCGGAGTGGGCCCCTTAACAATTGCTATGCTTTTCCAGAACACCTTAGAATTATATAAAATTCATAAAAATATTAATCATCATTTATTACTCTGAACTCGATTTCCCTCCGCAGGCACAGCAAATTCAGAGTGACACATAAACAAAAAAACAGATTCAATTGAATCCGTTTTTTATATAAATTAAATATTTAAGATATTATTTCTTTTTTCCCACTAAATGTTCAAACTCTTCTCTTTCAATTGTCTCTGTCTTCAGCAATCTTGCTACAACTTTTTCTAATACATCTTTCTTGGATTTAATAATTTCTTTAGCCTTACCTTCCGCTAATTTTATAAATCCGGCAATCTCTTCATCAATTTGTTCTGCTATTTTTTCACTATAATCTTTCTGCTCATGAATTTCACGACCCAAGAATATCATTTCTTCTTTTTCGCCAAAAGTACGCGGACCAAGTTTTTCTGACATTCCATAATCAGTTATCAGTCTGCGGGCAATACTAGTTGCGCGCCTCAAGTCCGATGTTGCACCGGTAGTCACTTCTCCGAAAATCTCTTTTTCTGTTAAATACCCCCCCAAAAGTACGGCAATTTCATCTATATATTCACGCTTAGTATACATGTGCTTATCTTCGGTTGGAAGTTTAAGTGTGTATCCGCCGGCCCTTCCTCTGGCAATAATTGATATTTTGTGAACCGGATCGGCGTTTGGTAGAAAATGAGCTACTATTGCGTGCCCTCCTTCGTGATATGCTGTAATTTTTTTCTCTTTCACTGTAATTACTCGGCTCTTCCTCTCCGGACCAAGCATCACTTTTTCAATTGATTCAAAAAGTTCATCCATGGTTATGATTTTTTTATTTCTTCTGGCGGTAAGTATAGCTCCTTCATTTAAAATATTTGCGAGATCTGCTCCGGAAAACCCGGGGGTGCGTTCAGCAATTTTTCGCAAGGAAACATCTTTGGCTAGTGGTTTTTTTCTAGCATGAATCTTAAGTATAGCCTCTCTGTCCGCAATATCAGGATTATCAAGTACTACTTGCCTGTCAAAACGACCGGGGCGAAGTAATGCCGAATCCAACACATCCGGCCTGTTAGTTGCAGCCATCACGATAATATTTATATTTTGGTCAAAACCGTCCATCTCCACCAATATTTGATTTAATGTTTGTTCCCTTTCGTCATGAGACCCGCCCAGACCAGCTCCTCGTTTTCTTCCAACAGCATCAATCTCATCAATAAATACGATACATGGTGTATTTTTTTTAGCTTTTTTAAATAAATCCCTTACGCGGCTGGCACCCACACCGACAAACATTTCCACAAATTCTGAGCCGGAAATATGAAAAAACGGCACTCCAGCCTCTCCTGATGTAGCTCTCGCCAGAAGCGTCTTACCGGTTCCAGGACTTCCGAGAAGCAAAACTCCCTTGGGTATTTTAGCCCCTAAATCTAAAAACTTTTTTGGAAATTTTAAAAATTCCACAATTTCTTTTAATTCCTCTTTGGCCTCTTTCACTCCGGCCACATCTTTAAAAGTTACTCTTTTATTGGGATCATTTCCTGATTCTTTAGCTTGAGACTGGCCAAACATCATAGCCTTGGAATTAGCTCCTTGTACTCCGCGCATCATAAAATAAACAAAGCCACCGATTAATAAAAATGGCAATAAAAACGGCAAAATGTTCATAAGCCAAAACTGCCAGCCTTCGCTGTCTTTTACGTCTATGTTTATTTTGGATATTTTTTCTTTTTCTACTCCCAGGTCATAGAGCAACTCTGTCAAAGTTTGCCCGACTTCTTTTTTAACAATTTCCTTTTGTCCGTCTCTGAGCACAACCTCCATTTCTCCTCCGCGTATTACCACGCTTTCTATTTTTTCATCTTCAATCTGATTAACAAATTCTTGAATTCCAACTCGTTCGTTTTTTACTTTACCTTCCTCAATAACACTAAACCCAACAGCAATAATTAAAAAAATTAAAAAAAATAAACCAAAATTTTTTATTAAATTTTTCATGTTTTAAATCTTAAAAAAATTAATTATGAGGTCTGGACCGGATTCGAACCGGTGAATAACGGTTTTGCAAACCGTTGCCTTACCACTTGGCCACCAGACCCATATTTATATAAAAATACTAACAGATTTATTTTAAAAAAACAAGTATTTAGCTGTTTTTCCATTTTTATAACATTACTTCTAACTTTGACCCAAAACACTTGACACCAATCTAATTATCTTATATATTTAAAGATTAAAACTAAATAAAAAAGCTTGTCATCAAAGCTTGTCTTGAAATAAAATAATAAGGAGGAGTTTAAGTTATTATGTTAACGCAGGAACAACAAATATTTGATCAAATCCAAAAGGCTAATAATATATTAATTACCTTTAGAAAGACATGGAATGGTGACGCCGTGGCCTCTGCTTTGGCCATGTTTTTATTTTTGAAAAAAATGAATAAAAAAGCAGGTGTTGTTGCGGAAAAATTCCAACAAAATAAAGTTTATTCTTTTTTACCGGAATTCCATACTATTGAAGGATCTCTTGATAATCTGCGCAATTTCATTATCTCTCTGGACATATCCAATGCCAAGGTGGGACAAATTAAATATACCACCGTGGAAAATAAACAATTAAATTTTATTATTTCTCCTAAAGATGGATTTTTTTCTGCTGATGATATTACTTCGGAGTCCGGTGGATTTAAATATGATTTAATAATATCTCTTGATACGCCCGACCTGGAGTCACTCGGAAAGATATACGATAATGACACAGAATTTTTTTACAAAATCCCATTAATTAATATTGACCACCATAGCGCCAATGAGGCCTATGGACAGATAAACTATATTGAAGTAACCTCTGTTTCTACTGCTGAAATTTTATTTTCCTTGTTTATGAAAAATAATCAAGGATTAATTGATGAAGATATTGCCACCTGTCTCTTGGCCGGCATTATTTCTAAAACCAGGAGTTTTAAAACAGAGTATATCACCCCACAAGCCCTTTCAGTCGCTTCCCGGCTTATTTCCATGGGGGCTCGTAGAGAAGAGATAGTAAACCATTTATATCGATCTAGATCTCTTAATGTGTTAAAAATTTGGGGCCGGGTTTTAGCTCGCCTGAAAAACGCCAATGAAGGAAAACTGGTCTGGTCCATACTTACCAGGGCGGATTTTGAAAAAACATCTACAGACGAACAGGATTTAGACGAAGTGGTAGATGAGCTCATCAGTAATATCCCGCAGGCGAAAGTGGTAGTGATTCTTTATGAATCTAAACAGGGTGACAAGGATATATCCAAGGCGTTGGTTTATTCTATTAAGAATATTAATTCTTTAGATTTGGTAAAAAGTTTTGAAAGCTCAGGCACCAAAAATATATCTAAAGTTATTATACAAAAGGATATAAAAACAGCTGAAGAGGAATTGATTAAAGTAATTGAGGATAAACTAAACAAGCTGCCTATATAATCTTGAAAAAAATAAAAGATAATGATATATTAATATTTATGAAAGAAGAATTAACAAATATATTTGAAGTAACTATTAATTGTGAAAAATTAGCACGGAGATTAGAAGAATTAAATAATGTTGTAAATAATGGTAAGGGTTTTGAGCATATTAAAATGATAATTAATAATTTACAGGAAAAAGATATTGAAACTGCTCGTATAAATTGTGAACAACAAAGAGATAAATTTGGTTCTCCAGAAATTCAAGAAATAAAAGAATTATTAAAAAAATCATTATGGAAAAAAGGGGAAGATAGTCCATGGCCGACACCGGAAGAATGGCAAAAAAAGATGTCTGAATATAATGAATAAAATAAATTAAATTAAACGTTTATAGCTCTAGTCAGATTATTTCGCAATTACTCGAGTAATGGTTAAAGTATGGATTCGTACCAAAACAACCTGATAATTCAATTTTAATAATTTAATATTTATATATAAAGCGCCCATAGCTCAGCGGTTAGAGCACCACGCTTATAACGTGGGGGTCGATGGTTCAAATCCATCTGGGCGCACAAAGACAAAAATAGCCCCGACACAGGGGCTGTTTTTGTTTTTGTGTGTTCAGAGGTGAACCATCTCTGAGCAAGATCATAAAAACTAAAAATAAATAATTATAGTAACAACTGTTATGTAGTAATAATGTACTGACTGAGGGTGTGGGAGTTCCCTCCCTTCAAATCCATCTGGGCGCACAAATAATAAAAAGCTCGAATCTAGGGGCTTTTTATGTTTATATTATTTTTTTACAAAACCCCAATCTTCATTTTTACTCTATCTAAAGTATTATCCGCAATTGGTTTTATTTTTTTAGTTCCCTGAGCCATAATTTGTTCTACTTCTTTGTCAGAAATAGCATTATATTTTTTTTGAAAATCTATCAAGAAACTTTTAACTACCTCTGCCAAGTTTTTTTTAAATTCACCATACATTTTATTTTGATATTCTTTTTCTAGTTCTTTTATTTCTTTTTTGACAAGCAGTGAGTAAATAGTTAAAAGATTGGAGATTCCGGGTTTTTTTTCTAGGTCGTATTTAATTTCTGAGCCGGTATCGGTTACTGCCCGCATAATTTTTTTGGCAGCTTTGTCGGGGTTATCTGTCAAGGCAATATAATTTAAATCACTTGCCGCGCTTTTACTCATTTTTTTAGTCGGGTCATCCAATCCCATGATTCGTGCGCCTGTTTTTCTGATTTCCGCTTTTGGCAGTTGCAGGGTATCACCAAATCTTTCATTGAACCTGCGAGCTAGTGTTCTGGTAAGTTCCACATGTTGCAGTTGATCGTCGCCCACCGGCACCACATCAGTATTATAAAGTAAAATATCCGATGCCATTAAAACTGGATAATCATAAAGACCTATTCCTACATTTTCTTGATGATTCCCGCTTTTATCTTTAAATTGAGTCATTTTATTTAAGTCGGACATACGCGCTACTATGCAATTTAAAATCCAAGCAAATTCTGTATGAGCAGTAATAGTTGATTGTTGGAAGATAACTGATTTTTGAGGATCAATTCCTGAAGCTATATATATTTTAGCAATTTCAATTATTTTTTTTCTAAGGATCTCCGGATCTTGCTTTACAGTAATCGCATGATAATCAACTACGCAAAAGATACATTCGTATTTATTTTGCATATTCACCCATTGAGAAATAGCTCCCAGATAATTACCGATGTGTAGGTCTCCGCTGGGTTGCACGCCGGAAAATATTCTTTTTTTATTATTTTTTTCCATATTAAAAATTTATCTTATCTCTTGCTTACATTATTTTCTGTATTTTTTAGCGCTGACCAGGGATGATTCTCTTGATCTGCAAACAAGCTGCTTTTGAGCAATGCTTCTATTTCCGGGTACGCACTTATTTTGTTATATTCCCAACCGCAGATAGTTTTCGCCCCATCCATATTACCCTGTTCTAAACAATGAATAATATCTTTAATACATGTTATACTTTCCTCAGGGTTAATATCTTCAGTAAAATCCTGGAGTTTTTGAATAACATCTTTTAATTCCAGAGACTTGTTTTTATCAATTTTTTCAATTAAATTTTCTAAAGTTAAAATTTCCATAAAATCTTTGACGCTATTAATATAATTACATATAATTATTATAACAACAAATTATTATTATTTACAAGTTAAATTAATAAATTAAATAAAAAAACAATATGTCATTAGACAACATCGCGCAAATACGCAAATTAGACAAGGAAAAAGTTGATGAATCTATCGAACTTTTACCAGACCAAATAAGGCAAGTCCTGCAGGACTCCCACCTAATTAAGATTCCTCGGGAATATAAAAATGTTACCGAGGTAGTAATCAACGGTATGGGCGGCTCTAATTTGGGAGCTGGGATCATCAAGGCTGCTTTTGCCGACAAGCTCCGAATGCCGATTAGCATCTCTCCCGGATACAATATTCCGGAACATGTAAACAAAGACACTCTTTATCTTATATCTTCTTATTCCGGCACTACCGAAGAACCTTTGAGCACTTATTTAAAAGCCAAGAAAAAAGGAGCAAAACTAATGGCAATTACTTCAAATGATCCAAAAAGCAAATTAGCAAAATTAATGATAAAAGATGATGTTCCTGGTTATATATTTAGCCCCGACCAAAATCCTTGCGGACAACCAAGAATCGGACTCGGTTATTCTGTTTTTGGTATGGCAGTTCTACTTGCTAAATCAGGAATTTTTGAAATACAGATAAAAGAAATCGAGGATATTATTGCTAGAATGGAAATATTTACCCGTAAAATCAGAGTTGATGTGCCGACAAATGAAAATATAGCAAAAAAAATAGCCATAGGTATTTACGGAAAACAACCGATTATTGTCGGAGCTGAATTTCTTATGGGCAACTTGCGCATCTTGCGCAATCAATTTTGTGAATCAGGAAAAAATTTTGCCAGCTACTTAAGTTTACCGGAACTTAATCATTATGCTATGGAAGGCCTTATTCACCCAGAAAGCAATAAAAAAAACCTTTTATTCTTTTTTGTTAATTCTAAGCTTTACCACAAAAGAATACAAAAAAGATTGTTACTGACTAAAAAAGTGGTGGAAAAAAACCACATTAAAACCATGCAGCATAATTTAAGCGGCAAAACAAAAACAGAACAAGCTTTTGAATTTATGCAACTGGGAACATGGATTAGTTATTATTTAGGAATTCTAAATAATGCTGACCCGGTAAAGATACCTTGGGTTGATTGGTTTAAATCTCAATTGAAATAATAAATGATTAATTTAAGTGAAGAAAAAAGTATATTTGACCGCGGTTATCGGTATATCGGCGGTATTGATGAAGCCGGCAGAGGCCCGCTGGCCGGTCCGGTGGTTTCAGCTTGTGTGGTTGCCAGCCGAAATTTTATTATTTCCAACAAACTCCACGAGGTAAAAGATTCTAAAAAATTAACAGAAAGAAAAAGAGAAGAACTTTTTGAAGAAATATATAAATCTTCACTGGAGGTTGGTATTGGAATATGCAATCATGAAATAATCGATAAAGTTAATATCCTACAAGCCACATTTCTATCTATGAAAAAAGCGATTACCATGACCGGCATCAAGCCGGAATTTGTACTTCTGGATGGTCGTCTGCCGATTCCTAATCTGGATATTAAGCAAAAAACATTTATTGGGGGCGACAATTTAGTATTTTTAATCGCTGCCGCATCAATTATTGCCAAGGTGACCCGTGACAGATTAATGAAAGAAATTCATAATAAATATCCAGAATACGGTTTTGAACAGCACAAAGGGTATGGTACAAAATATCACATAGAAAACCTGCAAAAATACGGTCCTTGCGCCATACATCGCAAAACTTTCGGTCCTGTAAAAAATCTTCTTTCTGTATAAGTTCAGATACATATTGGACTGCGAAGCAGGACAATAAGTATGCAAATGGGGTTTAAATATAAATATTGCAATGGTTTTGGCAGAATGTAT
>MFGN01000030.1 GCA_001780285.1 Candidatus Falkowbacteria bacterium RIFOXYD12_FULL_34_57 | reverse complement strand
AGACTCCTGTGGATTATTTAATCAATAATGGCTATGTTGTCCAATATGTGGTGAACTAATACAGAAAATTGAATGCTTTTGGTATTTATGTTAAAATTTGAGTAGTATAAATTTAAATAAAAAAAAGGGGGGGCAAATGGTGAGTTTAATGGATTTAGTTGCTCCCGCTGAACGGGAGAAGGTCTTTAAAAATATTCTTATCAATTTGAATATTCGTGAAAAAGAAAAAGATTGGTGGCCAATTACTTCTCATAAGGGAATATTAATAAATGACAAGTGGACAATGATTATTTGGGAAATGAAAAAGGGGCAAGTAGCCGTTATTTATGATGCAAAAATTTTAACTATATCACAGACAGGTATTGATCTTCGGAGTGCCGAAGGAAAAGGAATGGAAATTATTACAGAATGGGAAAAACAAAAAAGATAAAACAGAATATAAAAATATTCTGTTTTTAATTTTTATTTAATGATATTTGTGTTAAAATATATAGAATAAGTGTATTTATTTAGAATTTAAAATTATTAATTTATATGACCCTTATTGTTTTGTTTGTAATTTTGTTTATCATATTCGTATTTCATTTTTTGGTGTATTATTTTTTGATACACGCCTTTTCTATTGAAAACAGAAAAATAAGACTAACATTATGTTTTGTCTTATTTTTATTATCCGTAAGTTTTATTGCTTCTGCGGTAATTGCCCATAAATGGGAGAATTTTTTAACCCAAGGTTTTTACAATATATCTGCCCTTTGGTATGGACTATTAATAAATTTATTATTAGTTATTTTGTTTTATTGGTTTTTTATACTTATTTTTCTCCATTTAACGGCCTCTGTGCGGGTTGGGGTTTATAAAAAAATTATTGGTAAAGCCTTGATTATTTTAGCTTTGTTGTATACCGTATATGGTATTTATAATGCTTTTTTTCCAAATATAAAAGAAATTAATGTAAATATTAAAAATTTGCCAATAGAATGGCAGGGAAAGAGAATTGTTCATTTATCCGATATTCATCTAGGAAGAACGCTTGGAAAAAATTTTTTAGAAAGAATAGCAGAAAAAGTAAATAATATAAATCCGGAAATAGTGCTTATTACGGGAGATTTGTTTGATGGTATGGATGGCCGTCTTTCAAGTTTTGTTGATTTGCTAAATCAAATTAAATCAAAAAAAGGAACATATTATGTAACCGGAAATCATGAAACTTATTTGGGGCTTGAAGAGGTTTTTGCCATCTTGGCGAAAACCAATATTAATGTTTTAAATGATAGGGTGGTGAATGTTGATGGTTTGCAGATTATCGGTATTAGCTACCCCGGTAATGGCGGAAAAGACGCGCAGAATATAATTAAAAATGATGAAAATTTTAGCTTAGAGAAGCCAAGTATCTTACTTTATCATTCACCCACTAATCTTTTTTCTTTTGAAACCAGTAGTGGTGATTGGCACCGGAATATTTATTGGACCCCAGATGTCAGTTTTTCTGTTGCCCGTAATTTAGGCGCTGATCTGCAATTGTCCGGACATACGCACCGGGGACAGATTTTTCCCTTTAATTTTATTACTCATTATATATACGGCGGATACGATTACGGTTTGCACCAAATAGAAGATTTTGCTATTTATATTACCAGCGGCACCGGAGTATGGGGTCCGCCGGTGCGCACCGGAGGTGATTCAGAAATAGTGGTAATAACACTAGAGTAAATTGTTACTTTTTTATCATTTTATCGTTGTAATTAGTGAAAGCATAAAAAACAACTTGATTATGGATAAAGAGCTTATATCTATAATAGAAAATTGCCAAAAAGGACGCGCCGAGAAATTCGCGTATATTTATGATGCTTTCATAGAAAAAATTTACAAATTTATTTATTATAAAACAGGGCACAGGGAAACAGCAGAAGATTTGACTAGCCAGACATTTTTTAAGGCATTAGAAAAAATAGATACTTTTAAAATTCACGATAACTTTTCCGCATGGCTTTATCGCATTGCCCGTAACTTGGTGATTGACTACTATCGCACCAAAAAGAACAATAATGATATTGATGATGTGTGGGATTTGTCCAGTAAAGAAGACTTAGAATTGGATATTGATAATAAAAATAAAATATTAGAAATAAAAAAATATTTACAAAATTTAAAAGTAGAACAGAGAGAGATAGTGATTATGAGGGTATGGGAAGGGCTTACTTATAAAGAGATTGCAGATATTTTAGGCAAAAATGTGGGGGGTGTAAAGATGATATTTTCCAGAACTATCAGTAAATTAAGAAAAGAAATGCCATTAGCACTATTTATTGCTTTTTTAATTAATTAATTTTTATTAGCACGGGGGAGAGACGATTATTTTTTTGTAGCTAGATTTTATACAATATTAATTTTATGAATAATAATATAAAACACCCCCCGTCATCCTGGATGAAGCGAAGCGTAGATTCGGAATCCATTCCGTTGATTACGGGAATAGTAATAAAACTATATGAAAAATAACATAAAACAAATTCTAAAAGATATTTATATGGTTGATCCTAGTTTAAAATATCGGGAAAAAGAATTGGTGCGGGTAATTGAAAAACTATTGGCCAATAAGCCCGAAATAGAAATTAACGATCAATTTATACATAATTTAAAGAATCAGCTTTCCCTCCATATTGTTGTTCCTGAAGAAGCGAAGAGAAAATTAGAAATTCATGCCGTTGAAGAAGGAAGTAAAAAAAATTCAGATACTAGTTCCATCGATTCTGAACATGAGAAATTTAATAATTTAAATATTAATATTATGTCAAAATTATATTATGCCCTGGGAGGCGCTGTTGTTATGATTGCCGTCATGTTTGTTTCTTTCAATCTGGGTTTGCCGAAAAAACATGAACAAGCAAACAAAACAGCGTTTATTCCGGGTCAGATTAGCCAGTTGAAAGACAATGCCTTCGGCAGTTTGGCCGGCATTGATGGCGTGAATAAAGATCTTGGCGCAGGCAGCGCTTCTTTGGGAATGGGCGGCGGCATCGCCCCTAAATCGGCAAGTTCTGTTGCCAGACAGGAATCCGGAGGCGGCGGAGAGATGAATAAAATGATTGCTTATCCCGAACCCGTAGTTTATAAATATATTTATGAAGGGGAGCTGAATTTAACAGATGCGCAAAAAAAGGTTTATAAAAAGGCGGCAAATAATAATTTTATTGCTAATACTTCCGGTTTGATCGGCGGTTTTAATTTAGGATTGGTAGATTTATCAAGATTTGAAGGATCTGTTTTGAAAAATCTTATGATCGGGCAAGATGTTGATTTAGGTTATAATGTTTTTGTGGATTTAGAAAACAGCAGCTTATCTATCAATGAAAACGGAAAAGGATGGTATGAAAATATACCCATGGAAACTATTTGCGATGATTTGATAGGGTGTCGTACCACAGGAGGATTAACATTGTCGGATATACCGGATGATAAGGTTTTGATTGCTATGGCCAATCAGTTTATCAAGGATAAAAAAATTAATATATTGAATTATGGCGCTCCAAAAGTTGATAATCGCTGGAGAGAGCAATATAACAATACAGAAAATAAGGATTATTTTTATGTTCCGGAAATAGCAGGGGTTGTTTACCCGTTAATAATTGAAGGCCAAAAAATACATGGTTTTGACGGCGATGATTACGGAATGCGCGTAAACATAAATATCAGAAAGAAAAAAGTTTCCGGACTTTATGGGTTATTCGTGAATAATTATGAAAGCTCCATGTATGATACTGAAACTGACGCGCAAAAAATATTAAAAATCGCGGAAAAAGGCGGATATCAAGGTTATTTTTATATGCCTGAAAATGCCCGCGTGGCAGAAATCAAGCTTGGAGATCCTTCGGTCAAATATATTTCTTACATGCATTATAAAGATAATTCATATCAGGAGCTTTTTGTGCCGAGTTTGGTATTCCCGATCATCAATAAGCCGAAAGAATTTTATTTTTACAGAGAAAGCATAGTTGTTCCATTGGTAAAGGATTTGCTGCAGGAAGAAATAGACAGGCCTATAGAGCCGATGCCTTTGCTTCGCGGCGGAGCAGCAGAAGGCGAGGAAGCAGGAGATGCAGGAATAGAAGAGGGTTATGTAGAAGCGGATGATTTATTGCCAGAGGAAACAGAAAAACCACTAGATCCGATGCCTTTGCTTCGCGGCGGAGCAGCAGAAGATGTAGATACGAAAATTTTAAAAAACCAAGCAATTCCTAAGCCTGTAATAAATGAAAATAATTAGAAATTAATAATTTTAATAATTTAAACAATAAAAAATATCGTTAAAAATAGCGATATTTTTTTGATTTTTCTTGACAAAATAATTAAAATATGATAAAATAATTAGTATTTTGTTATTTAAAAAATTAGATTAAAAAAGATTGGGGAAGGTGTTTTAAAAACTAAACCATTTTATTAAACATGGGAGGTAACAGTGGATTTATTACTTTCTTATTTTATCAGTATTTTTACAGAGCGCAAGACTGAGACAGCGCCATGGATCAATACCATGAACCAGGGAGTTTGGAACATTGTAAATAAAGGTATTGATTTTGGCCGGTGGGTTAAGCATGTTCTTACGGCTTCCAGAAAAGGAGACCAAAAGGTTCAGCTTAAATATTTGACCAATATGGCATTAATGGCTATTTTTTCCGGATTAGGATTTTTGATTTGGAAGTTAATGTCTAATAAGTTTTTTCCGGAATTTCAAATCAATTATTGGAACTTGGTAGAAGGTGGTATCTGGAACCATTTTTTGCAAATTAGCATGCCGGCAATTATTTTTGCTTTTCTTTTGGGGCAGCTTGATTGGTTTGGCTCCGGTGATCAGTTTGAAGCAGGGACCATTGTTGCCGAAAGTCTGCCATTCAAATGGATTATTTCAGCCGGTGCTGGAACTTTTGAGGAATTGACTCATCGAGGGGTTTACATCTATTTCGGTTTAATCATGATAGCCATTGCCAATTTCATGTTTCCATGGATTGCTATTTTGATCGGTTTGGCAACAATAATAACATTATGTGTTAAATTTAATTTATCCGGAATGATAACAACCGTATTAGCCGTTATTACCGGAGCAGTATTATTCTTCATGAAAGGTATATGGATGAATAATTTTGTGCTTTGGATTAATAAATTTATCTTTGATTTCTATCATTGGATGACTAGCGGTCATATTAAAACTTTTTTGATTATCGGTGGTTTAATGGGTGGATTATTATTGCTCACTATTGCATTAACACATGAAAAAAAATCAGGTTATAGCATTGGTGGTGTTGAGTTTGTAGTTAGGGTAATATTGTTCGGTGCTTGGGCTAGTTATGTTCTTCCCTTGGGGCTTGATGCTATTGCCAATATGCCGATCATGCCTGCGGATGCCAATAATTATACTTCACTTCTTTTTTTAGCGGCTGTGATGTGGTCCAATGCTAAATTTCGTAATGCGCACAAGTATCAGGGTCCGGCCGGCATGCTGAACAGCTATGTAATTGGATTTTATATGTTCTATATCGCCTTCAACTACGGCTTAATCTATGCTATGATCGTTCATTTCCTGTTTGACGCCGTTCTTTTTACCTCGGAGCATATTTGCCAGATGATCAAAAATAGAAATTTTGTACAATAAAATCAGGAGGGAAAAAACTCAAATTTTTTTATCGGCAGTTTGGATTATTATGCTTGCATAAATTTTCGCTGTTTGCGGAGGATGGAAAAAAATATAAAAAAAAGAATAATTTTACAAAAAAAACGAAACCCGAAAACAGGTTTCGTTTTTTCTTCCATTAATTTTCTCCCCGAAAAGGAGAATTTTTTATATTTGTTTATTTTGTGATATAATATATTTATAATTATAAAAAGATGATAGATAAAAATTCTTTAGAAAAAATCAAAAAAGTGATAAAAGATGGTAGGGCCAAGGAGGAAATATATGTGGCTTTAATAAATCATGGATGGAAAGTAAATGATATTAATGAATATTTTGTAGAGATTGATCATGAGAAGCAGGAAGAACACAGAAAAGAAAATTTACAGAAAAGAACAGTTAGTATTATAGCAATCATAGGGGCTATTTTGATTGGTGCCGGTATTTTTTCATTTGTAGCATCTAATTGGCAGCACATGCCCAAGCTTTTAAAGATTTTGATATTGTTAATAACAATGTTATTTGCTTATACCGGCGGGTGGTTTTTAAAAGAAAAATATAATTTTAAAAAATTAGGCGAGGCTTTATTGCTTTTGGGTTTAATTACTTATGGCGCCAGCATATTTTTAACAGCTCAAATGTTCAACGTCAGAGCCAACTGGCCTGATGGTTTTATTTTATGGATGTTTGGTTCGATTGCGCTAACACTTGCTACTGATATTTTCTTGTTTAATTATTTAACAGTTATTTTGGGAGTGATAGCCTTTATCGGACATCCGATTGTGATTTTTGATCGTTTTTCTTCGCATGATCCGTTTTTATTGACTTCTTCATTTTTATTGCTTGTTTCAACAATTACCTTATTTTTAATCGCTTTTTTTATTAGAAAAAAGGTTAAAATAAGCGAAGAAGAATATTACTAATTTCTATTTTTATGGCATTTTCTATTTTGATAAATTTGTTTTGGTTTTTGATAATCGGGGGAATAATATTGTTTTTGATAAAAAGAAGATCAAAGCGCTTCCGCGGCAAATCATTTCTGGATATTGCCAGCTCTCAGGAGGATATGGTAAGCCAGGTTTTTTTCTTATTAGCGCTTTTTTCTCTCGGAGTGACACTCTCCGCCCTTAATAGGGATATGGGAGATTTAGTGGAGTGGCAAACCATTATTTTGTTTACTACAATAGTGGGATTTTTTATTGCTTATTATTTTAAAATTTTATATTGTTTGCCAGTAAGTATTATTAGTTTTATAATTTGGTGGGGCGTTAAAGCTGCTGATTGGGTGGATGGCAAAGACATTAGATCATCGGTAGTGTTTGCTGGAGCTGTATTAATTTCCCTGTCTTTGTATGTAGTTGGAAATATTCATAAAATAAATTGGAAATTTAAAAGATTTTCTTTGGTTTATGTTGTTTTTGGAATAATATCCGTGACTGCTTTTTTATTTTTTCTCTCCAATAGGTGGGGCATGCAGTCTTTGCAGGAGATGACCGAAGGAAAGATGATTTTTGGCTCTTGGCAGATTACGGTTTCCTTTTTGGTGATAGTTTTATCTTTGGTTTTAAGTTTGGGTTATACTTTCTTTAAAAAATATATTTCCAAGTATGAGGCGGCGACGGTTGCCTGTGTTGCCGGTTTTTTTGTTTGTCTGCCGTTTTTTCCGCAGCTGCAACTATTTGAAACAAGCAGCGCTTATCGCGATTATTATTTTAGTGCGAAAGAATTTTCCTCTTTTGGTATTATTTGGGCTTTTACTTTTAATGTTTTTATATTTTTAGAGATATTAGGAATTATCCTTTTAGGTTATATTCAGAGGCAGGAATGGCTTATTAATCTCGGAGCATTATTTTTATTTATATTAATAGGTGTGAAATATTTTGATTGGTTTTTTACATTCTTTGATAAAAGTATTTTCTTTATCAGCGCTGGTATTATATTGTTTATTGTTGGTTGGTTTATGGAGAAGGGAAGAAAATATATGCTATCTATCACAAAAGAGGAGCATGATAATAAGGTTGAAAGTATTAATTAATTAAACATTATTTTTTAAGCGATAGCGAAGAATCCCATTGAATTACAATTGGTTGTTATTTACGAGATTCTTCCCTCCAAGGCGGGCACAGCACTGCACTTTATTACATTTAGAATAACAAAGTAATTATGAACCTAGGTAAAAAAACAAAATTTATTTTAGCTGTTTCAATTCAGATATTGGTAATTTTAATTATTATTATTTTTAAATATTCTGTCCTTACCGGAGGTTCTGCTGTTTTTTTGGAAATTATGCCGGTTGACCCAAGAGATCCTTTGCGGGGGGATTATGTTACTTTTCAATATAAAATATCAAGCATTAATAGATATAGTTTTAACTACGAACCTTATAATGGAGACATAATCTATATTCCCCTAAGACAACAAGGACAATATTGGAATGTTATTGGTGGAATTTCTAAAAATAAAAACGATATGAATAATAAACTTTTTATAAAAGCCAGGGTGGTATCGGGAGGAAAATTAAGCGGTGCAAAATCTTTCTCATCTTTTTCTGATGATAATTGGGATACAAGCATTAGGGTGCAATATGGGATAGAGGAATATTTTATACCCGAAGGCGCAGGCAGGAATTTTAATTTCTGGAACAAAAAAGCTAAAGCAAAAGTGATGATAGATGATTATGGAAATGCTGTGTTCAAGCAGTTGTATATAGATGATGAACCGTGGCCATAATTTATTTTTGTTTTATTTTTCATGATAGAATTAGCGGTAAACTATCGATATTGCGTCGATAGTTTTTTAAGAATTATGAATAAGAAGATTACAATTAATAATCAGGAGATTAATTACCGACTTAGGAGGCATAAAAGAGCGAAGCGTTTACGCCTCGCTGTTTATTGTGATGCGCGCGTAGTCGTGACCAAGCCATGGTGGGTTACTATTAAGCAGGCAGAAAATTTTATTGTCGAAAAAGCCGATTGGATAATTAGGCGGATTAATCATTTTAAAGCTAGTGATAACGGAATAAAAAGAACGAAGAATGATTATCTTTTAAATAAAAATAAAGCCTTGAGACTTGCTATAGAGAAAATTGAGTATTTTAATCGTATTTATAAATTTTCTTTCAATAAAATATTTATTAAAAATCAAATAACCAGATGGGGGAGTTGTTCTAGCCGGGGGAACTTGAATTTTAATTACCGCATTGTGCACCTTGAAGATGGTTTGCTTGATTATATTATTGTTCATGAGCTTTGTCATCTGCGAGAAATGAATCATTCCAAAGATTTTTGGAATTTGGTTGAATATACCATACCCGATTATACCGAAAGAAGAAAAAAATTAAGAACATTATTATAAATTTTTACTTTATCGCTAAAAATAGTAATTTTTGTTATAATAATAATATAAAAAATAATTTGTTTTAATTTTATGAACGAAGAACAACCAAAAAGTTTAGGTAAAAAAATATTAACCGTTGTTATTACGGTTATAGTTACCATTTTTTTATTATGTATTATTATTTTAGTCTGGGTATTAGTAAAAAACCCGCTTAATGTACGCGGTGTTATTCTCTTTAAGTTGGGTTGGATAGATAAACCTGTGCAGATTATGCCATCTATAAAAAATAATGAAAATACCACAGAAGAAATAATAAATGTTACCACTAATCCGGAGTCTGAAAAAATAACGCCAATTACCCAAACAGCGCCAACTACCCAAACAATACCAATGACCGAAGAACAAAGGAGGGCGGTAGAAAATTTTGGCATCGACCCTGATTCTATTGTGATTACCCCGGCAATGGAAGATTGTTTTGTGGAAAAACTAGGAGAACAAAGAGTAAGTGAAATAAAAAACGGGTCTGCACCGGGAGTTTTGGAAATGGTGAAGGCCAGTTCTTGTTTATAAATTAATTATATTGGGTTTTCAATAAAAATATGCGTAAAAAATTCTCTTTAAAAAACAACTTAATATTTGTCGGTATAATTATTTTTTCAGCCGGCGTAGTCATTGGAATTTTTTTGTTTAAGTGCTTTATTGATTCCGGGGAAAAAGAGGTAATGAATAGTATTTATAAACGAGTTGAACAGGTTAATTTAAAAAATTGTGAAAGTTATTTTGATGGTTGTAATAATTGTTTTGTGAGTGGAGGAGAAATTGGCGGATGTACTCGAAAATATTGTCCGCCGGAGATGATGCAAAAACCAAAATGTCTAAAATATACAGAAAATAAAGAAGTAAATAATTTTGCAGATTGCGCAGAAGCGGGTAATCCGGTAATGGAAAGTTATCCGCGGCAATGTCGGTATGGAGAAAAAATATTTACAGAAAATATCGGCAACATAAATGAGAAAATTAATTTAATAAGATTGGATTCTCCTGTGCCCAACGAAGAAATATCCAGCCCCCTGGTTATTACGGGCGAGGCTCGAGGGACTTGGTTCTTTGAGGCTAGTTTCCCCGTTGTGCTTACCGGGCAAAATGGTCTCATAATTGCTGAAGGATTTGCCACGGCGGAAAGTGAGTGGATGACGGAAGATTTTGTGAGATTTAGGGCAGAACTAGAATTTGTTAAGCCAGAAAATGAAAATAATGGAAGTTTAATTTTAAAAAAAGACAACCCTTCAGGCATGCCGGAGCTTGATGATGCTTTGGAAATTCCGATTTGGTTTAAATAATAAATATTATGAATTTTATTAAAATTTTATTAGCGATTTTTATTTGTCAGATGGCCGGGATTGTCGGTTCTATTTTTACAGCTAAATCTGTTGCTAATTGGTACACCACTCTGGAGAAGCCATTTTTTAATCCGCCAAGCTGGGTTTTTGGTCCGGTATGGATTTTACTTTATGCATTAATGGGTATTGCGCTCTATTTGGTGTATCAAAAAATAGGTACCGGCAATTTAGTAAAATGGGCACTGATTATATTTTTTATTCATTTGATTTTAAATGCCTTGTGGTCTATTTTGTTTTTTGGCATGCAAAATCCAGGTTTGGGGTTTTTAGAGATTATTGTTTTGTGGGTGTTTATTATAATAGTGATTATTTTATTTTATAAAATTGACGCGAGAACCATTTGGCTGCTTTTGCCATATTTATTATGGGTAAGCTTTGCGATGGTTTTAAATTTTTCAATATGGCGACTAAATTCTTGAATTAAGTGTGATTATGTGTTAAGATAAACTGATTATTAAAAATTTAAATAAACAAGGGGAATGAAATGAAAAAGAAAAAGAAAAAGAAAGAAATTTTAAAAGTTAAATTGGGCCATAAGAGGAAGATGAGCAAAGAAGAATTGGAGCAATATTTGAGAGAAAAAAAACGAGGATGCGGAATTCATGGAGTAAAATCCAATAAGACAAAAAGGAGACAAGATAAACAAAAATTAAAAAAAGAGTCATGTGTTTAATACATGACTTTTATTTTTTATCCGTAGTCCTCAAATATTTTTCCTGTTTCAGGATTATTACCCTCTGTCGGGTATTTTTTTTCTTTGCCCTTGTCTAACCTTCGAATTGGAGGTAGTTTGTCGGGTGATTTTTGCTGTTCTTTGTTATCGGGATTTATTTTTTGCTTAGGCATTACTGGCTTGATTTCATCGGCGTTTTCTAAATTCATATTTATTTTTTTAAAATTATCTTAAGATCCATAGTTAATGATAATATACCTTTTTCTCCTAATGTTTCTAATGCTTGTGTGGCCGTTTCAACGTTTATATTTAATTTTGAAGACTCTTCTTCCTTTATTTTTTCCGATATTTTAGAGTGATTTCCTACAAAGCTCATTAAAAAATAATGGCGATTGCATTCTCCTCCAAAACTTTTTAACTTTTTGATTACCGCGATTTCAATGGGATTTAATTTTGTTTCGTTATTCATGTTTTCCCCCGATTATTATAGATTTTAAAATATTTCCAACTATATTTTTATAAAAGAATGTAGATTTTAGTTATTAATATTATTAAATTACAATATATATTTTATTTTGTCAATTGTCAATTTTTTGTTTACAGGGACTAAATATGTTAAAATTATATATAATTGTTTTAAATAAAAATATATGAAAAATGAAGAGAAAAAGTATCCCAAAGTGGGTATTGGCGTCATGATCCAGAATAACAAAGGTCAAGTCCTGATGGGGCTCAGAAAGGGTTCTCACGGTGCCGGAGAGTGGGCTTTTCCGGGCGGCCACTTAGAATTTGGAGAAACTATCTTTGAGACAGCTATTAGGGAAACCAGAGAAGAAGTTGGTTTAGAGATAAATGAAATTGAATTAATATCCGTGGCTGATGAAATGCGCTATATAGAAACCGACGGCAAGCATTATTTAAATATCGGAGTAATAGCAAAATATGAAGGAGATGAACCACGGCTTGTGGAGAAAGAGAAATGTGAGGCATGGAAATGGTTTGATTTGGATAATCTGCCTGATATTATTTTTGAAGGAACTCAATTAACAATTAATAATTATCTAAAGAAAAGAATATATAAATGCCGCGTAGCGACCTCAGACTTTCAATTTCCGATTTTATAAACTTTTAACTAATTTTCATGTTTTTATTTTTTGATACAGAAACAACCGGATTGCCGCGCAGGTGGCAGGCCCCGATAAGCGACACGAATAACTGGCCAAGAATGGTGCAGCTGGCCTGGATTGTTTTTGATAATGACGGCAAGGAGATTATGGGTAAAAACAGGATTATTAAACCGGAAGGATATATTATTCCTGCCGATGTTTCCCGTATTCATGGGATTACTACCGAGATTGCAGAGAAAGAAGGTATACTCTTAAAAAAAGCACTGCAAGAATTTATTAAGGGGCTGCAAAGATCAGAGATAGTAGTAGCGCATAATATTAATTTTGATGAAAAGATTTTGGGTGCGGAATTATTCCGCAAACAGATAAATACAGATTTTTTTGAAAGGCCCCAGATATGCACTATGCGGGAGTCAACTCAATTCTGTAGAATTAGAAGCGGACGGGGCGGGTACAAGTGGCCGAAATTAACGGAGCTCCATCAAATATTATTTGGTGAAGATTTTGATGATGCGCATGACGCTTTTGCCGACGTCAAAGCTACGGCGCGTTGTTTTTTTGAGTTGAGAAAAAGGGGAGTAGTATAGCCGAAAGCCAAAAGTCCATAAAGTTTATAAAGTCAAAAGTAAGAAGTTTTAATAATTAATATTCGCATGTCCCGCATCCGCCAGCTGGCGGAGTAGCGCGGGTTCGTAATTCGTATGAGCTACATTTGTAGCGTGGCTGAGCGAAGCGAGAAATATGGCGAATCAAATAACGATGAAAAGAAATTTTTATATTCTCATGACTATTGTTCTGATGTTAGAGTTAAGCTTTTTGGCGCATAGTTTAATTGAAAGATATTATATTGATTTAGTGTTGGAAAAAGGAGAAACACTTAATAACACTTTCTTTTTCGGTTTTTTGTATTGCGTGTTGCCTTGGTGGGTGCAATATTCATTGTTGATATTGGCTGTTACCGGCGGATATTTTTTGGGAAAGTTTTGGTGGCGGATAGTTTATATTGAAAAAAGACACTCATTCCTTCTGTCATCCCGGACGAAGAGAAGCGAAGATCCGGGATCCACATCGTAAAACATATTAAATACACTATTACTCATTTCCAGTTTAACTAATTAATACGCAAAAAAGTATTACTAATAATAACTATCCCCGATATTTACGTCATGGATTCTGAATCAAGTTCAGAATGACACAGAGATATATAATAAAAGAGCCCGCAGAAATTGCTTCCGCGGGTCTTTTGTTTTGTTTGGGTTCAGGCTTCCTGTTGCCGGCAGCCCTTGATGAAGAAGGGGGTGGCAATCAGAGTCGGTATCATAAATGAAAGCGATACCGCCGTCTGATGCATATCCTTGGTTAAGGCCATAATGATGAATGTCAGGCATCCGGATGCAAGTATCAGACTGCCCTTCAGAAATTCCGGTGCGAGGTGGTATTTTTCAGGTTTTATCCATGAGAAAAATGAAATAATTATATTCTTGATCATGAATCCCAACAGGAAGGAAACTAGAATAAACATGAGTCCAAAGATTTTTTCAAGAGAAGGGTTAAAAAATAAGGCGATAACCGGAAATGCTACCAGCAGGGCATAGTAAACCGACGGGCGGTCGCACTTGGATGAGGCAAGGGCGCAAATCAGGGCTAGACATGAACATATGATGCATAAACTTTCCATTTTGAGGTTCTCCTTTTACCTAAGTTTAAGTTTAATGTTGCCGGTTTCAATGGTGCTGTTGATCAGTTCACACAACTCATCTTTGGAAATACCGGTAAACCTTATTTCTTCGTCGGTATATTCAATGGTGCTTTCCGGGTACCTGCTCTGGATTGCCCGCTTAGCAAGCTTGAGAAGTACTTTTATTCCAAAGTTTCTTTCCACTTCCATTTTTATGGTGAAACTTTTTTCAGTAGTCATGGCGACCTCCTTGTAAAATAAATTATTAATGTAGTATTAAAATTATAATATAATTATATCATATTTTTAAAACTTTGTCAAGTAAAATAAATTTGACAAAATAATAAAAATATGCTATATTTAAAAGCTATAATGAAAATTATAATGATCTTTACAATAAAATAAGCTAAAAAAGGAGAAAGCTCATGAAAATTTTTGCGTAATTAGGCTAAAAAAGGCTAGTTTTTGGGTTTTTTAAACCCTTTAAAAAACGAACCAAAAAGGACAAACCCTGTCCAAAATGCCCTAAATTTATTTAATTCGCATGTCCCGCATTCGTAGTGCGGGTGCGCGAAGCGCATAACTTAGGGAAGTGCATCAAATGCGCGCGAATAGGCAGGGTAGTCTTAGTTAGACGCCTATTCGTGGAGAAATTGATGAGTGAAAATAATCGAGTTATTGTGATTGCACCCACGCGCGCGACTTGCGTTAACATCCTGATTGCCCTGAAAAACGAGAATCTTCCGGAAACGCTGCTGATGCAGTTGAAAAAGGAGGAGATTTTGGCGGCAATCGAGGAAGGAAGTTTTTTTATCGTTTCAGGAACAGGTACCGGTAAAACTTTGGCTATCCAAAAGATGGCTCAAAGAATTTTGGGTGAAGATTTGAAAATTGATATTGTAACCCGCGAGCATGAAGCTACGGAAAAGACTTTTGATTCCAATGTGCTGGTTATCACCCCGGGCGTAGCCTTGAATTGGATCATGGCCGGAATTATTACAAATGATGATCGGATCGTCGTAGACGAAATTCATCAGACTTCAGTACACCTGGAACTTTCTTTGGCTTTTTTGCGGATGCTGGGCTGCAATATTATCGGCCTTTCGGCCACTATTGACCCGAAAGTTTATGCCGATTATCTGAATGTGAACACCGTGATTTCCTGTTCTGCTTTTGACCCCTCAAAAAAGGCAAGAGTAGAAATAATTAAAAGGGAATATGGCACGAAGCAGGAACCAGCCCCCTTGCAACCAGAAACTTTTTTAAAAAATAAAATTTTTGATTTTGCAAGAGAGGGAAGGGGCGTAGCTGTTTTTGTTCCGACCAAAGCTATGACCGAAAATTTGGTTAAAGAATTTGACGGAGTTTGCGGCGTGCATTGTGATTTTTATCACGGCGGGGAAAATGCTCAAAAACTGGAACAGTTTCTGAGGGGCGAAGTGAAAAAGCCTTTTATGGTTTTCATGACGCCTGCTGGGGCATCTTCTCTCAATATTCTCGGTTTGGATACGGTAGTAATACTTGATGAGATGCTGGATGAACAGGAACATTCCGGCGTACAGACCCTGGAAAGAGCAAAGCTTGGCAATAACGAGCTTCTTCAAATGGGAGGCCGGGTCAACGGCCGGGCAAATAACGCCCATATTTATATTATCAGCTACAGGAATATTGATTTTCATAATTTGCAGCCGACAGTTCCCAAATTCAAGCTGGGCGGAGATATTCCTCGTTTAGCTCTGATTTGCGCCAAGCTGAATGCAGACGTGAGCCAGATTGAATTGATTCAGCCCATTAATCGGGCGTTGTATAAAAAAGAGGTAGAATATTTCCGCGGTCGCGGCATTATTGAAAAAAACGGCAACGGATTAACTGTATACGGAAAAAGGGTTGAACCTTTGCCGGTAGAGCCGATGTGGGCCGAAATGATTGTTCATGCTCAGGATAAGGGAGACGAAGAGCTTTTAAGGCTAGTTGTGGTTTGTTCTTGTGTTTCATCTTTATATTCTCTTTTGCGCAATGGCAGCAATTCATATTCGGATATGATTCTTTACGACAGTGACCATGCAACTTCTTACAATATCATTGCCGAGGCTATGTCGAAATTCGGATATATCCGCTATTCTCAGGATGGCGGCGAATATGGGTTTCGCGGCAACTGGATAAATTATGACGGTGATGAAACAGAGAAGGGGGAATTTGCCGAGTGGTGCGACAAGCACAACCTGAACAGCAAAGCTATTAGAGAAGTAACTTTGGCTTTGCGATCGGTATGCTGGTATCTGGGTATGGATTTGCCCAATCCGGAAATCATGAAGAAAATCAGCAGGGATGATGATGTTTATCGGCGGTTTGTAGATTTTTTGGTTTCGGTGCAATCCCTGGATTTCGTTTTTAATGAACGCAGCCTCAGGGCTATGTCTGAATATTGCATGGTTTGGAGCGCGAATTGTTCCAGCGCTTCCGGCTTTATCTTCGGCAAAATCCGGCATTGGACGGACAAAAAAGGCATTATCCGGGCTACTGTTGAAGGGACATCTATTCCCAAATATATGATTGAACAATTTTCCGTCAAGATTCCCTGTAGATTGGAAAGTGTTTCTGAAAAAGGCGTGAAAATGATGATGAAACAGATTTTTGCCGGTGAAGCTATTGATTTAGTTTCTGATTTTATAGCGGATGCTGATGTGCCGGAAGAGTTTGTTGAAGAAGCGCAAAAAAAATTTATTGATCAAATTATGGAATTGTCTGCTTGTGGGAAATTTTGGAATATCAAGAATCAAAATTCTCATGTGCGGCAAATATCTCTGGAGATGGAAAGACGTTTTTACGGCGAAATCCGGGCTTTAACCGAGGAAGACGAGATAAATTTATATCGCTGGGCGTTTACCGGCAAAAGGATTATTTCTCCGATATCCCTGCGGGATGCTTTGGAATCCGGTGAACTTCGGGAAGAGGATTTGCTTTTGAAGCTGGAAGATCATATTTCTCCGGAAGAGCTTGCCAGAGTAGAAGCGGAGTTTCCGTTAACCGTAACAGTCGATGGCGAAAGTTTCATGGTAAATTATGGTTTATCTTTTCCGACAATCGAGGTTTCGGAAGAGTTTGCCAGAAGTACCAGAGTTGTAGATGTTGGTTTACCGAACGGCAAAGAAATTAAATTGGTATGCGGCTGCATTCTGGCTGAAAATTTTGCTCAGCTACTTGAAAAGATTGACGGTGAAAAATTGAACCAAGCCTGGTCTGAGGCTCGCCGAAAATATGAAGTTCGGATTACTGATGAAAATCTCCACATGTTGGCAGACATTGGCAAATCCATTGAAATTGCTCCGGGAGTAACAGCTTATTTGACGGTTTTGAAAACCAGTACTGATTACGGTAAATTCCAATTGGCAAAAACATTGGAAATAGCCAAAAATTGTTCCGATGAATATCTTGGAAGGATTATTGAATCAAAAATCGGGATGAATATGCAAATTCCTGAGGGCAAAAGCTATTATCAGGAGGTCGGACCGACTTGGAATCCCAAAAGGGAGTTAACTAACATAGGAAAAGATTTACAAGCACGTTTGCAAACTATGCTTAATTCTCATTTGGAATCTATAAAATCCGGAGATTTGGATGATCTTCCGGCTATGATCGAAAGTATCAGGAAGGAAGCTCGGGAAATTAAAGATAGTTTCATTGATATTGAATATCAGTTCGAAGGACTGATGCGCGGGAAAAGGGTCGAGGAATTGACCTATATCCTGAATACGGTACAGGAAATTCTTGCTTACAAGGAAAAAGATCTTGGCCGAATTGTATCTGATATGACTCAGATCAACGGAGTTCGCAAGACCGGCAATAAGCTGTATCTGGGATTGAAAGAGCTGTTTCCGGAAACCGCCAGAAAACCAGATGAATATGGCGTGGACACATTAAAAATGGCCGCCTCAATTCTTAAGGGCGATGCTGGCAGTGACCTGGACGGGTTGTTGGCAGAAATCATGGAAATTACCAATTATACCCCGAAGCAGGTGCTAAAAGGAGTTTCTATCGCCACCGGTTTCAAGCGGGGCAAGCGACTTTTGGCTGAACTCCAAAAACAGGAGATAGACGACCTTTCGATTACCGTTATGGAGGCGGTGGAAGGTTAAAAATTTTAAAACCATTCAAATAAAAGGACTTTGAACAATTCAGGGTCTTTTTAAATTTTCATTAAAAACAGCTAATATTGAATATTTTTATTAATATTTTAATATAGCTATTGACATTTTTATTTTTTTATAGTAGATTGGTATGAAAAATTTTTTATAAATTTATTTGTTCTTTACAACACTTATGCCCAATTAGTATTCCTTTTTCTTTATTAGTTGGGCGTAGCTCAATTAAAAAGAAAGATAATTACACCCATAATAAAGAAAAGGGAGGCATAATGTACAAATTTTTTTATTCGGATGAAGTTTTTAAAGAAAGAAGTACTCTTTTTTTAAGTACACCCTACATTAGCACTTTTTGGGCTAATCCGGATTTTGTTTCTTTGATTCCGGCAAAAAAAAGATTTTTTAATACAGAAGAACAAATCAGGGAAAATGAAAGATATAACAGAGAATTGAAAAAGTTATATCACCAACATCCCGCATTACGCATTTGTTTTAATGTTGGGGGATTGTGCAGGGAAGCCTTTGATAAAAATACTTCCTTTTGCGAGGATGTATATAAGTTTTTTAAAATTCTAGAAAAAAATGGCCGCCTGCAAAACAGGGCAACAGTCCTACATTCAATTTACAGTCTTAGAGACAATAAGCACGTCGGCACCCTGGCTTATAATCTGCGTGCCAACAGCATCAGAAATACTTACCATGGTTTAAGAATTGATGATAATGCCCATGAGTTGATGCATTTTGCCATAGACCCTTTTCTTGCTCCGCGCATAGAAGTACTGCCAGAAAGATTGGTAAATATGCGCGCTGATGACAGTCCTGCAAACTGGAAAAAGAAGATGGGTAATTTTTACTGCCGTAAAATAAATTCCCAAAAGGAAGTCGGTAAAATGTTGTTTGACGGAATGTTAAAATTTTATAGTAATCTGGTTAAAGACACCCCCTATAAGCAACCGCCCCAGCTGGTGATATCTACTCATCGCATTATTATTGATTTCTTTACAAAAGTTACCGGAATCAACTTTTTTCAGGAATTGCCGAAAGATGGTATAAACTGGGATGGTATTCCCAAGGTAAGCCATGTGGCATTTCAGAGTCTTGATTTCCGGCCATATGAAATAAAACTGTGGGAACTCCTACCTGATCTTTTTCCGGAAAAAGCTAAAGAGGTGGTTAGGGCCGAAGAGGAAAGGAAAGATTCCGTAAAAAAGTTTAAAAAGAATAATTTTCCATGGCCATTTTTACCGATACCGTTGACAGAAAGCTTTGCAGCTACTCCTGTATAATAATTAAAATATAAAACCGACATACAATTGTCGGTTTTTTTAGTGTATTCCTTGTGTCATTCTGAACTTCCCGCTTCGATAAGCTTACGAGGCGAGGATTCAGAATCCATGAGGTGTTGATTCCGTATGACGTGGTGGATCCTGAATTCCTGCCTGCCGGTAGGCAAGAAGTTCAGGATAACAATAGGAGAGGAAATTATTTTTATCATTCTCATCCGCTCCACTCCATGCTATTGCAAAATTTTTACTGCCCAATCCGATTTTGGCTCCGTAGTTTATGAATTTATTATTTTCCATGGTTATGTTGCTGATGTGGTTTTTATTGCTTTGAGAAAGGAGTAGTTTTTCCACGAATTTATTGACAATCGGAGTATGGCGATCATAGTGGTATTTCAACATACAGGAGGCGGCGGCTTCAGCTGAGATAATATCATTGGAGGCGATAATAATACTTTTTTCCGGTGTGACCACATAAGATTTTGCCAGATTCATTAATTTTTTATCCGGCCCAAAGGTTGTTTGCATTTTTGAGGCAGTATAAAAAGTAAGTCTGAGTTTTTCCTGAAGAGCTAAAGAGATTTCTGTGATTTTTTCTATAAATTTATTTTCGTTTTTATAATCGGTTTTAAGCCCGGAATCCTTAGCAAAGGAATTGAGTTGTTTGGCAAATGGTCCGTCTTGATGGAACTCTAGGCGGGAGTCTTCGCGCAGGAAACCAACAGCAGCTTTTAGTCCGAGGGTTACCCCGCTTTGTATATGGGTACTGAGGCGGGGGAGGTTGATGATGTGGTCTACGCGATTAATAATATCAGAAATATAAAAGCCGTTTTTCCAGGAAGTACATTTTTCATGATTAAAATGAAAAAAGCCGTCATCCCACCCCAAATCCTCGAAAGCTGTAAAGGGAATATTTTCATCGCCCATTTGGGAGGTGATAAAGTTTTTGGCGCTGGAGCCCTTTATTATTCCCTTGGGGGTATGCACCACATGCTCGATTCCGGATTGGTCGCCTACAATCACTTCCGCGCCCCTGTTTTTTAATATTTTAAAAATAGTTTTTACCGCCTCCGGATGAGTGGTAGCCGGATGCGGGTCGGGGGAGTTGAGCGCCACTTTCAGCAATACCTTATCTCCTGGTTTCAGCCAGGAAAGATTGTTAGTTGATTTTAAAAGAGTATCTTCAATATTATGAGATAATTCTTCCGATTTGGATAATGAAATAAAAACTTTAGACATAGTGTGTTGAGTTACCAGCCCAAGGCGGATCAGTCAAAAATTGTTAATATTGCTGACTGAAAAGTCTATAAAGTAATTTAGTTTTTTATTACCCCTGTTTTTTCCTCTTGTCATCTCGGACGAAGCACTGTTTTTCAACAGCATAAACTCCGCGAAGATCCGGGATCCAGGGTTAAACCGGATTAATATTAATTATCGATAAAAATAATAAGTTCTGATTAATTCTGGGTTTCCAATCGGAGTCGGGAATAACAAGAGGAAAATTGACAATTAATTTATTGCCATAATTAGTATCTTGTTATTATAACAGACTTTGAATATCTTTTAGTTTATTATTTGCAACCTTGGTATAAATTTGCGTGGTTTCTAGTCTGGCATGACCCAGAAGTTCTTGAATGTATCTAATATCAGTTCCGTTTTCCAGCAAGTGGGTGGCAAATGAATGTCTAAGAGAATGACAAGTAGCTTGTTTTTTTATATCAGATTTTTTTAATGCCTGCATAAACACTTTTTGTACAGAGCGAATAGTTAGTTTGCCGTTTTTTTCGTTAGCGAATATATAATCATTTGGTTTTTTATTTTTTGTGTATTGTTTTAAAAACGGAATGATTTTATCGGACATGATAGTATTTCTATCTTTTAACCCCTTGGCTTCTTTTACGCGCAATAATTTATTTTCAAAATCAAGATCTTGAACTCTAACATTTATTATTTCCGACACTCGCAGTCCGGATGAGTAGGTAAGACCAAGCATAAGTTTATGTTTTACGTTAACAATAACAGCAAAAATTTGTCCGATTTCACTGCGGGTAAGAACCACCGGAAGTTTTTTTGATTTCTTAGCGCGGGGAATGTTGGTAAAAAATTTACGGTGCAAAATATTTTGGAAATAAAATCTAAAAGCTGAATAAGCCAGATTTAAAGTGGAGGAAGCATGTTGATTATCGGCCATTTTTTCCAAATAATTTCTAATATCTGCGGTTGTGATATTTTTTGGAGATTTTTCGCATTTAGACATTTAAAAATCTAACTTTACTGCCTCTGGTTGAGGCATATATTATCTTACTTTGTTAATGATTGCATTTTCTTGATTTTT
>MFGN01000029.1 GCA_001780285.1 Candidatus Falkowbacteria bacterium RIFOXYD12_FULL_34_57 | reverse complement strand
TTATTTAACCCAAATTATTAATTAATTTGAGTTAGATTTTATATGACTCAACCGATAGTAGCAAAGTTAGAAAATAGATGGCTCAATTCGTTCGTTTTGACATAATAAATTAAATTATGTTATTATGTAATATTGGATTAGGTAAATTTTGATCGTTTTTTGATAACTATCTATATAACTAAGGAGGTAATCGAGAATGAGCCATAACAAGAACCTTGATGTATTGTTGGGAAATTTGCGCGGCTTAGCCGAATCTGCCGAGAAAGAGGATCATTTCAAACCCGTCTTTGATAAGCTTCGGGAATTTATCAGTAACTCGGGGCCGATCAAGTACAATCATGGCGGTAAATGGATGACCTCTGGTGTGTTCTTCGTCATCGGTGCGATCTATACTTGGTTATTTTTTACCAGCTATGAATTGCAGCGCCAACTTGATTGGATCGGCTTTGTTCTTTTGGCCGTCTTTTGGGTGGTAACATGTATTCCACTCTTTATGATTGCTGGCAAGAACGGCGAGATTAGCGGTATAAGTAATTTGATCTTTGAGAAGGATATCTTGTTTGATAACAAACTGGAGTTCGTTAATATTTCGGACAAAGAGAAATCCTTATATCAGCAATTCAAGCAGGCATTCGGAGAATTCCGAGGCCGCGGTGATGAGCAAAGAAAGATTACCAGGCTTGTGCGCGGACGTCATGTAGGCAAAGAGGTCCAGTTTGATTACGAGTATTATGTATTTCACTATGTGGAAGTATACTATGTTCCGGTAACAAGAAAAGTTGGAAATTCTACGATCACCACTATGGAGCGTCGCACTAGAACCTGCTACCGCTATGGTCTAAATACCGATTTTGACCACAAAAAAGGCGTGGCAGTGGTATCCGGCGGCGGGTCATACAAATACCCTCATGAGTGGACAACCGAATCGCAGAAGTTCAATAAAACTTTTTCGGTTTATACCCAGGACCAAATGGTAGCAGCCAAGTTCTTGCCCCCCACTGTCGTACTGGCTTTTGAAGAAATTGATTCGTATTTTTCAGGATTGAATCTTGAGGTCAACAAGGACGGAAGGATGAACATCGGCTTTTCCAATAGTGACGTATTGGAGCTTGAACGGCAGCATTCAATCGCCGATCCGGATGCTTTTAAAAAGGAAATCGAATCTTTTCTCGAGCTTCCGAAGCTGAACATGCTGCTTGAATTTATCGAAACTCTTCACAAATATAACGACAGCAATTTCTAGAAATAACCACCAACACAAAAGGAGAACCGAAATCATGACAGCATTAATCGTATTAGGAGTAATCCTGGGAACCACCTTGATCATTGTTCTATTAATCATCGCCATGCGCAACGGCATCGTGCGCGGAAAGAACGCCGTGGAACGGGCCTGGGCCAATGTCATTACCCAGGAACGTTACAAGGTTAAAGTGATTCCGAAACTGACGAAAGCTCTGAGTGAGTACAAAGAGTTCGAACAGGATCTACAGACGAAAATTACTGAACTGCGTACTGCTATGGGCAAGCTTTCCGATAAGGTCGTCGATGTTTCCGCCCTGAGAAAAACCGAGGGGTTGATCCAAGGGCTGATGAGCGGAGTCAATGTCGCCGTCGAGGCTTATCCCGATCTCAAAACATCCGATCTTTATCGGAGCTGGATGCGGGAATTGTCAGAAGCCGAAAGCAACGTCGCGGCCGCTATCCGCATTTTTAACCAAAACGTTGAAAGCTTCAACAACTCACTCGAAGTATTCCCCAGCAATATGGTGAACGAATGGTTCAACAAAGAAACAGCCGTTGATACCTTTACGGACACCGAAGCCGAAGCTGGCTTGGAATACAAACCGAATTTTGGTTAATCCTCAGTTTGCACATTAACGATAAAGGGCGTCAATCAACTTGGCGCCTTATTTTTTTACTCAAAACAGGTTCGCACATCTATCGTCCACCCGTGCAGAAATATAAAAACAGTTCAATTCATAGGAGTTGTTTTTATATTTCTGCACAGATGAAAGGGGAATTGAACTAGTTTCGAGAGAGCAACGACCGGAGCCGGAAGGCGTAGGGAGGAAGCGAACGACAAGTGACCCTTTGGGGAAAGGTCACTTAGAAACTCTGGACAAGAGAGCGAGGAGCATTGCGACGACGAGCGAACGCGATATTCCTACCACCCGTGCAAATAAAAATCAGCTTAGTTTTAGCCTGATTTTTTGGTGTTAAAGTGGTTCTAATATTTTTGATTTATTGACAATATAAAAAGTTCCTAGTACAATAGGAACTAGGAACTAAATAAGTTAAATATGAAAATATGAAAACATCAGAGAAAATAATTAAATATATCAAAGCAAAAGGACAGGCCACCGGTAGTGAGCTAGCTGATTATTTAGATATTAGCGACAGGGGAGTTAGAAAGCAGTTGGCTGTGTTACTTGAAAAGGGGATATTAAAAAAAATTGGTAAACCGCCAAAGGTTTTTTATTTGATAAAAAATAAACAAGAGAAAAGTATTGAGATCGAGATTGATGATAAATTAAAAGAAAAAATAGATGAAAATTATTTAGCAATAACTCCAGGGGGTGAAAAAAAAGAAGGGATCGAAGGCTTTAAATATTGGTGTAAAAAAAATAATTTACCGATAGAAAAAACAGCAAAAGAATATATTAAGACTATGGCTAAATATGAGATATATAAAAAAGACGGGATCGTTAACGGAATGGAAAAAATAAAAAATACTTTTAAAGAAGTTTTTTTAGATGAATTATTTTATTTAGATTTTTACAGTATCGAGAGATTTGGCAAAACTAAATTGGGGCAATTGTTGTTGTATGCTAAACAAAGTCAAAATAAAATGCTAATGAAAGAATTGATCAGGGAAATAAAACCAAAAGTTGATCAGCTTATAAAAAAATACAAAATAGACGGTATTGGATATATTCCTCCGACCGTAAAGAGAGAAACTCAACTTATGAAGGTTTTGGAAAGGGGTTTGCATGAAAATTTAAGAAGTATTGTAATTACGAAAGTTAAAACCGCAGTTGCAGTACCGCAAAAAACGCTTAATAAATTAAATGATAGAATAGAAAATGCCAGAATCACCATTATGGTTGAAGAAAGAAATAAATTTAAAAATATTCTTCTTGTTGATGATGCTGTCGGCTCAGGAGCTACTATGAATGAAGTTGCCCAAAAAATTAGAGAAAAGAATATTTGTAGAGGTAAAATTATAGGATTGGCAATAACGGGTAGTTTTAAAGGATTTGATATTATAAGTGAGGTTTAGTTTTCGGTATATAAATAGTATTTTTATTAATTCCAGTCTTTTAAAGTGATGCAAAAAACCGAGAAAATAATGCGATATTTAGTAGTCTCAGTCTTTATGGCGGGTATCCCAAAAATTAGACATCCACTGTAAGTTGTTGTAATATTGGGGTATGTGAAAAATTTTTAATTCAATATCATGGAGAAAAAATTAATACTAAAAAAAGATAAATATAAATCAGCCAGAGGTGGATATTCTCGTCTGTTAAATTTGCATTGTCGTAAATGTAAGCATGTATTCGTAGTTTATCAAAAAGACGGCCCTGGAAATTTAAGACGTTTGTATATGGATAGAATAATGGCACCCGAAAAATTAGTTGGACTACAAAGAAAAAACATAAAAGATGTTTTACCAATCAAGTGCGATAACTGTGGCTTTATTGTTGGTATGCCTTATATTTATCAAAAAGAAAAAAGAAAGGCTTTTAGGGTTTTTCAGGATGCTATCGTAAAAAGTATAAAAAAGTTGAAATAAAATATATGATTAAACCAATAACAACATTATTCATGCTCCAGTCAGTAGACGGAAAAATTTCTACTGGCGACATTGATAAACGTGATTTTGACAGGGATTTACCAAAAATAAAAGAAGTTAAGAATGGATTGCACCAGTATTATGACATTGAAAAAACAACAGATATGTTTTCTTTAAATACAGGTAGAGTTATGGCAAAAATCGGAGTTAACACCAAAAAGAGCGAACCCAATAAAATGCCCTGTAGTTTTATAATTATCGATAATAAACCACATCTAAATGCCAGGGGCATTAATTATTTAACCAAATGGACAAAGAAGTTATATTTAGTTACCAGCAACAAAAATCATCCAGCGTTTAAGTTGTCACATTTGAAAGATTTAGAAATAATACATTATCCTAAAAAGATAGATTTAAAAGATTTATTTGCCAAACTCAAAACAGATTATAAAGTAAAACGACTAACCATCCAGTCGGGCGGAACATTGAACGCCGAATTTGTAAGACTTGGATTGGTAGATTATTTATCTGTAGTTGTTGCCCCGTGCCTAGTTGGTGGAAAGGATACATCAACCTTGATAGACGGCAAATCATTAAGACGGAGCGAGGAATTGAAATACATAAAAGCAATGAATCTAAAAGAATGTAAGATTTTTAAAAATTCATATCTACATTTAACTTATAAATTAATCAACGATTAAATATGCAAAAAGATAATCACTTAGTAGGCTGTTGTGGAATTAGTTGTTTTGCCTGTGGCCTGTATGTAAAAAATAAATGTGAAGGATGTACCAAAACACAAGAAGCGGTCGATAGCTTAAACAAGGAAGGTATCGGGTGTTCCGTATTGGAATGTGCGGTTAAAAAAGAAGTGGATGTCTGTTCAAGAGATTGCCAGGATTTTCCTTGTGATAAATTCGAGGGGTGGCCATTATCACAGGAATGGCTTGATATGTATAAAAGTAGAAATAAATAATTATGTCGGTTATCGTAAACAATATAAAAAAGGAGCTAAGGGAATTTACTAACACAGATGTAAAAAAATCTGATAAGAGTTTTTTTAAAGAGAAAGTTAAAACTTACGGAGTTAGAACGCCTGTAGTTAGAAAGTTAGCAAACAGATATTTCAAGAAGATAAAACACCTTAGCAAGGAGGATATTTTTAAATTGAGTGAAAAATTGTTGCAGGGTGGATATAATCAGGAAGCAACTATCGCTATTCAATGGGTGGCAAAGCTAAAAGACAAATATTCTGTATATGATTTTGAGATTTTTGAAAAATGGTTGGATAAATATATTGATAACTGGGGAAAGGATGATGACTTTTGTTTGCATGTTATTCATCCCATGATTGAGTTATATCCGACTTGGATTGAAAATGTAAAGTCTTGGGCTTATTCTGATAATATGTGGCTTAGGAGAGCGTCAGCAGTTAGCTTTATTACTACCATCGGAGAGTTCTACGCTACTAAACATAGCTTTAAAGATATTTTTGAAGTAGCTGATAGACTGCTTTTAGATAAAGAAGACTTAGTACAAAAAGGATATGGCTGGATGTTGAAATCCGCGTCAGTTCATAATCAGAAGCAGGTTTTTGATTATGTTATGAGGCATAAGGAGAAAATGCCAAGAACGGCTTTGCGATATGCAATCGAGAAAATGCCACCTAAGTTAAAACAACAAGCAATGCAAAAGTAAATGAAAATAAAAGAAATACAAGCCAAGTCAATAATAACAAAATCAAATCTCCCAGCTAGCGACTTTGTTATTAATCCATATACAGGTTGTTCGCATGCTTGTATTTATTGTTATGCCAGATTCATGATGCGGTTTACGGGGCATGATGAAGAATGGGGAGAATTCGTTGATGTGAAGATTAATGCTCCAGAGCTGATTCCTAAATTGGGAGATAAGTATAAAAGTAAATCAATTACCATCGGTTCAGTCACTGACCCTTATCAGAAGTGCGAAGAAGAATATAAAATCACCAGAAATATTTTAGAAAAGTTATCCTTATTTGATTCAAGTTTTGATATTATTACAAAGTCAGATTTGGTTGCAAGAGATATTGATTTACTTAAAAAGTTCAGAGATTTAACTGTCGCTTTTTCAATAGGGCAAGCCGATGATAGAATAAGAGAGAGACTAGAGCCAGGAGCTCCCAGCATAGAAAACAGAATAAAAGTTTTAAAGATACTTTATGACAACAATATTCGAACAGCTGTTTTTATTTCTCCGATTTTTCCAATGCTTAGCGATTGGAAAAAAATAATTGAATTAACTAAACAATATGCAGACGAGTATTGGTTTGAAAATTTGAATATCTATCCGTCTGTCAGAGAGAATATTTATAAGTTTTTGAAAAATAATTATCCAGAGTTGATTGATAAATATCGGGAGATTTATAAGGATGAGAAGATCTATTGGGATGGAGTTGAAAATGAAATAAAAGATTTTTGTAAAAAGGGACAAGTTAATTACAAAATTTATTTTCATCATAAAGATATTAAGAAAAAATAATATGTTGCCAATCAATGATAAAATCAAAAAATTAATAGAGGGAAATGCAATAGCACTTTCAACTATCGGTGAGGATGGCAACCCTCATTGTATTGCTGTTGCCTTTGTTAAGGTTGTATCTGGTGACCAGTTACTAATTACTGATAATTATATGGTTACAACTCCAGAAAATTTAAAAAAGAATAAAAATGTTGCTATTGCTTTTTGGAATAAGGGCTGGGAAGATAATTGCATTGGTTATGAGTTAAAAGGAGAGGCTGATTATTTTACAGAAGGGAAATGGCATGAAAAAGCTAGACGGATTCCTGAAAACGATGGCGAACCTTGTAAGGGGGCAATCCTAGTTACTTTAAATAATATAAAAAGATTAGCTTAAACATATGAACAAAGCCTTAATATTAATTGATTTTCAAAATGAATGGATTGATAAAGATTCTGATTATTACGTTGGCAACATAGACGATGTTTTGGAAAGAAATAACAAATTGATTGAGTATTGTCGTGATAAGGGGTATAAAATTATTTTTACTCAGCATGTTGAGTCGGAATCAGAAGATGCTTTTGCTCCTGGTTCAGACAATATCAAGTTTATTCCGGAGATCAAAAAACAACCTCAGGATATTCTGATAACCAAAAATAAAATCAGTCCGTACTATAAAACAGCCATGGAAGATGAGTTAAGGGGTATTGAAGAAATTATCGTGACGGGAATTTTAACAAATCTTTGTGTCCGAAGCATGATCCAAGACGCTTATGATAGAGATTTGGATATTACTGTTATAAAAAATTGTTGTGTAGCCATGGATGACGAAATTCAAAATTTCACCTTTAAAGATTTGAAAGAAACTCGAGAGAAAATTAATTTTGTTAATTTAGATGAGTTTATAAGTAATTTATATGAACAAGCAATTACAAAAAATTGAAAATAAATTAAAACAAGGCGATTGGTATCGTATTGCATTTCTTGGTGATTCCATTACCTCAACTGAATGGGTTCATCCGAATTGGCGGGAAGTCATAGAGTATGTGCTTAAAATGGAGCTGGAGATCGCTATGGGTGAATGGGAACTCCCATGGTGGAAACTGAGATGCCTTAATGCGGGATATAATGGTGCCTCTACGAGTGAGTTAATGAAGTTTGTTGAGAAAGATGTTATTCCATGTAAACCGAACTTAGCTATATTTATGGATACCTATAACGATAAATATAAAAATATCAACCCAGATGAGCATGCAAAGAATCTTGATATTATACTCAGTAAACTTACAGTGGGGGTGGGGGATGTCGTATTCTCTAACTCTATTGCCAGATTTAATGAGAAGGCTAACATGGAAAATAAGAAATATATAGCAACTGCTGAAACTGTAGTTAAAAAATATAAGAACAAGATTCGGGTTGTCGATATGTATTCTGCCTTTTCCCAACTTGAGCTTGATAAGTTTTTTACCTTCAAATATACCAAAGACGATATTGATGCAATTGCCGGAATCAAGGTGGGGGATATTGATTTTGGCCATCCCAACTCCTTGGGTAATGCATATGTTGCCAAGATTATGCTGAAGGAAATCTTTGGTTTGGATTTTAATCCGGATCGATATATAGATGATTCATTAGCTGGGAAGAAATATCCAGGTTATTAAATATTATAAGGAGCTAATAATAGCTTTACTTAAATCGGGCGGTAAAACCGCGCCAGTATTCTCCTAAAACATAGAAAAAATTAATCAATCCAAGACCAGACCCCCTTGCTACCACCCGTGCTGAGTAAAAAATAATTTAATTTCGGCGTATTTTTTGTGTTTGGGGTAGGTGACAAAAGAACATTTTTGTAATAAAATAAAATTAATAAAATAATATTATTATAATATTTTACATATGAATAAACAGAATTGTTATGATAATTATCCTTTTTGGATTGTAGCTATTTCAAATGCTGTTTCATTGTTTATTTATCTATTGGAGTAATTTTTTTTGTGTTCTAGAAGCGTGAAGTTTTGTACAAGGAAATATTTTCTATTACTTTTTAATTTTAGATATAAACAAATAAAGAACCAAAAACGCTTGTTGAACTCAGAAATATTATATCATTATGTTTAATGGTGAGATTAGATTTTGAAGTATAAGATTTTTATTAAGAAACTTTAACTTTTTTCTTAAGATGGAATTAGACCCAGAATGATAGTTTTGGTATAATATTTTTATAAGTATTTAAATTTAAATATGATAAAAATTAGAATACATAAGAGAATTGATATTCCATTTCGTGTGAAATGGCTAAATAATCCCCTGGCAAATAAATTTACAGGTGAGAATATTGGCGAGACCACAACCCTTAAAAAACAGAAAGAGTGGTTTGATAACTATCAAAAAAATAAAAATAAGAAGTTTTTTATTATTGCAGACGACAGCAAGCCCATTGGTTTTATGGGATTATCAAATATTAATAAGGTAAATAAGAATTGTGATATATTTATTATGATTGGAGAAGATGATTATAGGGGGAGGGGTGTTGGTAAAATTGCTATGGACTGGTTACTTGATTATGGTTTTTATAAGTTAAAACTTCATAAAATAAATTTGGGGGTTATTGCTGATAATGTTCCAGCTGTTAAATTGTATAAAAAATTAGGCTTCAAGATTGAAGGGACAATGATTGATGAGGTTAGACATAAAAACAAGTATTATAATTTTTATTCAATGGCTTTGTTTGAAAAAAATTACAAAAAAAGAATTAAGGTTTAGAAATGCATTATATAACTATTAGTAAAATAGTTAAAAAAATAAAATCCTATAATCAAAGACCTAACAACCATAGATTAATATTTAGCCGGTTATTTTTTTATATATTTTTTTATTTTTTCGATTATTTCTTTGGGGGTAAAATTTGATTTAACAATAAAATCTTCTGCGCCCAGGTTTTTTGCTTGATTTATCCTTTCTTCATCGTTAAAATTTGAAAATATTAATATTGGTATATTTGCGATATTTTTATCATGATCGCTTTTTATTTGTTTTAAAACATCGAAACCGTTGATATCCGGCAGTAAAAGATCTAAAAGAGCCAGATCCGGCTTGATTGTTTTTATAGCATTGACAGCTTCTGTGCCGTCGATGATTTCAAATGTTGAAAATCCGGCCTTGTCCAATTCGCTTGCACAAAGTTCTCGTAGAAATTTTTCATCTTCGACGATTACGATTTTAGGTCCCTTAACATCGGAGTGGGGGATATATTTTTTTTTGTTTTTTCCTGATAGGCTATCAAAGTGTTTTTTTATGATAATCATAAGATCCTGCGGGCGGAATTCTGTTTTAATAAGATGATCGACCGCGCCCAATCTTTTAGTTTTTTCGATTTCAACCGGCTGGCCGGAATTTGATATAATGATTACCGGGGTTTTATTTTTTTCTTTGTACATTTTTTCCAAAACTTGATAGCCGTCCATTATCGGCATAACAATATCCAGAAGTATTAAATCTGGTTTTTCTTCCTTTATTTTTTTGTAGCCAATTTCTCCGTTTGCGGCAGCTACTGTCCTAAAGCCCTCCTTGGAAAGATGGTTGGTAATTAAATCTCTAAGAGAATCTTCATCCTCTATGATGAGTATTTTTTTTGTATTGTTAAGCATAGATATAGATATTGTGGTTATTTAATGGGAATAATTAAAATAAACTCCGTGCCCCTGCCTTCACGGCTGGTAAAATTTAGCTTGCCGCCATGTCCCCTGATGATATTTCTGGTTATAAACAGGCCCAATCCAGATCCGTCCGTTTGCATGCGCATTACATTGGCGCCTCGAAAAAACTTAGTGAAGATTTTTTTTTGGTCGTCTTTCGGGATGCCAACTCCATTATCAAGAATTTTTAATTTGATGAAATCTTTGGCAACCGAAAGGGTTATCTCAATTTTGCCATTGTATGGCGTATATTTAACCGCATTATCAAGCAGATTTTGCAAGGCAATTATCATTTTTTCTTTATCTATATTAAGAGCGGGTACTTTTTTCGGTTTTTTAAATACTATTTCCAGACTCTTTTCTTTTATTTGATTTTCTAAATTATTTAACACTACATCGATAACCTCGGAACAATGGCATTTGTTATATTTATAATTAAAGCGTCCTTCTTCAATGCGGGAGACATTTAGCATGTCGTTTATTAAGTTGATTACTCTTTCGTTGCTGAGATAGCCCTTTAAAAGTATTTCTTTTGTTTCCTGATTTGATTGCACTTCTTTGCTGTCCATGGCTATACTAATGGACCACTTGATTGCTGATAGGGGTGTGCGCAGTTGATGGGCGGCAATAGAAATAAATTCGGATTTTATACGGTCTATTTCTTTTTCGCGGGTTATATCGTGGATTGTTATGATTTTATTGACCTTTTCGTTTTTTATGATTGCATTGTTTGATATAATTTGGTAGTATCTGGTTTGCGGATATTGCGTAACAAATTCTTTGTTTTTATCATTTTTAAATTCTTTTAATTTTTTCAACAGGCGTTTTAATCGGGGACAGTTTTGTATTTGGTTAATATTTTTATTTAAAACGTCTTTTTCTTTGATTCTTAAAATAATTTCCGCGTTGGGATTTAAGAGCACCACCTGGTCATTTTTGTTCAATACGATTAAGCCGTCATTGAGACTAAGCAGGATAGTTCTTGTTTTTATTTCTTCGGCCTGGATTTTTTTTCGGTCTTTTTCTCCGTCTTCCAGCATGTTGGTTAATATTTCCTTGATATTTTTCATTTCCTCGGCTTTTTGGTCGCTGAGTTGGTAGTTAACCAGATCTTTGTTGGTGGGATTGATATATAGAAAAAAACCGATGGGTTGGCCGGCAAAGTTTTTTTCAGCAATAGCACAACAAACGGTCGAGATTGTTTTGCCATTTCTGTTTTTAAGCTTTAGTTTTTTTTGGGCATTTTGATTGTCGGTTAGGGCGGCGAGCAATAATTGATCGCATTTATTTTCTTCAACAAAGAGATAGTTTAGGTTTTTATTCAGCAATTCCGAAGAGTAATACCCGCTTAGCTGCTCAAATTTTTTATTCATTAAGACTATTTGGCCGCAATTATTCAATAAAAAAATAGGTATTGGTAAAAATTCCAGGAAAACTTCATGATATCTTCCCAGTATTTCAAAATCTTCTTTTGGGGACAATAATAGGGAATTTAATTTTTTCATTATTTTAAATTAATTTCGGGTAATTTAAATTAAATTTCATCTTGTATCATTTTTGATACCATATTGGCTGTAGCTATTGAGGTTTCAATAAGGGTGTAATAATAGAAATCGCCGCAAAGATAGGCTCCGGGTACATTGGTTTTTAATTCAGGAACCCTAGCTTTCGGCGGTCGGACCGGCCAAGCCCGGTCTATTATTTTTTCGCTGATGACTTCATATTCATTTTTTTTGTATAGGGTTTTGAATCGGATTTCTTTTTCTAAATCAAAAGCTACGATAATATGTTCATGGGACATGGTGGTTGCAAACATGCTGATATTGCTTATATCTTTTTCTCGGACGCTAACCATGATTTTGCGGTCATATTTTAATTTGCCCCTGGTAAATACGCAGCGGATGGGGTTATAATTTATGTCACTTTCTATTTTAAGGGATGGAAATATTTTTTGAGTAGCGTGTAGCGGCGTAGCAAAAACAATTTTATCAACTATTTCTGATTTTTCTTCGCCGTTAATTTTATAATTAACAATAAAATGGTTATTCTCGGTTTGTTCTACTTTCAATATTTCAGCAGAAGTATGAATTATATTGTTAGCCATTTTTATTTTTTCTTCCAAGATATTCGTCAATGGGAGCAGGTTTTCTTCAAAAACATAGTCTTGGCCTGATACGACCTGGACACCATGTTTTAAGAGGTGCAGGCCATAATCAGCGGCAATTTTTTCGTAATTCGGCTCAAAAGCAAAGTTTAGCTCCGGATCAACCACCAAAAGCTTTATCATTTTTGGAAAATCGGCTATATATTCAGCAAAAGAAATATTGCGCAATTCTTTTATTTCGGCGCTGGGGTTTTCCAGGTCAAAATCCATTTTTTCCAGTTTTTCCATTAAGTCAGCATAAAATTGTCTGATCTTTTTAGGCGCGAATCTCATTGTTGATTTTGTTTTTTCCGCTTTCAGCATAAACCGCCAGCATATCAGGCCGAAATTATTTGATGGCAGCGGGGTGTAAAGCGATTCCAACCCTAATTCCTCTATAAGTTTGTGGGAATTTTTATAAAGACGACCCTTGGAAACCGCGCCGATGTTATAGAGATTACGGCCGCCGACATAAGGTTCTTTTTCCCAGATAATGGTTTTGATATTGTTTTTTTGCAGTTGGTAGCCGCAAGTTAAGCCGGCAACACCGCCGCCTATGATTCCTACTTTCATATTTTTAGTTATTATTATTTAACCTTTTTTTTAATTCAATCAACTTTAATTCCCGGCCGATTGTCAGTTTATGAAATCTTTCCAGTTCTTTTATCTTTTCCTGTAATTCTTTGGTTTTGAGCTTGAAATTCAACTCCAAATTTTTATTAATATTTTCTAATTCTTGGATTCTGGTTGTAAACGGATTTTTTTCGGCCTTATTGTGGTGGGTATTATTCATAATGATTTTTATTATGTTGTCTATTTTATTTTTTTCTATTTTTTCTTGGTTCATTAAGTCGTGGGCGTACATGATTCTTTTTAATGTTTTATAATAGTATTTATAAAATACAAATATGATCAATATATTAAATACGGCGCATATCAAGAATATTAAGACAAATAATGGGTTTTTAACAGAAAATAAAAAATAGATAATAAAACCGAAAAAGGCGATAATTTCAAACAGTAAACTAAAAATAATTAAATAGTTGAGCATATTTTAATGATATTAATAATTATATTATAACATAATTTTTTTAATAATAAAATATTATTTTTATATAACAAAGGGTTTTGAGCTTGACTTTTTTATAATAATATGCTTTAATGTTATATTGTGTTATGTTTATAGAAAATATAATTACACGATCATTAAATTAAAATAAGGAGATTTGAAAAACTGATAGTTTTAAAGTTTGTTTAGACAACAATATTAACCGTTTTAACAAGAGGAGGTGGGTGTGTTTCTACTTATTTTCGCGACATTAACACTTTTAGGTGTTATACCGTTGGGATTAACCATTTGGAAGGCTTGTAAAAAAGAAAATGTTTCTAATGGGCGATGGTATCTTTCTGTGGGTATTTTTCTTGGCATAATTGCCGGTGAGATTCTATTGGTTGGGTTTTTGGGAATATATGGTGAGGTGCTATGGTTTGATAACCTGGGTCAAGTAGCCAGATACTGGAAAGTATTTTGGATTAAATTTGACTTGTGGGGTATAACGTTTATCGGAACAACTATTGCCGCATACTTAAATTTTAAGAGTAGCGGCAAAAAGATAGGCGGCATTCCATATCTATCCGGCGGATTAGCTGTTCTGGTTGGTATAATATTTTCCCTTTGGGCCAGTGAGCTTTGGCAGGGATGGTTATTGTACAAAAATCAGGTACCGGGAAACATTACGGATCCGATTTTTGGTCTTAACGAAAGTTTTTATTTGTTTACTTTGCCGTTTTATAATTCGGTTTATTCTTGGTTAGCTTGGCTGATTTTTATCATGATAGTAGGGTCTGGGATATATTTATATATCGGAACCAAGAAATTATCTAATTACGATAGAAGAAATCATTATCGTTATTATGATGATGAAAATGAACAAAAAAAAGAAAAAGTTGAATCTAAAGATATTTTGATAGCTGGTATAAATTCACTGATCAGGCAAATATTATTTTGGATAGCTATTCTTTGTTTTTTGTTTATCTGGGGGAAACATCTTGACAAGTTCGGTCTCATGTATTCAACCGAGGGCGTCGTAAAGGGTATAGGTTATACTGATTTTCATACCAGACTGCCGATATACACAATTATGATGTATATTTGGGGTTTTACTGGATTATTCATTTTAGCCATAACCTTTGTTAAATCTTTTTACACTTGGCTGATAACGAGCTGGAAGAAACCGATTATTATAGTTTTTAACTGGCTCTTTGTTGTTGCTATTTTACTTATAGGTATTCCGTCCTATGTTTACTATGCCAAGGTTAAACCCAGTGAGAAGACGATAGAAAGTGAATTTATAGTGCACACTCAGAGTATGACGCGCTATGCGTTTGGATTAGAAAAAGAAAATATTCGGGAAGTTGAATTTCCGGTATCCCCTGAATTAACCAGAGAAACAATAGCCAATAATAAGGCAACTCTGGATAATGTCCGCCTTTGGGATCCTCGAGCTCTTCACTCTATTCTTACTCAAACTCAGGAGATTCGTCTTTATTATGAGTTTGCCGGTGTTGATGTTGACAGATATTTAATTAATGGGACACCGCGCCAGGTAATGGTGTCAGCTCGCGAATTAGCGCTTGACCAGCTTCCGAAGCAGGCTAAAACCTGGATTAACCAGCATTTCAAATACACACACGGACACGGCATAACAGTTAATCCGGTAAATACTTTTCTCTATAATGGTAGTCCTGAGTTTTGGGTTAAAGATATCCCTGCTGTAAGTACAGTCTCTGAATTAGACATTACTCGACCGGAAATTTATTTCGGCGAGCTTACCAATCATCACATTTATGTTAATACTAAAGAAAAAGAATTTGATTATCCGATTGGTGATCAGAATGAATGGACAATATATGAAGGTGGGGGCGGTATTAAACTTTCTGGATTTTTACGGAAATTGGCTTTTGCTTGGGCTTTTGATGGACACAAAATATTCTTCTCTGATTACCTGACCCCAGAAAGCAAAATAATTTTTCGGCGTAACATCCAGGATAGAATGAAGGCTTTAGCTCCGTTTTTGTGTTATGATCCCGATCCATATCCCGTTATATATAATGGTGGGATTACATGGATTCAGGATACTTACACTGTTTCAGAAAAATATCCATATTCAGAAACATATGCAAATATAAAATATATCCGCAATGCTGTAAAGGCCACGGTTAATGCTTATGACGGTACAGTTATATTCTATATATTTGATGATACTGATCCGATTATCAAGGCATACCAAAAAGCTTTTCCAACATTATTTAAGCCGGCATCAGATATGCCGGCGGAATTACGCGAGCACATTCGCTATCCTGAAGCAATGTTTAAGATTCAGCACGAGGCGTTTAGGAAATATCATATTGACGGTATTGAAAATTTTTACAATCAGGAAGATATGTGGGATTTAGCTACTGAGCTTTATCGGGGCCAGCCTATTCCAGTAGAACCTTATTTCGTAACGGCTCAGCTTCTCGGTGCAAACACACCCGAGTTTATGTTAATGAACCCCTATACCGCCAAAGGAAAACCCAGAATGACCGGCTGGATGTCAGGACTTTGCGATGGAGATAGTTATGGCAAACTAGTGCTGTATAAATTCCCGAAAGGCGAATTTATTGCCGGACCGCAACAGATTGAGTCAAAGATAGATAGTAATGAAGATATTTCCAAAGAGCTGAGTCTTTGGGATCAAAGAGGTTCAGAAGTTATCAGGGGTAATCTGATTATACTGCCGCTCATTGGTAATGCGCTCATCGGTTTTGAGCCCGTGTATTTACAGTCAGAGTCAACTAAAATCCCAACACTTACCAGAGTTGTTGCCGCGCAAATTTTGCCTGGCGATCAGAAAGTAGTTTGGGATAAAACATATTCAGATGTATTAAATGTACTACTGCGCTTCAAGGGCAGTCTTATGGGTCCGGGAGCTAGAAATGAATTAAAAAAAGTGCTGACAAGCGATGAATTGGTTGATAGGGCACTGCAAAGCTTGGTGCAATATCAGGAATTAAGTGGAGCAGGAAAGTACAAAGAAGCTGGAGAGGTATTGGAAAATCTCCACGCGCTCCTTAAGAATAAACAATGAACAGAATAATCTGTTAAATTAAATTAAGTCGCCAAAACACAATGTGTAGAAGGCGACTTTTTATTTTTAGAAAAAAGATTCCCGATAAAGAGTTGGATTTTAAAAAATATATCAATAATTATTAATATATTTTTTATTTAGAAGAATTTATGTATTGACAGTAAAAAATTTTCTGATAAAATAGGAAGCATAAATATGTAAAACAATTTAATTATTTATAAAAAATTATAAACAAAATTATGAACAAAAAATTTTTAAAAATGAGTATTATTTTTGGATTAGCTGTTTTTTTGAGTGCTTGTCAATCTCCATCTGAAAAGGTAATTGAGAAAGTCAATGAGAATGTTATTGAGAAAGCAATTGAGGATTCCATGGGTGGAAACACAGAAGTTGATTTAAATGAAGGAAATATTAATATAGAAACTGAGAATGGAACAATGCAGGCAGGACAAGATGTTAGTTTGCCGGACAATTTTCCATCTGATGTTTATGTATATGAAGGCAAATTAGCCGCTGTAGTCTTTAATGAAGCAAATAATGGTTTTAATTTAACCATTGAGACGAAGGATGTATTGGATGATATTAAATCGGTTTATGAAAATAAACTAGAGGAGGATGGTTGGGTTGTAAATCAATCAATGAATTTGGGAGGGGTTTTATATTTGGGGGCCGAGAAGAATGGGCGAGTGATAAGTATTACCGCAAGCCAAACCGATGAGACCACCATGCTTGTTATAAATGTTGGTAATAAATAAAAAATATAGAAAACGATATTTAAAATAAAATAATAAAAAAGAGCCAAAAGGCTCTTTTTTTAATTTTAGTTTTGTTTGTGTTTTGGCATGAATAGAATTTAGTCATAATTTTTGATATAATAAAACTAAGATTAAAATATCGGTTTACCCATAAAAACAGAACAAGAACACACATATTGTTTTATTAATTGCGATTTTGATTCTAAACATTGGAGATTTGGTTGCTGGCAAGTGGTTTTGAAAAATAAGAAATTTTTTTAATACCTATCAAGGAAGTAATATTGGTTGCCATAAATAATATAAAAAGATTAGTTTAAAAAGGCAGTATGTTTAAGTTAAGAATTATATAATTAAATTATTATAAATAAGCATCTAAAATAAATGAAGAACGAAAAACAAAATAAAAATTTTAACCATGATTTAAACAATTTATTTGAAAGATTATTGGTTACTAAAAATAAGCGTTTGAAGAATGTTGAGGAGTTAAAAAGGAGAATAACAACCAAGTTAGACTTGGAAATAAAAAGACTTTATGCCAAAAAGAATTTTATTTCCGATTTGTGGGTAAAACGCGAGGAGCTTCGTTTGCAAAAAATATCAGTTTGGAAAAAATTTATCAAGAATAGTTTTGGAATGAACTGTCGTTATATACTATCCATGCCCTTTATTTACATGATGATTATTCCGGCGATAATACTGCATATTACCACGGAAATCTATCATCGGGTCTGTTTTCGCCTTTATGGCATTCCTATGGTAGAGATAAAAGAATATTTTATATTTGATAGGCATTTATTGCCCTATTTAAATTGGTTTGAAAAATTTAATTGTTTTTATTGTTCGTATTTCAATTGCTTGATTTCATATGTAAAAGAAATTTCAGCTCGCACCGAAAGATATTGGTGTCCCATTAAACATTCTAGACCGTTAAAAGATGAGCATAGCCAGTATGATAAATTTGTGGACTATTCAGATGGGGAAGTGCTAAGAAAGCAATGGAATAGAATTAGAAAATTTTAAATATCTATAAAAAACATCAAGATTATTATGATGTTTATATGTCAAAAGGTGTTATAAAATAAAAAAATCAATATTTAGTAAATAAGAAATTATGAATTTAGAAAAAACAAAACTAAATATACAAGAAAAAATTCAGCCAATAAAGACCTTGGAAGAATTTAAAAAAATAAAAAATCCAGAAGAATTATTGTCTTTTATGAAAGATAATATAAATTATGGTTTTGTGGGTAAAAACAGTAAAAAAATATTTACCAGCAACAAGGATATGGATGCTGGTTGGGATGAGTATTATTTGCAGTCACCCAGGGAGTTATTAGAAAGTAAGCATGGAGTGTGCTGGGATAGCACAGAACTTGAAAGGTGTTGGTTTTTAGAACACGGCTACAAACCCAGAGTATTCTTCATGATGTTTGAAAAAGAGGAGGGTTCTGATTTGCCAACCCACACCTTTTTGACTTTTAATCATAATAATAAATGGTATTGGTTTGAGCACTCATTTGGAAATTATAGAGGTATTCATGAATATGGGAGTTTTGAAGATTTAATTAACGATGTAAAGAAAAAGAAGTATGAAGAAGCAGTAAAAAAACACAAAGCAAAAGTTGAAGATTGGGAATGTCTTAAATATTATGAATATGAAAACCCTAGATACGGTTCTAATCCCAAAGAGTTTGTCTCAAATATTATTGATAACAAAATTTAATTGTGTATCTAATATTAGTCACTTTTATTTTTACAAATAGTAATAAATAGAAATTCCTATACGATAAAAAAACTAGTTCAGTGAACTAGTTTTTATTTCAAATTAAATTTTATCTGGTCGCGCCACTGTAGGCGATTGCCCTAACCAGATCCCAATCCAGAGCTTCAATCGGATCTTTTTCAAAAATTGATTGATATATTTTTATGGCATTTTTTTCACTTTTCATATTCCTATTCGCCGGTCTTAGTCCGTAGGCGATTACTGTTATCGCCGCATTATCCTTTGGGTCGTCCATATTCGGTTTTCTTTCATAGATAGTTTGAAAATAAAGATTTGATGCTTGGTATTCCGATTCCGTGCTTCTTTCTTCCGGCCAGCGTCCGTTTGCTATTTTGATAACATCTTGCCATTCTGTTAAGTTTCGGGGAAGCTTGTCAAAAGCCGATAAATAAGAGTTCAAGACTCCTGCGCGTTCCCCCGTACCAAGCAGGATTGTTGTTGGTGTACCCGCGTGAATAAAATATGAGATAGCCCTTTTTTCCTGTTCGTTCATATTGTGGGGACTTTTTATAATAATAAAAAGGGCTAATCGGTTAGATTCGTCTCCAGATTGCATATCTATAATTCCGTTATAATTATAAACCATTTCCGCCTCATTTAAGGATACTTGGTTTACGATGTTTGACGAAAGACCAACCAAGGTATTTGTTTTTTTTATCACATCATCCTGTTTGGCTGTTTCCGGCTCTTCTTTTGGTTCTAGTACACTGTCTTGTTTATTGGTTGAAGATTTTTCAATAACAACAGCATCGGAATTATTTCCCGACATATCGCGAGCAAAAAGAATGTAGTAATAAGGGAGATTAACTGCAAGTCCGGTGTCCGTGTATGTTTCATTCTGACCCTCATATATTTTGTCACATAATCCCTCAACTGCTCCAAGGGTAAAATAGTCAGCTATAGGGATAACCGATCTAAAAAGAATTGTTTCTGCAAATGAAGAGTCTTTAGGATTTTTCCATGACAAAACAGCTATTTCGCCGTTTCGCTCAACTGCGGCATCTATGGGTTGACCTACAAAAGTTTCCGCTATCGCACCCAATGGCAAAATTAAATATAGAATTAGTAATAAATAAAATTTTTTCATAACACAATATACCTCTTATATTATACAATAAATTTTTATTCAAGGAAACACACTATTTTTACACTATTTATAATTCTGTGTCAAACTTTTTTAACAAAAAAGGATTGCACTACCGTAGGGGTTCAGAGCCTTATCAAATTATTGATAATTAGTTTTTTTGGAAATAATAAAATATGGTATAATAATATTATTATTAATATTAAAAAAGAAATATGTCAAAAAACAAATTTTTTGTTATAAGTTTAATGGGAGTATTATTAATGATGATGGTGCTGTTTTATTATAATCACAAAATTGTTTCAGAATCACTTAATACTACGGATTTTACAGATTCTAATATAGATGAAGCAAAAACAGGTCAAATAAATAGGTTTACAGACAAGAAGTGGAAGTGGGTTAAAACCATAATGAGCAACAATGATGTAATTATTCCCAGGAAGAGCGAGGCTTTTACAATTTTATTTAAAGAAGACAATAGTTTTAGCGGCACCACTGATTGTAATAATTTTTTTGGAAAATATGAAAAGAGTGGGAATATTTTGTCTTTTGGATCAATTGGTTCAACCATGATGTCTTGTGAAGATTCACAAGAATTAGAATTCATAAAATTACTAGAAGATGTAAATAATTTCTTTTTTAATGAAGATGGAAATCTTGTTTTAACATCAAAACTTGATTTTGGATCTATAATTTTTGAGTAGATAGAAAAAAATATTTAATTCATTTAAAAAAATATATGAATGTCACAAAAGATAAAAAATTTTTTGAAAAAATCACTTCTGTTCTTTTAATTATTTTTATCTCCGTGTTGATAATGGCGGGGCTTGCATACGCCTTAAGGGGATATGTTGGTGTAAAAAAAGAAAAAAATGAAAACAAAGAAAAATCTATCAATGTAGATAAAGAAAACGAGAAGATGATTATTGGGGGAGACAAGGATGAGGGGGAATGTTTAATTGGAGCTGGATATTCCTGGTGTAAGATAAAAAATAAATGTTTGCGAATTTGGGAAGAGCCTTGTATTGCGGAAGATGTTCAGTCTTTGGTCGAGGCTTATTTAAAAAACAATATTTCCGAACTTTCCCCGGAAAAAGAGGTTTTAGGGGGAAAATTTTATATTACCAAATTTAGATTTATCGATGACGGTCGGGTGGTAATTGATTATGAAGACGGGCATATTGCCCTGGGAGCTAGTGTTTTATTTGCAATCAAAGATGGAAAAGTCGTTATTCTTGAGTTTTCACCAGTAAGTGTAAATGGTTTCAATCCTGAAAAAGTAGAAAATAATAATTCCGCTATAGCTGAATTAACCCTGCTTTTTAGTGAAAAATACAACAAAGAGGAAAATAATATCATTGTTCAAATAACCGATGATAGAGGAATGTATCTTCGAGGTTATGTTAAATTCAGCTTAGACGAAGATGCTCCCGGCGGATATTTTTTAGCAAAAATTGTAGATGGGAAATATAAAATTATTGCGGATGGTAACGGACAAATTGATTGTAATTTGGTAAGTGATTTTCCCGAAGACATGATTGACGATTGCGCTCAATTTTAATAGGTATTTTATCACAATGGAAATACACAACACTAATAAAAATTTTTATTTTATGTTTCGTATTTTATTTTTATTTATCATGCCTATATTTTTTCTTTCTGCCTGCACCCAGAATCAGCCGCGGCCCGATGGCGGGTCGCCCTTTATTAATACTTATAAGAAGGCTGAGCAAATAAAGAAAACAACCGAAGACCGCAAAGATGCAACTGAACAAGCTTTAAAAGAAGATGTTGTTGAAGAAGACGATAAAAAATAAAGTATTAAAAAAGATTTAAAATAACAAAATGCATTAATATGAAATTTTTATTTAAAATATGATAAAAATGAGATTGCACAATAAACCTTTTAAGTTAATTGAGAACGGTCAGAAAATCATTGAGATTAGGCTTAATGATAAAAAAAGACAATTATTACAGGTTGGAGATGTTATTGAATTTTTAAACAGAAAAACTTATAAAAAAATAAATGTTAAAGTAATTGATTTGTTGTGTTATAATACTTTTGATGAATTATTTAAAAACTATGATGCGCATGATTTTGGTTGTGCAAATAAAAATATATTGTTTAACAATAAGTATAAGTATTACACAAAAGAACAGGAAGCGAGATATGGTGTACTGGGCATAAAAATAGAAGTAATTTAGTTTTTTCGCGCACCCCCCCTTATCGTTGTATAAGTTCAGATACATATTGGACTGCGAAGCAGGACAATAAGTATGCAAATGGGGTTTAAATATAAATATTGCAATGGTTTTGGCAGAA
>MFGN01000028.1 GCA_001780285.1 Candidatus Falkowbacteria bacterium RIFOXYD12_FULL_34_57 | reverse complement strand
GTAAAAAGAGGAACGCCTTATGAGGTCAGGAAAATAAATTCACAACCTGCTTTAACTTGATTTGGTATTGACTTTGATATAGAAGGTTAAGCGCTTATTCTGTTTCTATTTCATCTAAATACCCCTGTATCACATTACGAAGCCCTTTTCTTGGTCTGTCATCAGATCCTGTAAAATCATCAAGGGGATAAGAACCCGGATAAACATGTGTATTAACAAAGGTTGCCGGTACCCCCGTTACTCCACATGCACGCCCTTCTTCTTCTTGAGTTTCTATTTTTTCTGAATATTTTTCAGAACTTAAACATTCGTTAAACATCTCTTCATCTAAACCAATATCTTTTGCTATTTGTTTTAATTGTTCACTGTCTAGGTTGTTTGCAATTTTAGCCATAAAAATCATATCATGCATTTCCCAAAATTTTTCTTGTTCGCCTGCACATTCCGAAGCCAAACCTGCCTCAAAAGAAAAAATATTCATTCTCATTGGAAAGTGCCTAAAGGCAATAACCACATCTTCTTTAAATTCATTTTTCAATTCTTTTAATATAACACTATAATCTGCACAGAATGAATCATCAAAATCACCATAAATAATCATTTGCACGGGGGCTTCAATGTTTCCCAAATAATGATCGTTTTCATTTACAGCTTTTACAAACTCCAATTTTGTATTCTTAGCATCCCTTAAAACATCTTTATTATTATTCTGAATCTCCTCTATTTGATTTTGTAGCCTTTGCTTAGATGAAGTATTTTTCTGAAAATTTTTATTTTGCATATACCATGCAAAAAATATAAACAAAACAATGGATGCAATAGCTATGACAATAATTACTACATCACTTTTATTATTTTGTTTTTTGTGTTTAAGCATAACTTTAAATTTATATTATTAACTCTCCCCGATGGGAAGATTTTTAAAATTTAAACTAATGGTTTTGGCTTTTTAAGGTGATGGTCGGTTACCATCTGATAATGATGCCCGATATTCAAAATTTTATTTTCATTAAATTTGTTACCAATTAATTGTACTCCTATTGGAAGATTGTTTGAAAAACCAACGGGAATAGAGATAGCTGGGAGACCGGCAAGCGACACTCCAGCCAAAAACACATCTTCTAAATACATTTTCAGAGGATCTTTATCTTGTCCACCAAGTAAAAAGGCAGTGTGTGGAGATGTAGGGGTAAGAAGACAGTCCACGGAATTAAAAATATCTATCATCTCTTCTGTGATTTTAATTCGTACTTTTTGCGCTTGTTTATAATAAGCATCAAAGTGTCCGGATGATAAAATATATGTACCAAGTATTATTCTTCTTTTTGCTTCTGCTCCAAAACCACCCCCTCTATTCTTAAAATACAATTCTTGCAGTGTTTCTACTTGCTCAACAGAAAAACCATATCTTATTCCATCAAATCTAGCTAAATTGGAACTAACTTCAGCCGGAGTAATAATATAGTAAACAGATACCGCATACTTGGTGTGTGGCAAGCTAATATCTATAAACTCAGCTCCTAACTCTTTTAATTTTTGAATAGCTTCATTTATTGTTTTTCTTACATCTTCACTGATTCCGGCCTCAAAATATTCCATTGGCAAACCAATTCTTGTACCCTTGATATTTTCTTTTTTTAGAGATTGCTTGTACTCGTTTTCCGAGAAAGAATTGTCTTGTTTTATCGTGGTAGCATCTTTTTTATCCGGTCCAGATATAGCCTCCATTACAATTCCGGCATCTTCCACTGTTTTTGTTAAAGGTCCAGGCACATCAGTAGACGATGTCATAGCAATAAGACCAAACCTTGAACTGCGACCATAGCTTGGCTTAAGACCCGTTACCCCACAATAGGCGGCCGGATGCCGAATAGAACCGCCCGTATCTGTTCCTAATGCAAAAATACACATATCAGAGGCAACTGCAACAGCTGAGCCTCCGGAAGACCCACCGGGAACACGCTTTAAGTCCCAGGGGTTATGTGTGGGACCAAAAGCGCTATTTTCAGTTGATGCGCCATGCGCAAATTCATCTAAATTTGTTTTTCCCAAAAGCACCGCCCCCCTTATTTTGAGTTTTTTTATTATTGTAGCATCAAACGGGGCAATATAATTTTCAAGTATTCGAGAAGCCGCGGTAGTCTTGATGCCGCGAGTCATAATATTATCCTTGGCTAAAAACGGAATTCCCAATAAATCACCATTCTCTCCATTCTTTCTGCGCTCATCCGCCCTTTTTGCCATATCCAAAGCCTCCACCTCACACACAGTTAGACATGCTTTAAGTTTTTCATCCACTTCTTTAATCCGCCCAAGACAGGCCTTTGTTAATTCAACCGAACTAATCTCACCCGCCTTGAGTTTACCGCTCGCCTCTTTAATTGTATACTTATTTAAATCCATATAATTTAAATATATCGCAGACACAATACATCTTATATTATAGTATTTTCCTAACCATTATCTGTCCGCCATCTAATTTTGGTGCTAACCCCAAAGTTTCTTTTTTTTCGTTTTCATTCCAATCCTCTACCACATCTTCACGCAAAACATAATCAAAGTCTAAAGAATTTATAGTTTCGTTAACATCAACAGTATTAATCTCTGATAATTGATTAACATAACCCAAAATATTGGATAGTTGGCTTTTGTATATATTTATCTCTTCTTCATTTAAATTAAGTTTCGCCAGACTGGAAATGTATTTTATTTGTTCATTTGTTAACTCCATATTATACTTCTTATAACTTATAACCCTGAACTCATAACTTTTTATCTATGATATTTTTGCTTTTGGTAAAAATGAGTTATGAGTTATGGGTTATGAGTTTTTGAAATTTATCTTCATTCAATATCTCAATTCCCAATTTCTTAGCCTTATCATATTTACTGCCGGGATTATCTCCCACTATAACATAATCGGTTTTTGAACTAACCGCAGACGACATTTCCCCTCCCAATTCCCTTATTTTAGCTTTTGCCTCATTTCTTGTCAAACTATTTAAACTTCCGGTTAAAACAAACTTTTTTCCTTCTAATGCCTGTTTTTTACTTTTCCGTTCTACTTTTAAAGCTACCCCGTTTTTCTGCAATTTATTTAAAATTTCAACATTTTTCTCATTCCTAAACCATTCAAATAAGCTTTCTGCTACTACAGGTCCTATATCCGGTATATTCTCTAAATCTTCTTTTTTCAGATTTAAAAAATATTTTAAAAATTGAGAAATTGGAAATTGGAAATTATTTGAAAATTGAGAATTGAAAATTAAAAATTGCTTTACCAAAAGCAACGCTGTTTCTTCCCCAACATGCCTAATCCCTAAACCAATAATAAATTTTACCAAAGGTATTTCTTTTTTATTAGCAATTGCTTTGATTAAATTTTCAGACGACTTCTCAGCAAAGCGCTCTAGAGGTTTTAGGTCCCCTGCAGTTAAAGAATAAAAATCGGCAATATCGGAAACCAGCCCCTCTTTTACTAACTGCTCTACGATTTTTGGCCCCAACCCCTCAATGTCCATGGCGCCTCTAGATGTCCAGTGTGATAAATTCCTAAGTGTAACAGCAAAACAATTTTTATTGATACATCTGTATGCCACCTCATTTTTCAATCTTTCTATCCCTCCCCCGCAGACATGACATTTTTTGGGTACTTGAATCTCTTTTTCTCTTCCTGTCCGCAAATTTGGTAAAACTTGAATAACCTTGGGAATCACATCTCCGGCTCGCTCCAATATTACCGTATCACCAATTTTTATTCCGAGCCGGAAAATTTCATCCATATTATGAAGTGTGGCATGACTCACTGTTACCCCCCCCACTCTTACCGGAATCAATACGGCAATCGGAGTCAATGTTCCAGTCCTTCCTACTTGCCAAACCACATCCTCCACTTTGGAAGTTACCTGCTCGGCCGGAAATTTATAAGCCATCATAAAGCGAGGCCCTTTACCCACGTGGCCCAAAATAGGCCACAATTTAAGATTATTTACTTTTACTACTACCCCATCAATCTCAAACGGCAATTCATTTCGTTTTTGAAGCCACTTCTCATAAAAATTAAAAACTTCTTTTAGGCTGCGACAAAATTTTATTTGCCTTAAAACCCTAAAACCCAAAAGATGGGCTAATTGTAATTTTTGTTCATGCCGCTCAAAGCCAAAATCTGTAACTAATTCATAAACATAAAAATCTAGTTTTCGCTCTGCGGCAAGTGCCGGATTTAATTGCCTAATAGACCCGGCGGCCCCATTTCTGGAGTTGGCTAAAACGGGTTTTCCCTCTTTTTTATATCTTTTATTAAGTTCGTCAAAAACTTTTTTATTCATTATAGCTTCTCCGCGCACTTCAATTGTTCCATTTTTTATAGTTTGAACAACTTTTTTTATTTGGAATCCGCTGAGCCCAATCTCCCTTAATTCATTTTCATTCGGCACCCTTAATTCAAGGGGAATACTTTCAATGGTTTTTAAATTTTGCGTGACATCTTCTCCCACCATTCCATCTCCGCGGGTTGCACCTATTTTAAAAATATTTTTTTCATACCTAAGGCTCATAGCTAGCCCGTCTAATTTTAATTCTGCAAAATATTCAAACGGAATACTTTTAATTCGTTTCAATCTTTTCTCCCAAGCAAATATGTCATCACGAGAAAAAGCGTCAAAAAGAGATATCATCTGCACGCTATGTTGAACTTTAACGAATCTATCTAGTGGTTCACCCCCCACTCTCTGTGTAGGCGAATCGGGGGTAATAAATTCTGGGTTATCCATCTCTAATCTAAACAATTCATTCTTTAAACTATCTAAAGCTGCATCACTAATTTCGTGCTTATCTAAAACATGATAAAGATATCGATGATGATTTATCTCTTTTTTTAGTTTTTCTATTCTATTTTTAATTTCCTGTTTATCCATAGACATAATTAATCAGAACCCTTATATCAAATTAAATACTTAAATTATGAACAACCCATGCCATATCCTTGGCAAACGCTAGGCCAAGTACACACATCTCCGCAGTCATTACAATCAGAATCTGTTCCCAGTTGTGTAGCACAGTCATCGTTACCGCCATTACAATCTTTCCATCCATAATCACACTCAAAACAATAATCACCAGCTGCCGCGCAATAATATAAATTATCATGAGAATTGGCGGGACCTGCAGCCATACATCCTGGCTTGGTTGCAGTTGGAGCTCCGCATAAAAAAATACTATAAGATGATTTTATCACCCTATTTTGATTTTCATAAACTCCGTAAGAAGTTAGGGTAATTACATTTGTAGCTCCTACATTTTCTCCGTACTGTATTCGGTAATTTGCATTATTAGAAAAATCCACTATCTTATCAACTTCTCCCGCCCCACTGAAACAATCGCTATCCCCCTGAATATGTGAACCAACAACAATAACATCGCCTGTACCAGGAGGAACTGGTACATCAAAATTCACACAATCACCATCACTCATATCATTAAAATCCAAAATAGCTCCTTTTCTAGTTTCATATAAAATTCTCTCCATACCCCCTTCGGATGCAAAAAGAGCCTTAACCGAATGCACTTGCTCCCAATTCATGCTTATCCCACGCTGCACTATGCTAGCCACAGATAAAGTAACGCTTAAAATGCTAGTTAAAACCAAAACAGTCATCAAAAGAGCAGTAACACCACTGTTATTGTTAAAAATATTTATACTATTTTTTCTTGTTTTACTTTTTAAACTAAACATATTGCAGATTTGCCATAAAATTTTTAATTTCTAATTTTTAATTTTTTAACAATTTCAAATTATTTGATAACTTAATTTTCAAATATATTATCTTTAGTCATAACTCCTGGATGAAATTGTGGTCTGCAAAATTATTTTTTGTCTATACATCTCCCTTGGGGTATCTATCTCAGCTTCCATCTTAATAGTTACTCTGGGTTGTACAGTATGAGCCCCGGGCGCATCATCAATAACATCAAATTGCAAATTACTAACCTTTACTTCATCGGGAGTAATAGGTAAAGAATCAATTCCGCGTGTAATCTCTAATTCATTGTTGCCGTTTATATTATATAACACACACTCATTGGAACTATTTTCAAAATTAAGCCCACCGCCTATTACATTAAATGTCCTATTGGGCTGTCCTGGGGCGGGACAATTACTGCCTCCATCCGTGCCAATCGCCCCCCTAATCTCCTTGCTCATTACCTCAAAAGCATAACGCATACTCTCCTGTGTATTTTGCGCGGCAATGGCGCTGCGCTGACCCTCAATAGCAGATTTAAAAACTCCGGTGGCCATTAAAATAGAAGCTGAAAAAATAGCCATGGAAACAATCAACTCCATCAAAGTAAAACCTTTTTTATTTTTTATTAATTTAAATATATCTTTCATTATTTTAGTATCTTAACATCTAAATAATTTTTATTCCTGAAACATTTGACTTTCCGGTTGTCAAATCTTTATATAATATTTCGACTGGTCCGCCTCGGCGGAATAAATTTTCAACTTTCAACTAGCGCTTCGCGCTATCTCCAATCATACAAGTAAGTCTCTGCTACATAATCACGAGTTATACCGCGCCCCGACCACCTAACTGCACAAGTTACCTGAATGTTGCCACCATTGTCGATAACAGTAATCAATCTTCTAAATGGTGATGGGTTGCCTGTATTAACATGCGTAAATAAACCATTAACTGTATAAAATAGACGAGTACCATTATCAGTAATATTGTCCGGGGTATCATCCGGTGGATTGCCAAATTGATTAGTGTTGGTATAATCCAAAACAATGGTGCCGTCAGTGTCCGCCAATGAATCAGACCAATCAGCAGGAAACAGGGCGGACAATGATATATCAATCCAATTCTCATCCCGAATATTCCTCGCAATCTCCAATCCCTCTTGTGCCAGCATAGAAGCAATCAGGTTATATTGATTTATTCCTTGCACCCTTAAGTTCTGCGCCACTAAAGAACTCACCCCCAAAAGACCAACCACAATAATAGCGGTAGTAATAACCACCTCTAGCAAAGAAAAGGCTCTCTTACTTCTAATTATAGTCTTTAGCATTTGATAAAAGTTATATTCTAAAACAAAATAAAATTTATAGTTTATAATTTAATATTTTGATTACCATTTCTTGAAAAACTATCTAATACTTTTCTTTCCACTTTATAAACTTTTAACTAGCACTTCGCGCCTAATTTTGTACATCCACTAAGCCAAATTTATTTACAACAACCCTTTTTGTTTCTCCGCTCGTAATATCTTTCAACTCGACTTGAATAGAATCCTCGGCCCCTGCGCCGGCAGTATTAAGAATAGTATCCGGCCTTGGGGGTTCAAATAAAATATTAGCATTAAGAACGATGCCGGTTGCGCTAAGTTGAATTTGATTAATAATAATATTTTTGGGCAATGGAATGGCTTTATCAAGCTCCGCCCCACCATTATAATTACTATCTTGATTTAAATCTCCATAAATATAATATTCATCAAAACTGTTTGCCAAATAAATACCCCAACTTCCAACAGGACTTGCTGTATCTACATCATTTTTGTGTTTTCTAATACTTAAAGCGTGTCCCTGTGCAGTTCTAATGTCGCTAGACAAAAGCTGGGCCGCCATGGCTACATCCCCTCCTTTGCGAAATTCGCTAAAATTGGCAAGTATAATACTGGCGATAATAGCTATTATCGCCACACTCACAATCATTTCCGCAAGAGTGTACCCCCTTTCGCCATCTGGCGAAAAAGGGTGTTCGGGTTTTATTTTAATTTTCAAAAATTTATTTTTCATTGTAATACTCTTCCTTTATACCCCCCTTTTTTGAGGGGAATTAATCTATAATGTTTAAATATTTACATATTAATATGCCAATATAAACCCCAGATACCAATTTAATATTTCATCTCCCCAGAACAAAGTAATTATTGCGGCAGTAGATAAAAATATGCCCAATGGAATCTTTGATCCCCATTTCTTTTTTCCGCCCGCAACCAAACCAACACTGATTATCGCGCCCATAAAATAAGCCAAAAATATAGCAACTAAAATATATGGCCACCCCAAAGCGAATCCCATTAAAAGCCCCAATCTTATATCTCCTCCACCTATCCACCTGCCGCGCGAAACCACAAACTGAAAAAGAAAGAAACTACCTCCTATTATACCAGAAATTAGCAAATTTTGCCACTCAAAACCAAGCATCAAATTCACAATAAACACCACCAAACAAGCCGGCAAAGTAATAATATCAAGTATCAAATACCACCTAAGATCATAAATAAAAATTACAATCATGACGCTTATTATAAAAAAATTACGGAATAAAAATAGAAGATCAGAAATTAGAAATTGTCCTCCCGTGGAGGATCCCTCGGAGAGGGAGAAATTAGAAATTGGAAATTGAATTAAAAACGCAACCGCAAACAATATAGCCGTTAATAACTCAATCAACGGATATTGATAAGATATTTTTTCCTTACAATTTCTGCACTTCCCCAAAAGAAAAATAAAACTCAAAACCGGAACATTATCATACCAGGAAATTTTATGTTTGCATTTCGGGCAATATGATCTGTTCCACAAACCCTCTTTCTCATGGAGGCGCCAGATAAGGCAATTAATAAAAGACCCTATTATCAAACCAAATATAAAACTAAATGCGACATATAAATATATCATAAATTAAAATATTAATATATTAATGTGTTAAAATGCTTATACACTACCGTGACAAAATTTTTAAAATTATATTTTTAGTCAATTTTTTAACTACCAAATAATAAAACCTTGGATCCAAAAAGAAGATTAGATAAATTTTTAAAATTTGTCCCGAAAAATAAAGGGCGCGCTTATATCTTCCACAAAAAACACTGGAAAAAATACCAAAAAATAAAACCTCGGATATTTCCACCCTAGATAGATTTGGTATATTAGTACCAAGCCTCCTCTGATAAGCATTCAGTCTGGCCAGGGCGGTTGATGAACGATTCTTCATTTCGTTTTGAAATCCATGAATTTGAGAATCTGGCAAAATACGATAATAATACAAAACCTTATTTAAAAAAACTATCTTGCACACCTCTTCTAATTTTAATAAAATATCAGCATCTTCTGCAAATAAACACTCTTTGTTATACCCAGCTGTTTTAAAATAAGCATCTTTTTTGAATGTTCTAAAATGTGAAATCATATTATGATGTAAATTAGATTTTTTCGGTTCAACTTCCCCTGCATATCCCAGGTGTTTATATTTTAAATTTTCATCACAATAGGCGGCTTGCGAATACACCATCCCTATTTTTTCATCTTCCCTATACACTTTTAAAATTTCCTGTATAGCGTCTTTATTTAGCACATCGTCACTGTCTAATATTCCCACAATATCTGCACTCGCTTTCTCCATCATCATCTTTTGCACATTTATTGGGCCGATGTTTTTTTGATTTATAAACAGCTTAATCCTTTTATCTTTTAGAAATGGTCTTATAACATCAACCGAATTATCGGTTGAGGCATCATCTATTATTATAAGTTCCCAATCTGAAAAAGTCTGACAAACAACAGACTCTATTGCCTCTTTCACAAAAGAACCCTTATTAAAACTAGACATTAATATAGATATTTCTCGTAACCTAGAGCTCATAATTCGTAACTTTTAAAATATTATCCTTTTCGCCCGTCATTCTGAACTTGATTCAGAATCCATGGCGCGTTAAACCCACATTAAGTAATAAATCCTGAATCAGGTTTGGGGTAACAAATGGTTTTACTTATACCTCCATAAATTAATAACTCTATATATTATATTCTTGCAAAATCTATAACCTCTTGGACAATGTTTTTTAACAATATCAATTCCCGGAATTCTGTATCTAAGTCTATGTATTACCCCCGGATTTATGATGCTCCCGCCATATTTCTTCCTTATTATGTTTTCTTCTTCTTTAAATTTTTTCTGCATGCTGCATGTTTTTGATTCCGGCCAAAGTCTAAAATTTGCCAAGTCAGCATTAACAAATAAAACTTTTCCGTTTTTTAAAATCTTCATCCACAGGTCATAATCCATGCAATAGCTAAAAGATTCATTTAAAAAACCTGCTCTTTCTAAAGATTTTCTAGTAAAAAATGCTGCTTGCTGTGATATCTGGCAACCTTCTTGTAAATTTTTTTCAAAATCACTCTGTGATGCTTCCCCTCTTCTTTTTTTATCGCCAAAAACATCAAAGGTGTTTCCATAAATTAAATCTATTATTGGGTTCTCCCTGAATTTATTTATTATGATCTGAAAAACTCCCGGCTCATACCAGTCGTCAGAATTAATCCAGGCGCAAATATCACCCGTTCCAACCCTGAATCCATTATTCAAAGCATTAGTTTGACCCTTGTCTGGTTTTGACCACCAGCGGAATTCAATTCCTCGACACCCGATTGGATATTTATTTTCTTTTAATAAAAAATCATATTTTTTAATAATATCCAGACTACCATCAACTGATCCGCCGTCAGTGATTATATAATCAATATAAAAATCACCCCCTTGAGAGAGAACACTCTCAATGGTTTGCTCTAAAAATTGCGCCTGATTTAATGATGGGGTTACAATCGTAATTTTATTATTCATAATTAAACATTTTAAAATCCTCCCCAAAGGCATCGTAAACCATTTTTTTAGTTTTTTCATTATAATAATCCATAAATGGTTTGTGATTACTTATATTTGTATGGGGCAGCTTTATTTTTTCTATTCCTATAGTTTTACAAATTTTTTCAAAATCATTTTGTATGTTTTCGTATCTACCAATAAAATCAACCAACACTTCGCCATTTTCACTGCAAACAAAATTTTTCTGTAAATGAATTTCATTGTTTACGCGCCAATCAATATATTCATCAAAAGTCATCTTGTTAATCATTTCATGTTGATGGTGTTTTTTATTTTTACGAGCAAAACAAAAAAGAGAAACCTGCCAATCAAAAGGATTGCGAACAAAAGCGAATTTAAAATAATTATTAAAAATATTAACATTTATTTTATTTCTCAATTCCATGGCCGTGATGTGATCAGATATGTTCCAGCCCAGTTTTCTGTATATTTTTTTTATAAAATATACATACCTTGGTTCATATTTATTCAATACCGACTCCATGCTGCTTCCCGCCACCTTATAAACATGAATAAATATAAATTTATGGGAGTGAGATGTTATCATAAAGTTTTTTATAATTTTTTGCCATAATTTCTAAAGAAAAATTTTTCCGAACGCGTTTCACGGAACTCTGCTGCACCTTATTAATTACTTCCTCGGACAAAGAAAAAATATAATCAATTCCCGCTTTTAAGTCGTTAATATCTTTAAATTGAACAATATAACCATTCTCTTTGTGAATAATTGCTTCTTTCACACCACCCACATCAAAACCAACAATCGGCACTCCGCAAGCAAGAGCCTCTAAAACCACCAAAGGAAAATTTTCTGCAAGTGATGTGAAAAGAAAAATATTAGAAGCGGAAAAATATTCTGCTAACCCCTTTTTACTATCAACATATGCAACATACCTTACATTACCCCTCTTATTATATTCATTCTCCTTTCCTCCGACACACAAAAACAAAATATCTTTATACATTTCAATCATTTTTTCAACATAAAACCACCCCTTTCTTTTGTCCTTTTTTCCACCAGCAGCCAAAAACATTATTATTTTTTTATTTAACGGTAAATTTAATTTTTTTCTAGCCTTAATTTGGTTATGTTGTTTTAAATCCATTAAATCAACTCCGTTATAAATTAATTCTATATTTTGATTTTTTAATATGCTTTTTTGAGTTATTTCCTTGAGCCACAATGATGGTACCACGATATTCAATTTTGAATTATTATATATTTCTTTTTTCTTTTTCCAAAGCCTATGGGTATTATCCCAAAAAAGTGGCGGATAAATACCTAGATCGGGACAATCACCACAACCATCTTTCCATTTTTCACAATTATAAGAATATGAACAATGACCGGTCAGCGCCCACATATCATGCAGGGTCCAAACCACTGGTTTGATGCGTGAAATTTTTTCAAGTAAATTCAAGTTGAAATAATTACCATGCAAATTATGTACATGAATAACATCTGCTTGTTTAAATTCTTTTGTTTTTAAAATATGATTTACTTTAAAAAATTCGATATCGTTAGCAATTAGAGAATGAAAAGTATCTCTAGTTTTAAATATTATAAATGAGGGCAAGTCTTTTTTTATTATTTTTTTCGAAAGGCGCGAAAGAAAACCGCAAGCCATTTTAGGATTAATAAGCGAAACATCCGGATCGTCTATTGTTTTATGAGCCGAAAAAATAGATACCTTGTTACCACCTTTCTTCATCTCCTCTTTTAAGTTATAAACAACTTGAGCCGCTCCGCCACGAAAATCATTTGTATTAATTTCTAAAATATTCATAAAATTTTAAAACCAAAAATTCTTTTAAGCTTATTTTTTATTTTATTTTTCCATTTGTTTCGCGCTTTTTGAGGAAAATAATTTTGAAAAAATCTTTGCCACAAAGATGGTTCCCATGTTTTTTGATTATTTAAATATTCAAAAATTATTGTATCCAAAATTCCCGCATCCCTAAAATAACTAGCCAACTCAAAACCATAATCATAAAGTCTTAACGCCCTACAAATTGCTAAAGATTTTATAGCCTGTTTCTCAGAACATTTTCTTTTTTGTCCAATAAAGTCATAAAGCCATATCGCCTCACACCACATAGGTTGATGTTCTCCACACTCTGATAAAAAATTTCTCCTGCCCACTTTCCTAATTTTCATGTCAAACATCAAAAAACCATTCTCTCTCATAAATTCATCAATTTGGGAATAAGTTGTCTCTCCCACATAATTTTCTAAAAACCCAGTTTCAGTTTCTACACAAATTACATTTTTCAAAATTTTACTACCCATTTTTAAAATTGGCAACTCCAATCCTTGTGTGTCTAATTTTATAATATCAGCCTTAATATTTTTCTTACAAACCAAATAATCCAATGTCACACAACTAACGCTATCTCTGCCAATTTCTGTAAATAAATCATAATAGATAAAACGACTAAGCCATTTATGATTGGGGCGGAGCAAAGAAGAACAATAAATGCTCTTTGTTTTATATATCTTTTTTTCACCCTCTTCTCCGGCGATAGCGTATGGTAAATATTTAGCTGTTTTATATTTATTGGATAAATTAATTAGACGCTCGCACTCCTCTTGGTTTGGATCAAAACCGGTATAGTTTATAAAAGACAAAATCGGAAACCATTTGTTGTCCAAATTACCACTACAACCAATATCCAAAAAATCGATACTGCATAATTTAATTTTAGAATAAAATGAATCCATATATTATGCCCTAAAATTAATTTTAAAAAATAATTTTGATATTTTTTGTTTAGGAAAAAATTTACATTTAACAAATAAACACAAAAATTTAAGTACGGCGCGCACTGCTTGATAAGCAATCTGAGACTCTAAAGTTTCAACATCACCGTTGTCGCGAAGCTTGATTTTTATTTTTCTTGTCTTTATCGCTTCCATCATCTTGTTTACCTCCCCTGGATGTTCTCCGTTATATCTTTCAATCCAACTGGCATGGGTATGAACATTGTGAAGTTGGAATGGTTTGTGAATTATTTTTAAAAAATTATCTTCACTCCACTTTATAATACCATTAGCATATTTTCTCCATGGACCGACAGCATAGTATTTTACCTTTTCCTCCACTTGTTTGGGAAATAAAAGTGAATAGTGATAAAGAAAAATATTTTCCTTTGCCAATTTTTTTGCCATTACCCATTTTATTTTTCGTAAATCTTTCCCCTTTTCGTTTACTACGGTTGGTGGTCTATGTGTAACATATTTATAATCCTTGTCCCACTTAAACAATCTATGATAAATTTTAGCTCCCGCTTGTAAATATAAACTATCTACTTTATAAATCAAATCGCCCCAAAAAGTAATTTGCTCAAAAGATACTGCCGTAATACCGGGATCATTTTTTAGCATTTTTATTATGCTCGCCATATCTTCTTCTTTATAAAATTCATCCATATCAACCTGCCAAAGATAATTTCCCGTGGCTCTTTTTGCATATGCCTGCGATTGTTCATCTTTTTCAATCCAAAAACCATCTCTGGTAATTATCTTTACTTTGTTTTCCAGATCTTCTTCTTTTTTAAATTTTTCCAAAATTTGCAAAGTATTATCGAGAGAATGGCCGTCGTGCGTAGATATATTTTTAGCTAATTCTGTTGCGCCCTCTACCACTATTATTTCATGCGCAAATTTATATAACGAGCGCAAACAATACTCTATAAACGGTTCTCCATTCAAAACAATAACACCAAATGATATTTTTATCTTTTCATTTTTCATGCCCTAAAAAATAAATAATTTATTTTATCCAAAGTTAGCGCCTTAAAACCAAAACCCTTAATAAAATCTACACACCCAAGGGTATCTTGTAATGAGTAGTTATCCAGACAATGATGATGAAATTCAACTATTAGTTGATCTACCCGACTCAAAAAATCTTCTTTAATTTTTGGAATAACTTTATACTCTTCGCCCTCCACATCTATTTTTAACAAATCTATTCTCTCTATATTTAAAAATTTTAATAATTCATCAATCGCAATTACCTTGACTTTATATGAGTTTATTGTGTCATTTTTTATATTAATGTGATCATCCATAAAAGAACCGCTAACATTCTCCCCGCTTTCATAAAAAATTTTATTTTTATCCCGAAGTGATAAGGCGAGTTGATATATATTAAACTTCCCATGATATTTATCTTCTATTTTTTTAAGAGACACAAAATGTTTCTTTGTGGGATCAAAACCAAAACTTTTAAGGCCATATCGCTCTATTAAAGCAATGGAAAAATCTGCATCATTCCCTGTGCCAAAATCCACCACAATACTATTTTTATTTAATTTATTAACCAACAAATAACAGGGCTTTATGAAAACAACATTATAAAAAAAATTCCATAATTTCAAATTTATTTTTTTATTAATCTTTTTAATTATTTCTTTTAACTTCTTCATGATTTTAATTAAAAATCTCTTTTACTTGATTATAAAAAATAATTTCCGGTTCCAATAGTTTTTCCAACTTAATCAAATCCTCTTTTTTGGGTTTAAAATAGTTTTGTGCCCTTCTCTCGTTAAATGGCTTTAAATCCAATTTTAATTTTCCTGATAATTTTTTAATCCCTTCATTATAATTTTCTGTAAAAAAAACATGGCTGCATTTTTTAATGTTTATAATCGCCTCATCAATGTTAAAATTTTCAGAAAACATGTAAAGCTGATTCAATAAATCTTTCCTGGGGACACGATCTAAAAAATCAGAAAAACTATCTCCAAGCCACCCCCCCTCCACCTTCATGCATTCATGATTGATTTTTTTTTCCTTAAAATGCAAAAGCATTTTATAGTGCGACAAAACCCTTTCAATGGGGTTACGTATAATGCCAATAATGAATGTTTGTGGCGGTAAATTCAGTTTATGGACTGGTATATGAGAAAATGCGTAAAAATATTTTCCTTCTTCTATTAATTCCTTACTCCATCCAGCAAAAATCTTGTTACCGCATTTTATATAATGTTTTTTTGAATTTACTAACCTAGAATAAATTTTCTTATTATCTCCACATAATGCCAAAAAGGAATGATTCAAACTGGTACCGCCAACCTTTCTTATGTGGCAAAAATATATACGCTTAAATTTTTTAGCTATTTCATAATCAGGGCAACATAAAAATCTTCTTGGTAAAAATTTTTTTACAACAAACTTAAAAATTCGGTACCCAAAACTGAAAATCACCCAAAAATTTTTATATTTTAAGATTTCCGGGGTTTCTTGTATATATTTTTCTAATTGCTTCCACGATGTTTTCTTTTCCCGTAACCCATCCTTGTCTAAGATATGGCTAGTATCATCCAAATTAAAAATGTGTTTTGCGCCCCCTGCTAATTTTAAATTATTTTGCGCCTCGGGATTAACTGCTCTATTTTTAGAATCATTAATCCCTGCCACTGTATCGTGTTTTTGATGAATTGGTGTAATGATATCCCTTACTTCAATTGTATGTATTTGCCTCCTTCTTGATTCATAAATCATCCAATTATCCCAACAAACCCTTCCTACGGCAAAGGCGGGCATATTTTTAAAAGATTTATTTCTAAAAACAAAATAATCAAGAGCGGATCTGGCCTGGTTTAAAAAACCATTTTTTTGAAGATCTTTTTTTATTTCCTCTTCCCAATCATCATTAAACTCTAATTCATTTTTTATTTCTAACATATACCTTTGTCCCACCACTAAAAACTGATCCAAGTTGTTTAGATACTTAAAAATATCTAAAAAATTTTTTAACAAAATAATATCCGCATTCACATATACCAAATATTCATTGTTAAATTTTTTTCGAACCAAGCTAAGGGCGGAATTTAAAAGTGGGGTACCGAATTCGTTACATAAAACATTGGGAATATGTTTTACGCCGAACTCTCGCGCCCTCTCGTCGACTCCATCGTCGTCACCAACAAGCACCACATCCACCCCCAACTTAACCCAACTTTTTATTGCATTGGTCTGAATAATATTAATATGTGGATCTGTAAAAGGTTTGGGGATGGTAAATATTGTGATCATAAATTTTTCTGGAATAAGTAATTTGGATTTTTTATAACCAAACTATATCTTTTATTTTGACAAAGTTCTCTTGCTAATTTCGCACATCCAAACGACACACCATCAGCAGAATCATCAAATAAAATAAACCCGCCTTTTTCTAAAAATTTATCAACATTTTCAAAGTCTCTCTTTGTAAATTCGTAACTATGATTACCATCAATATAACAAAAGCTAATTTTTCCACCAAGAAGAACATCTCTTCCAAAAACATCTTTTATTTTGATATTTTTAGCCCATAACCCAAAAAAATCATCAGAGTTTTTTTGAATAGTAAGAGGAAGTTTTGTTTTACTAAAAAAATAAACATTTCTCTTAAACGAATCTTTTATAAACTCTTTATATTGTTTAAAACTAATATTGGAGTTGCCCACAAATTTATCTTTCATATTTTCAAACTCCCATTCATCACAGGTAATTAATAAATTTTTCTTTTTATATTTTAAAACAAAATAATTTATAACATTAGTTGATAACCCACAAAATGAACCAATTTCAATTATGGGAAAATTACTTTTAAGGTTTTTTATAACATAATCAAAAATATAAATATTTCCCGGGTTCAACATGCCAGCATTGGCATAACTTAACCATTTTATATATTCATCAACAACAAAAATTGGTGATGGATAAAAAAATTTTTCTATTTTTCTTAATATCTTTCTAATAATTAAATTTTTCATGATTTTATTTTTTTAAAGCCTTGATGAATGCTAATGAGTACCAACCATCTTTTATCATATCAGTAGTGCTTGCTTCTTGTTCGTTCACCTCAAACCAAAAATCCCATTTCTTGTCGTACTTTAAATATTTTTGTTCTAAAATATCAAAATCTTTTAATAATATTTCTATCCTTTCTTTGTTATATAATTTATTAATTGGTAAAACATCCCTGATTCCATATGGGACAGTAACCAATAATGCCCCTCCTCTCTTCAAGATTCTGTGCATCTCCTTCACTGCCCTTATATCCCCCCGCGGGTCTTCATCGCTTCCATATCTCCCAATAACCCCTATGTGTTCTAATGTTGAAACACAGGTTATACAATCAAAATAATTATCACGAAAATCTGTTTTTCGTATATCGCCGATTACAAATTGTATATTTTTATTTTTTGAAAAATTATTTAAATCAATTGCGCTTATTTCTATTTTTTGCGGCAATAAATCAAATAAAAGATCGCTATATGCAGATCCAACATCCAATAACCTTCCTTCTTTAATATCTACATTTTTTATAACCCAGGGATACTCAAAATCACGATCTGAAACGCGTGGAATGATGTTATATATTTTCTGAAGCTCAAGACAATCTTGATACTTTTTGCATTCACCTTGTTTTAAATAAGACTCAAAAACTCTTAATTTAAAAATTAACTTCTTTCTGAGCTTAGATATTCGCAAACAACTTAATACCCCCCTAACCACAAACAAAAAAAAACCTTTCATAATTTGTTCTAAAATATTAATAAATAATTATTACATCTTCTTCAATTTTAATTTTCATGTTTCTGGATAAAATCATTTTTTTTATTTCTTCAATTCTGGGATAATCTCTTTTCCCCACAAACAAACGCGCATCATCAATTAAAATAATATTTCCCGTTTTAAAATTATTAAATATCTGGGCCAACTCTTCTCTGATGGGGGTTTCTTTTTCTTTTTTGGTGGTAATTCCACCAGAATAATGAGCATCTAGCCAAAATAGAGCAGGGGTTTTTTGTTTTTTTATAACTTTATTCAACTTATTACTACTGTCTCCGTATAAAATTTTAACATTTTTATTTTTTTTAAATCTTTTTTTTGCCAACCCATAAAGCCTCTTATTGGATTCAATTGAATATATTGTATTAAAATTATTTTTGGAAGCATTCACCATCTCCCCTAAAAATGTTCCTGTTTCTATTAATGTGTCTAGATTATATTTTTCTGCGTATTTTTTTACAATTTTATATTTACACAAACCAGAGGATGCGCCAGGATTTATTTTTTCATTCTTTTTTCTAAAATAATCTTGAACCCGCCAATATAATTTAAAAAAATAAAAAAGGGGAGTTTTTTTAATAATTTTTTTAAGATGATTAATCATTTAATTTTTTAATTCTTTGGAGAAAGATCTGTACTTCACAACTCTCCCTGGTGATCCGTAAAATATTGCATTATCAGGAACATTTTTATTAACCAGAGTATTTGCGCCAATAACAGCCCCGTCGCCAATTTTTACACCGGGAAAAATAAAAGAATGAGATCCAATCCAAACACCACTCCCTATTATTACCGGTTTTTTTATTACTGTTTTTTTCATATCTTTTACACAATAATCGTGGTCAATGGATGCTATTGCTACATGAGAAGCAATCATCGTATTGTCCCCTATAACAACTCCGCCCCCTCCCCAAATATGAACATAAGACGCAAAACTAACATTATTTCCAATTTCTACCAAGTGTTTATTTTCTATAACCAGAGGAAACCTGAAAGCAACTTTTTCACCACAACTTTTTAAAGATTTTCTAATATTTTCTACTTGTTTTTGTTCTTTAATGCTCTCTGCCAAATCTAAACCTATTATTACCCCTGCAAACCTTCTTATGATATGAATTATTATTTTTTTCATATTATTTTTTTTTCCATTTTAAATTTATAGAAACAACACCTAATCTTCCATCGAATTTTTTTCCTATTTTATTTTTTTTTAATATAGTAAAAGCGTTTACCATCTCTACCCAATCCTCAAAATTGTTATGTTCATCAAGAATACCGGCAGAAACATAAAATTTTCCAGGAAGAAAAATATTCGGATTAATTTCTATTATTACTTCATTTAAATTTTCTGTATAAAAAAAATTATCTTCCACTAAATCTTTTTGAAAGCTGCTAAGAACCACTCTCCCCCCACTATCACAGATAAGTATAAAAAAATTAATTTTATTATTTTTCCCTGAATTATTTTTTATCCTTAAATTAATATTAAACCTTTCTTTTATACAAAACTCAGCGCATTCTTTGTTTTCTAAATTTGTAAAATAAACTTGATCAACGAAGATATTTTTAAACCCTTTAATGTGCCTATTATCTGCGATTGATTCTTTAATAAAGTAATTTTCTTTATAATTCAAATATTTGTCAACAACAACATCTGTTTTTCCAAACTCTTTTATTTCTCCACCTTCTAAAAGAATACATTTATTACACAAACTCTGAATTGCCTCCATGTTATGACTAACAAACATAATTGTTCTGCTATTATTTTTAGTAACTTCATCCATCTTTCCTAAACATTTTTTTTGAAATTCATAATCGCCAACCGCTAAAACTTCATCGATTAATAAAATATCTGGATCAACATGGGCGGCAACAGAAAAGGCTAATCGAACATACATACCAGAGGAATATCTCTTTACAGGAACATCTAAAAACTTATCAATTCCTGAAAATTGAACAATTTGATTAAATTTTTCTTCAATTCTCTCCTTGGTCATGCCAAGTATGGTGCCATTTAAATATATATTTTCCCTGCCCGTAAGTTCTGGGTGGAAACCAGTTCCAATTTCCAATAAAGAAGCGACTCTACCACGAATACTAATTCTTCCCTCTGTTGGTTGGGTGATTTTGGATAAAATTTTCAAAAGAGTAGATTTTCCCGCTCCATTTACACCAATTACCCCAACAATATCCCCCCTGTTTACGCTAAAACTAATGTTTTTCAGCGCCCAAAAATCATTATTTTTTTTATTAAATCCCTCTTTTATTAATCCAATGGGATTACTAATAAATTCTGAAAAAAAATCACGAATTGTGATATAACCAGCCTTATTATTTATATTATATTTTTTTGATAAATTTTTTATTTCAATGATTTTTGTCATATTCACCCCAGAGAAAAAATAAGTCAATTCTTAAAATAATTGACTTTTCAAAATAGTAATATTTAAACAATATTTTTCTTTTTAATCAAGCTAACATTTCAATAAAAACTTTAGTTAATTAATCTGTAATAATTTTCTCTGCATTTATATCTTTATTATCATCGGTTGTACCATAATTAACCAAAATCTTATCACCAACAATTAAACTATCAAAGCTATAACCATCTACAATAAATCTTTCTGGGGCTTTTATTTGTTCTATGCCTTGATTTAAATTTTTTAATTCTTGAATTTTTTTATTAAATTCTTCTTGTTCTTTTAAAAATTCTTGATTATCTTTTATCCTCCTTTTAAAAAATTGGGTACTATTAGATATTTTTATTATATTTTTTTTAACTAAATCTTCTTCTAAAAAGGCGTCTGTTTTCTTAATTTCAATTATCTTATTAATCTTGTCTATTCTTAAAATTTCTCCATAAACACTTAAACTTTGCCTGCTATCCAATTTTATATACTGATCGTCGTTATTATTAAAACTTTTTTTTAAAAGTATTATCTTTACTGCCATATCCTCGTTATCATAATAAACCTTTACATTATCACCAATTTTTAAGTCTGTATATATTATTTTTTCAACTTTATACCAACTTGGAGCCTCTATGTTATTCTTATTTTCAACATCACTTAATAAATAGTTTTTAAAAATTATTTCTTCCTCACGAAATTCTTTTTCACTTTTTACTTGATTTAATTCCCTAAAGACCGTGGTGGATTTGTCTATTTGATATTTTTTTTTCTTTTCCTTATTTTCTTGTAGGGGGTCTTGACTATCAATGCTAATAATTAAAAACTCATTATTTATTTCTGAAATAAAGCCGATATTAAATGCGAAAAAATGTTTATCAATTAAATCTTTTTTACTAAAATAAAAATAATATCCCGCAACACAGACAAAAAAAAGAAATAAAATAAATAATATTTTCTTGTAATTTTTGATTATTAATTGCAACATATCGAACATTGAATATAGCTGTCAGTTGTATACCCGGGAACATCGGAATTATCAACAATAACTGTTCCGGCATACACACTGGCAAAAGTGTTGTTTGGCGTACTTCCATCCAAATTAACATTGACGCAATGGCGACTATTTTTATTTTTATTATTTGGATTATCAATTCCGGTAACCCCCCCCATTATATAACCACTATACATAAGATTAAATCCGGCTGCGCAAGAATTGCTCCCAACATTCTCATAACACACACTATTCGGCTTATAACATACTGCACATTTTATTTCTCTATTAGTAGCTATTCCTGGTGGTGTATAACTAGCGACACCGGTTCCAACTGGCCATAGCTTATCCCTTACCGTTGTAGTGTTTAGCGGACCGGCTGACCCTGATTGGATACAAAGAATTTCTCCGCTTCCATATGGCTCATCCCACTTAGTTCCAAAAGTAAAACCGTCATACAATCTATCAACGCCTGCCGGACAATCCGCCCTTCCCCAATTAGTAAAAACATACCCCCCATTATCAACATACTGCTTAGTAGCTGCTTGCATATTTTGCACAGGATCAGCCGGCAAGGTTAGGGGGCCGGTCATTGTATCTCCGCTTTTGGCCACAAAATCCGCATCCAGCCTATTCCAATCATCTAATAATAATTGAGAACCAACCGGCTTATTGTAATCTGCTGGATTCAGTGCTAGCGCTATTTTCTTCAAATCAGGAAAAAATAAACCGCAGGCAACTACTAAAACAAGCAAAAAAACAACCGAAATTAATTGGATTTTTAATTTTTTAATTTTTTGTAAATTTTTTTCTTGCATAGTTATATTATAACATAATTAATAATAATATTTCAATTATAATTATAGCATAAACAAGTCAAAAGTTCAAAGTCATGTATTAGTTCACCACATATTGGACAACATAGCCATTATTGATTAAATAATCCACAGGAGTCTCTAAATTTAGCCCCCAATGGAAACGTTT
>MFGN01000027.1 GCA_001780285.1 Candidatus Falkowbacteria bacterium RIFOXYD12_FULL_34_57 | reverse complement strand
TTCCATTGGGGGCTAAATTTAGAGACTCCTGTGGATTATTTAATCAATAATGGCTATGTTGTCCAATATGTGGTGAACTAATACAGCAAATTTCTTAAAAATATAAAATATGGTATACTATAATTAATCAAAAGTAATTAAAAATTTTTTTATGCATACAAATAATCCTAAAAATAGTGAGGTTGATGCTTATACTTATATTAAGGAAGAGCTTGATAAATTAGGGTGGGTTGTAAAAAATCCAGCCAGAGTTCCTGATGGTGAAGTTTATAAGCAAAATGAAGTTCTGTATCACAAAGAATTAAAAAAACTTTTAGATAGAGATATGCCAGAAGCAGTGGTAAAGCTTAATAGTGAAGAATTTTGGGCAATTGAAAGCAAGAGAGATAGAGACATGATTGAACAAGCTCTTGATGAAGCGAAAAATCAATATGCAAAAAAGATTAATAAAAGTAAAAAAATCAAATGCGTTTTAATTTCTGGAGTAGCTGGAAATGATACAGACGGTTATATAGTTAAAAATCAATATTTAAAAAATGGAAAATGGGAAGATGTGCTTTTAGAAAAAGGAAAGATAAAAAACATCTTACTTTCTAAAAAGCAAGCTCAATATATCTTAGAGCATGATAAGCCCGAATGGTCAGAATTTCCAGATTTACCAGAAGAAAAATATATAGATTCAGCATTAGAGATAAATGAAATTTTACATAACGCAGGAATAAATAAAAATAAAAGAGCAAGATTTATTGCAGGGTTAGTTTTGGCTATGTCGGATGGTTCCAAGATAGATCTTCGCGAAGAAGATACAACCACTCTCGTTGGTAATGTAAATAATTTAATCGAAAAAAAGTTAAGACAAGTAGAGAAACATAATTTTTTCCCTTTTTTAAAATTAGAAATTCCACCAAGTACTGAAAATCACATTAAGTATAAGGATGCAATAAAAAATACACACAAAGAGTTAGAGGCTTTAGATATTAAGAATGCAATGGCCTCTGGGAAAGATATTCTAGGAGAATTCTATGAGAAATTTCTGAAATATGGAAATGGTGCGAAAGAAATAGGTATTGTTTTGACCCCTAGACATGTAACTGAATTTGCAGTTGAAGTTTTAGATGTAAGTTGTAATGATTATGTTCTTGATCCGACATGCGGAACTGGCGGTTTTTTGGTTTCATCTTTTGATTATATTAAAAAAAATTCAAGTGATAAACAAATTGAAAAATTTAAAAATTATAATCTTTTTGGAATTGAACAAGATGATGAAGTTGTAGCACTTGCACTTGTGAATATGATTTTTAGAGGAGACGGAAGAAATAACATGAGTGAGGGAAATTGTTTTCAAAAAAATATAGAATTAACTAATAAAAAGGGAAATCAAACAGGTGAATTTGTGAAAAGAACCAGCAATGAATTAACTAAAAATCCAGTTATTACTAAAGTGTTAATGAATCCGCCCTTTGCTTTAAAGACTGAAAAAGATAAAGAAAGGCATTTTATTAATTACGCACTTTCTCAAATGCAAGATGGTGGTATTCTTTTTGCTATAGTTCCGATTTCTGTAATGGTTGAAGGTGGGAGTGGAAAATCTTGGAGAAAAGAGTTGTTAGAAAATAATTCTTTATTATCAGTGGTAACATTTCCAGAGGATCTTTTTTATCCTGTAAGTGTTGGAACAATAGGAGTGTTTATAAAAAAGGGCATTCCTCATAATTTTAATAATCAAAATGTGTATTTTGCAAGAGGTGTTACCGATGGCTTTAGAAAGAAAAAAGGAGTAAGAATTTTTGATGAAGAAAGAGAAAGAAATCAAATTAAAGAAATTAAAGAAGAATTGAGAGCATTTTTAGTTAATCAAAATTTATTATTTAAAGATATACCAGAGTTTAAAAAAATTTGCAAACTAGATACAGAAGATAAAAATTATGAATTAGTGCCAGAAGCTTATATTGATAGTAAAATACCAACGCACGAAGAGATAGAGAGAGGAATTGAAAAAATGATAAGAGAATCAATTGCTTTTAAAATTAAATTTTATAACCAATTAAATCAACATGATAAATAAAGCAGTTACAACAATTGGTTCTCTTTTTGATGTTGAATATGGACAAAAAGAGTACGAAAGTAAAAGTTTTCTTGAGGGGGAATATGGCAATACTCCATTAATATCTTCAAAAGGTGATGAAAATGGAGTATATGATTTTTATAATATCCAAAGTTATTATAAAGCTCCTTTTATAACAGTTCCAAGAGTTGGGACAATTGGTCAAGCTTTTGTTCAAGATAAGGATTGCTGTGTTGATAATAATTGTATGGTTCTTTTACCAAAAGCAGATATTAATATTGAAAAATTATACCAAATTGCATACCAAATTAGATTAAATAAATGGAAATATAAGTACGGAAGACAAATCACTCCGAAAAGAATTAAGGCACAAGAAGTTAAATTAATAGAAAGTGAAATAAATTATGAAACTTTTATAAAAGAAAACACACCAGAGAAAAAGGGGAAATTAAAAATTAAAGAAAATAAAAATATTAAATTGATCCCCGTTATTTACTTGAAAGACAAACAAGAAAATGGTTTGTGTGAATTAAACAAAAAAACAGCTTTACCTCAAAATCAATTAGAGAATGGCGGTGTTCCTTATGTTACAACAAGTTCAAAGAATAATGGAATATCAGGATATTATGACGAAGAACCTAATTTTAAAGGTAAGTGTTTGTCTGTTGCATTAAATGGAAGTGTTGGAGAAACATTTTTTCAATTTGACGATTTTATAACTAGTGGAGACAATGCGGTTTTAACGCTAAAAAATGAATATAATCCATATTTATTATTTTATATTTCAGTAATGATAAAAAATCACCAATGGAGATATAACTATTATAGAAAGTTAAATTTAACAAAACTCAAAAAAATGAAAATTCCGATGCCCTTTAAGAATAATAAATTAGATTTAGAATATATGGAAAATGTTGTTAAGAATTCTTATGGCTTTAAAGAATTACAAAAATATATTTAAAAATAATTGCTTACATACATTCCAACATCGTCCCACCCTCTCCGCACAAAAATATATCCTTATTCAAGGATATATTTTTGTTTAATTATTTTGATATTAATTATTTGATATGAAAAAAATTTAATTTGACAAATTAATAAAATTATGCTATATTTAAAATATCAATAATCCACTCAAAACCAAGGAGGTTATCATGACCAAAAAGAAAAATAAAGACTTTAACTACAAGGAGTTAACAGAGAAGGCAAAAAAGAATTTCAATTCATTAACAAAAGAAGAAAGACAGTTTATTTGCAGCAATTCAGACTGTAATACCTGTCCTATTAAGGGAAAATTTACAGAAAACTGCGCCACATTCGGCATCTTCGCCAAAAGAGAAACTCCGACTTTCAATCTAGAAAAAAAGGGTGCGGCATGATGCGCCCGCCAACAAAAAAGAGGGAAACCGCAAGGTGTCCCTCTTCTTCTTTTATTTAAATTTTTAATTCAAAAATAAAAAATCGTAAATCTAAAATCCTTACACCCAAGTCACACAAGCCACATTGTCTCCCGCATCCTTAAATCTCATTAATCTCACGCCCTGTGTGTCCCTGCCGCTCTGATTTACAGATGAAAAAGGAAGCCTGATTACTTGTCCCTTTTCTGAAATAATCACAATATCTTTTTCTTTCATTACTTCCATATTTACCACAAAAGCATTCACCAACTTGCCGGTTTTAGAAGTAACCTTGGCAGTTTTAATTCCGGATCCGCCGCGCCCCTGAATCTTGTACAAATTAAGCGGAGTCCTTTTTCCGAACCCTTTTTCCATCACCGATAAAACCTGATATTTTTTCTCTTCATTTTTATCAGAAATTATAACTCCCATGCCAATCACAATATCATCTTTTTTAAGCCTCATACCATAAACCCCGGAAGCTCCCCTTCCCATATCGCGCACATCAGTCTCTTTGAATCTGATGGCTTGGCCGTTAGCGGTAATAAGCTGAATCTGGCTATCGCCCAAGGTTGGCTTGGCCCATATTAATTTATCGTCTCCTTTTATTTTAATGGCAATCAAACCTGATTTGCGGACATTTCGAAACTGCTCCAATTTCACCTTTTTTACCAATCCTTTTTCAGTGGCAAAGAATAAAAATTTGCTTTGAGCAATCAAATCAAGTGGTAGGATGGTGGTTACTTTCTCTTCTCCGGAAAGCTGCAAAAAATTTACAATTGCATGCCCCTTGGCAGTTCTTGATGTTTGCGGTATTTCATAGGCCTTTAGTTGGAATGCTCTTCCTTTGGTGGTAAAAAACAATACATCACTATGTGTCATGGTTGTAAACATAAATTCAACCATATCCTCTTCTTTAGTAGAAAGGCCGATAACCCCCTTACCACCACGGCCCTGAACCTTAAAAGTATCCGGAGCAAGCCTCTTTAGGTATCCGTCACGAGTCATTAGTACTACAGCCTTTTCATTTGGCACCAAATCTTCGGTAGAAAATTCTTTTACACTATGATTCATTACCCTGGTTCTTCTCTCGCCACCGAATTTTTTATCTAATTCCGCTATTTCTTCTTTAATGATATTTTTAATTTTTGTTTTAGAGCTAAGTATTGCTTCAAGTTCTTTTATTAATTTTTTCTTTTCCTTGAGCTCATTCTCTATTTTTAATCTCTCTAAATTCGCCAAATTTTGCAATTTCATTTCCAAAATAGCAATAGTCTGTAGCTCGGAAAGCTTGAATTTCTTCATCAAATTCTGTTTAGCCACCTCTTTGTCCTTAGACGCTTTTATCACCTTGATAACAGCATCAATATTATTCAAGGCAATCATCAAACCCTCCAGAATATGCGCCCTGGCTCTTGCCTTATCAAGCTCAAATTGAGTTCTTCTGATAATTACCGTCTGTCTGTGCTTGATGTATTCCACCAGGGCCATCTTTAGGGTTAGTACCTTAGGCTGAATTCCATCAACTAAAGCAAGCATGTTTACATGGAAGGTCTGCTGCAGCTGGGTTAATTTATACAAACTGTTTAATATTTTTTTAGGGTATGAATCTTTTTTCAATTCCAACACTACCCGCACCCCATCTTTGTCAGATTCATCGCGCAAATCGCGAATTCCGTCTAATTTTTTATCCTTTACTAATTCAGCAATTTTTTCAACCAAAGTAGCCTTATTCAACTGATATGGGACTTCAGAAATTATAATTTTGAATTTTCCACTCTTACTTTCTTCTATATCCGCCTTTCCGCGCATCACTATCCCCCCTCTCCCCGTAGAATATGCTTGCAGGATGTCCTTTTTATTATAAATCATTCCTCCTGTCGGGAAATCAGGACCCTTCACAAACTCCATTAAATCTTCTATGCTCGCTTCCGGATTATCGATTAAATGGGTAATCGCTCCGATTAATTCGCTTAAATTATGCGGCGGAATATTAGTGGCCATACCAACTGCAATACCCATGGTTCCGTTCAATAAAAGCCCCGGAAGCTTAGCCGGAAAAACACTTGGCTCTTTCTGTGAACCGTCATAATTTGGAATAAAATCTACAGTATTTTTATCTAAATCAGTTAATAATTCTTCAGAAATAGCGGACATTTTAGCTTCAGTATAGCGCATTGCAGCCGGTGAATCTCCGTCCATAGACCCAAAGTTTCCCTGCCCCTTAACAAACGGGTATCTCATGGAAAAATCCTGCGCCATGCGGACCATGGAATCATAAACTGCCGTATCGCCATGCGGATGATATTTACCAAGCACCTCACCAATCACATTGGCAGATTTTCTAAATTTAGCATTAGAGCGAAGACCGATATTCCACATCGCATATAAAATCCTGCGATGCACTGGCTTCATTCCGTCTCTGGCATCCGGCAGGGCGCGCTGCACAATAACACTCATAGCATAATCCAAATAAGACTGTTTCATCTCCTTGGTTATTGATAATGGCTCCACAAGACCAAAATTTGTCTGTTGTCTTTCGGTTACAATTCGCGAAACCACGCTTTCTTTTGGAATTTCCCTTTGGGGTTCTTCTTTTACCTCTTTTTCGCCTTCTATAATCTTTTCTGTTTTTTTATTTTCCACTATTTCAGACTTTGATACAGGGACTGCAATCTTCTCAGTTTTATTTTCCTCTTTCCCTATTTTTGGCTTAGATGTTATTTTTTTAATAATCGGCTTCTTGGATTTTTCGCTTTTTTTAACAATCCCCTTGGCTGCTTTAGGTAAAATCTTTTTAATTATTGATTTTTTGGAAACTTCTTTCTTTTTTCCGCCAGTTGGTAGGCTGTTTTGCTTTTTTTCTTTCTTGGACATGTTATATTATAATTTAATCCCGCATCTCCTTTTAAGAGAAAATCCCTTAGCGGATTTAAATAGTAAATTAATTATTTTCTAATTTATTTTTTAATTCTTCTAGCGTTTCTGTGTCTAGTTTCTCCTGTTCCTTTATTTCTATGTTTGTATTTTCTTCTGTTAAATTAATTTTTTGCTCAACTTCGTTAATCTTGTCACTAATCTGTTCAAACATTTGATTAAGTTCAATTTTTGGAAGCTGCTCACTTTCATGGCTTATTTTCTGAAGCACAATTTTTGTGTTATAGGCCCAGCAAAAAATAATTAATATCATAAAGAATGTCACCCCACTCCACATAATAAACTCTTTTTCTCTTTCTACTTTTATATTTCGATAGCCTTTATTTAAATTGTCTGTTTTTGTGTTCTGTGAGGCGGTTATCTTTTCCCCTTTTTCATGGGCTTGCGGCTTGATTTTCTTTAAAATTTTATGTTTTTTGGCTATATGTTTTTGAATTTTTATCGTCAAACCAATACGTTTTTTCCCTTTTTCAGAAATATTGCTTTTTGTGGTTTTGGTGCGCATAAAAAGATAGTCAAAAATTTGTAAAATTAAAAATTAAAAGTCAATAAAACTTAATAAAAACACCCTTGCGCGAGCGTTGTTATACTACAATCATAGCAAAAAAATTTTAAAAAGTAAAGTGTAAAAAAAAACTAAATAATTTGACAAAATTTTTATTTCATACTAAAAATATATGCTTATTTTAATTAAAACACGACATAAAATACAAAATGAAATTTTAATAAAAAGAGGAAAAAAAGAAGAAAAACACTTCTTTTAAAACTAAATATTTAATTGTAAATTTTTTTGACAGATGCGTGATAATAAACTATTTTTAAGATATTAATAATTTGCTCTTTGGAAAATTTACAATATTTTAATCCACTTAAAATAGGGGGTGCTTTGGACAAATTTATTTACTGGCTACAGGAAGAAATAAAAGGCAGACGAGTTCCAATATTTATTTTAAAAATTTTAATCATAGACATGATTTACTGTTTATTTTGCTTAATTATTTTATTCTTTACTGATAATATTTTTTCCAAATCAGGACAACACGGCAACATCTCCATACTATCATATAGTTTCCCGTTTGTAGTCTTTATGCTTGCCTTCTTAGAAGAAATAATATTCAGACTTCCACTTTCTTTTTTTGTTAAATTTAGCACCCCTAAAACAGTACTCTGCTTTGCAATCATCTTATCTGCCATATTTGGTTATTTGCACGGCGGAATTCTAAATATTGTTGCCACGCAAGGGGTTGGTGGCTTTTTAATATGCATTGTATATCTAAAATGCGGGGGCTTTCAGGGAAAAACATTAAAACCGTTAATTTGTTCAACCTGCATGCATGCTTTATACAATCTAACTTTTGCTTATTCACTTGCCCTCTTAGGATTAAAATATATGTAAAATAAAGAGTCTTGTTGGCAGGGCTCTTTTTTATTTCTTGAAATTTTCAACTAAATCTGGTACGGTATTATCATAAATTAAATACAAACAATGATTTATAATATGACAAAATCAAAAGAACTACCAAAAACATACGAACCACAAAAGCATGAAGACAAGATATATAAAAAATGGGAAGATTCTGGTTTTTTTAATCCGGATAAATTAAATTTATCCGAGACAGCCAAAACCTACACCATTATCTTACCTCCGCCAAATATTACCGACAAATTGCACTTGGGACATGCTTCCATGCTCGCTATTGAAGATCTAATGATCAGATTCAAACGAATGCAGGGATATAGAACCCTCTGGCTCCCAGGCACGGATCACGCGGCAATTGCTACGCAAAATGTAGTAGAGAAAAAACTATTCAAAGAAGAGGGAAAAACAAGACATGACCTTGGGCGAGAAAAATTTTTGGAGCGCGTCTGGGATTTTCTGCGCGTTACACAATCCACAATTCTAAATCAAACCAGAAAAATGGGAGCGTCCCTTGATTGGTCGCGCACCGCCTTCACGCTAGACGGCCCGAGAGAAAAAGCCGTAAAAAAAATGTTTGTTGATATGTATAATGAGGGCGTAATAGCCCGTGGAAAAAGAATTGTAAACTGGTGCCCCAGGTGCCATTCCACTCTGGCCGACGATGAAGTGGAATACAAAGAATCAAAAACCAGGCTATACTGGATAAAATACGGCCCCTTCGTACTCGCTACCACGAGGCCGGAAACCAAGCTCGGCGATACGGCTGTGGCGGTACACCCTAGCGACAAGCGGTATAAAGATATGATTGGCAAAAAATACATGATTCCGGGCGTATTGGGCGATTTCGAAATTACCGTAATTGCCGACCGACATGTAGACATGGAATTCGGATCAGGGGCAATAAAAGTAACACCGGCGCACAGCTTTGCCGATAATGAAATGGCGCAAAAAAACGATATCCCAATGAAACAAATTATCAACGAAGACGGATGCATGATGGATAACTGCGGCAAGTATGCCGGAATGACCACAAAAGAGGCTCGCAAAAAAATTGTCGCCGATATGGAGAAAATGGGGTTAATTGATCACATTGATGAAAACTATGAAAATAAATTATCGGTTTGTTATCGTTGCGACACCCCCATTGAGCCTCTTCCTTCTAAACAATGGTTCGTATTAGTAGATAAAAAAATAAAAAGATTGGGAAATAAATCGCTCAAAGAAGCAGCAATTGAAGCTGCTCAAAAGCATGATATTAATTTCATTCCGGAAAGATTTGAAAAAAGATATCTGCACTGGATGGAAAATCTCCACGATTGGTGCATCTCCAGACAAATCTGGTTCGGACACCGTATACCGGTTTGGTATCAAACCAAGTCAAAAGTCAAAAGTCAAAAGTCAAAAGTTGATATCTATGTTGGGGAAAAAGCACCAGAGGGCGCAGGGTGGGTGCAGGATGAAGATTCGCTGGATACTTGGTTCTCTTCCGGGATGTGGACATTTTCTACTTTGGGTTGGCCGGAAAATTTTCTGGACGGAAAAAAGAACGGGGATTTAAAGAAGTTTCATCCGACTCAAGTTCTTGAAACCGGATATGAAATTCTTACTCTTTGGGTTTCCCGCATGATCATGATGAGTTTTTTTGCTTTGGGTGAAATTCCGTTTGAAAATGTTTATCTTCACGGCATGGTTCTGGACGCTCATGGTAAAAAAATGAGTAAATCAAAAGGTAATGGAATTGATCCCTTGGATATGATAAAAAAATACGGCACAGACGCGGTTCGCCTTTCGCTTTTAATCGGCTCTACCCCCGGAAACGATGTTCGAGTTTCAGAAGAAAAAATAGCAGGATATAGAAATTTTATAAACAAACTCTGGAACATTAGCCGCTTCATAATTTCAAATTTTGAATCCCGCAAACTAAACACGGAGTGTCAAATGTCCGGTCTGGACTGCCGGGACAAATTAACGCTCGCTGATGTCTGGATACTCCAAAAAAACAGCGATTTAATAAAAAACATAACAAGCGATATAGAGGAATATAAGTTTTCACAAGCTGGGGAGCGCTTGCGGGAATTTACCTGGGAATATCTGGCTGACTGGTATTTAGAGGTAAGTAAATTTGAAAAAAATGACATAAAAAATGATATTTTGCTCAAAATCTTAAATGATATCCTTAAAATGCTTCACCCCTTTACACCATTTATTACGGAAAAGATATGGAGCGAAATGAAAAAGGGAAAAAGCATGCTTATGGCGGCTAAATGGCCGAATGCGGAAGATTATAGCGAGATAATCAATCTAAGCAACGGACATGAAATAAATTTTGATTTAATCATGGATATTATAAAAAGCATTCGCAATGCCAGATCTGAAAACAGAGTAGAGCCGAACAAAAGAATAAAAGCATATATTTATGCCGGGACTAAAAAAGAATTGATTACATCACAAACCGAATTAATCAAAGGACTTCGTACTGGTATTGAAGAATTAATCATTCTTGATCATAAAGAAAAATATGCCAATGAAATCCATGTAACAGTCGGCGATATTGAGATATATTTAATCGGCGCGATAGATATGGAAAAGGAAAAAGAGAGAATAAAAAAAGAAAAAGAAAATTTAACAAAATTAATTGCTAATACCGAAAAAAAATTAAGCAATAAAGCTTTCACGGACAATGCGCCTGAAGAAATAATAAATCAACAAAAAGAAAATCTGGCAAAATGGAGACAAGAATTAGAAAATTTACAATAATCAAAAAAGTTACAAGATACAAGGACACAAGAAACAAACAAATTTAAAAATACAAATTAAAAATTAAAAACTTTTCCTCTGTCATCCTGAACTTGATTCAGGATCCATCGCGTAATACGTGTTCAAAACAACATGCCTGCCTGCCGATAGGCTGGGATTCTGAATCCCCGCCTGCAACGATATAGCACTTCGGGCATGAAGTTCAGAATGACACGCCCTATAATTATAATTTATACAATTTTAAAGGCCCGGATTTGAATTGCTCAGTCCGGGCCTTTTTTGATTAAGATGTTAAAAGTTCGCGCTCAAGACTCATGGCCTCTTGGGCTGCATTTTCCAGCGTAGCCATCAAAATGCTCATAGTTCTGGTGTGTGGTGGTGTTCCCTGAAATTTGCGCCGACGAGTGATACGACCGGTCTGCGAACATCTTTTTCTCACGATCCCAGCATTCCGGCGTTCTTCCTTATAGTAATCTCGTCCGCGTTTTCCGTGACCCTCAATATACGCCCACTTTTGTTTAGCAGGAATTAACTCACCACCCCTTGCTGGTATTTCATACAAACCCGTATTATATGCATGTTCACAATCCGGGTTGTTTATAATTTCACCAACTCTTGCCCTACGAGACTGTTTTTTTGCCCCCAAAAGAATGTTTCCAAGACTCAACTCCCTGCGAGAATGACGAAAATTTATTCCTCTAGACATTTTTCCGCATTCTCCAGAAAAATGCATACAAGAAATATTTTTTTTATCATCGGGAGAACATCTCGAAATATTTTCTCTGATTTTTTTAATAAAAGAATCATCGGTCGCCCTAAGCCATTCTAGAGTTACTTCAATAATTATTTTTCTTCCCATTAAAACCATCCTTTCAATTTGAAATATAAAAAAATATAAAAAATATAAAAGATCGTTAATTGTGTTTCCATTATAACACAATTCAATTTTTTTGTCAATATTGACGAAACAATCTCTATTTGTTAAGGTAATCAAGTAAAATATAAAATAGTTTAGCTCTCTTTATTTTGTATTTTATGCTGCTTTTAATTAATTTATTTTAAATTTAACAAACTATGTTAACAATACGATTGTCTAGAATTGGAAAAAAGAAACAACCAATGTATCGCTTAATTATTTCCGAAAAATCTAAAGATCCATATGGAAGAAATTTAGAAATTTTAGGTTCTTACAACCCCTTTACTAAAGAATTGGTTGTTAAAAAAGATAGGATTGAACATTGGATAGCTAACGGATCAGGAATGTCTATAACGGTTAATAATCTTTTAATAGAAAAAGGTATCATAAAAGGTGAAAAAATAAAATCATCTTCCGCTAAAACCAAGAAAAAGGGCGGAAAAGAGGAAGAAAAAAAGGAAACCCCCACAGAAGAAAAACCCGTAGAAGAAAAAAAGGAAGAAGTAGTAGCGAAAGAAGAAGTAAAAGAGGAATTAAAAGAAGAAACACCGAAAGAAAATAAGTAATTTTAGTAAAAAAATCAATAGGACTTGACAAATTTTGTAAATATGTTATAATTATAACATAAATAACCCACACAGGGTTATAACTAAAAATTAAGAGTACTTTCAAATTTGATCCAACTAAACTGTTTATTGAAAAAGTTTAAGTTATCACTTTGAAAGAGACAAGCTAAACTTATGGCTGAACAAGTAAATGACCAGGCATTCTTAGAGTACGTGGTTAAAACAATTGTGGCACATCCAGGAGATGTATCCACCGAAAGAATCGTTGACGAAAGAGGAGTTCTTTTAACTCTTAACATCAATCCTGAAGATATGGGATATGTTATTGGACGAAGAGGACAAACCGCTCAAGCTATTCGAACTTTATTAAAGATCGTTGGTGCAAAGAACAACGCAAGAGTTAATTTGAAAATTAACGAACCAGAAGGATCAAGAAGAGGTCCAGCTGAAAGAGGTTCAATTGATACTTCAAGTGTAGATGATTTAAAAATCTAAATCAAAAATAAATTATATACGCAAAAAACCGCTCAAAGCGGTTTTTTGTTATTTAAAATACTTTTAACTCATAAAGCGCTTATCTCTTCTTGAATCTCACTGAAAATATGGGTTCGTATTTATTTTCATACTGATCTGTAATTTCCACCATCTCCCCCTTCACAAGCTGATTAATCGCCACATCACTAATAAGCATTTTATCGCTTTCAATGTCTGTTTTCAGGGTATCTAATTTATCAAACTCGCTGCGAAAATTATCTTTAATATTATCTTCTATTTTTTTCTTCCTGTCTTTTAAAACTTTTAATTCTTCCAGTACATCTTGATACACTTTAGAAGTTGACAATGCATCTCGATACATTTTTTTTATTTCCCTTTGTTCCTTTTTTGATTCAAGCATGCGATTGAAAATCTCTTGTAATTTGGACATAAAAAATTATAAATGCAAAATGCAAAACTCAAAATGCAAAATTTCTAATATCTGCATAATCAGCAAACGCATTAAACAAGTTAAATTGATTTAAAAATAAGTATAAATAAATACCCAGTGTTATCGCAAACATCGGGCATCTTTTATTTCGTTTATTATTATAGAACTAAATCTAAAAAAAATAAAGTTTTCACAAGATTTTACTTAATATTAGGATATATAAAAAATTTTTGCTATAATAAAAATAATTTTATTAATCTAAAAACAAAGACCTATAAAATAAAAATTAAAAAAATAATGCCGCGAAGCGGCTCCTTAAATTTTAGTTTTTAATTTTAAGTTTTAAGTTAAATAAATTATGTCATCAAAAGTATTATCATCTGCAGTTATTGGTTTGGATGCCGAAATTGTAGAAGTGGAGGCTGATACTGGCGGTGGAGAATATGGCACATTCAGTATTGTAGGACTTCCCGATATGGCAGTTTCAGAATCAAGAGAAAGGGTAAGAAGTGCTATTAAAAACTCCGGATTTGATTTTCCAAAAATAAAAGTAACTGTAAATTTAGCACCGGCCGATTTAAAAAAGCACGGTCCGAGCTATGATTTGCCGATTGCTGTTAGTGTCCTGATTGTTACCAATAAAATCAGCGTCAACCAAAATTTCTCCAAAATAATATTTGTCGGGGAACTGGCGCTATCAGGGGACCTGCGCAGTGTAAACGGCATACTTCCAATTGCCATCCGTGCCAAGCAAAAAGGCATAAAAACAATCTTTGTTCCCCAAGATAATGCCAAGGAGGCGAGCTTGGTAAAAGATTTAGAAATTATCCCTGTTAAAAACTTAAAGGAATTAATAAGCCATCTTCAGGGAAAAGAGAAAATAAGCGCCCTGGAGTTCCAAAAAGTTAATTTTAGTAATACAGAAATTATGTACGACATGTCGCACATCAAAGGACAAGAAAATGTAAAAAGAGCCATGGAAATATCTGCCGCCGGAGCTCATAATATGATGATGGGCGGCCCTCCCGGATCCGGTAAAACATTAATAGCCCGCACCATGCCCTCTATTTTGCCGGATTTATCATTCGAAGAAGCTTTGGAGGTAACAAAAATCTACAGTGTAGCTGGACAACTGTCCAGGGACGACTCGCTGGTTACGAGCAGACCATTTAGGTCGCCGCACCACACATCTTCCGGAACCGCACTCGTTGGCGGCGGCGCTTGGCCGAAACCAGGAGAGATATCTCTGGCCCATAGGGGGGTTTTGTTTCTGGATGAATTTCCGGAATTTTCCAGAAAAACCTTGGAAAATCTTAGACAACCACTTGAAGATGGCATTATACATATTAGCCGTATCGCTGGCAATCTAACATTTCCGGCAAAATTCATTTTAATTTCTGCTATGAATCCTTGTCCCTGTGGTTTTCATTCTGACCCAAACAAAGAATGCACTTGTTCTTCCTCACAGATCATAAATTATAACAAAAAAATATCTGGTCCGATTTTAGATCGTATTGATATTCATATCGAGGTTCCAAGAGTAGAGTTTGATAAATTACACGAAACAGAAAACGGGGAAACATCTGCCGTAATAAAAAAAAGAGTACAAATAGCGCGCGACATTCAGGCTACTAGATTTAAAGATTTACCATTTTTCACTAATTCAGAAATGACTTCCGAGGCCGTAAAAAATTTTTGCCAAATAAACGAAGAATCAAAACATATTTTAAAAAATGCCGTAAATCACATGTACCTATCCGCTAGAGTATATTTTCGCATTTTAAAACTTGCCCGAACCATAGCTGACCTAGAACAAGAACCGCAAATTCAAACAATTCATATTAGCGAAGCTCTAAATTATCGACCAATCTCATGTGTTATATAATTTTTTATTAGCTTGCTGTGAAATTAATGTTTTTATGGATTTCAAAATTTTTATCATCAAATAGTATATTTTTATATTTTTAATTAATCCTTGGGTGAACGACCTTAATATGTTATAATAATTAATAGAATTAACCAATAATTTTATTATAACTATGAAAACCAAAATATCTATATTGCTGTTAATATCCACAATATTTTTAACATCCGGATTTGGATGTAGGTATGTAAGCCAAGAAGTAAAAGAAAAAATGAAAAATGTGGAACTAAACTATTGGCGAGTTTGGGATGGTCCCGATGTTTTTAATGAAATTATTGCTAAATACACCCAATTACATCCTTTTGTAAAAATCAATTATACCAAACTTCGATATGAAGAATTTGAAGAAAAGCTAATAGAAGCCTTTGCTACTGACCGGGCCCCTGATATATTTTCTATCCACAATACATGGATTAAAAAATATCAGGACAACAGACTTATAACTCCGATGCCTGAATTCATAACTATGGCCTACCCAGTAGAACGAGGGACATTAAAAAAAGAAATAATTCCTGAGCTTAGAACCACAAAAAGCATAACCCTTAAAGAATTAAAAGATAAATACTTTGATGTTGTATATGATGATGTAGTTATAAAAGACAAAGAAAAAAATCAAGAACGCATCTACGGCTTGCCCCTCTTTATTGATACTTTAGCCATGTTTTATAATCGAGATTTGTTTAATAATGCCGGAATAACCTCTCCCTCAGAATATTGGAATAGAGATTTTCAACAAAATGTAAAAAAACTTACAAAACAAAACAATAAGGGTCAAATAATTCAATCAGGAATAGCGCTAGGCGGGGCTTATAACATTGAAAGAAATACAGACATTCTCTCTGTTTTAATGATGCAAAACGGAACAGAAATGATGGAAGATGGTATAGTAAAATTCAACCAAAAATTAACAGGAAAAGACTATAATCCAGGATCAGATGCTCTTCGTTTTTATATGGATTTTGCTAATCCGGCCAAAGAAATTTACAGTTGGAATAAAACATTAGACAATTCTATTGATATGTTTGTACAAAATAAGCTCGCCATGATGTTCGGCTATGCTTACATGCTTCCGGATATACGAGCTCGTGCGCCTAAGTTAAACTTTGGCATCTCGAAACTTCCACAAATTGAAGGAAATTCCCAAATCATAAATTTTGCCAACTATTGGACGGAGGTTGTTTCGGCAAAAAGTAAAAATGCTGATATTGCCTGGGATTTTGTACAATTTATAACGCGCGAAGAGCAAGCGAAAAATTATACGCAAAAAACTCAAAAACCAACTGCTCTGCGTTCCCTTATAAACGGACAATTAGACGACCAAAATATCGGAATATTTGCCGAACAAGTGCTTACTGCTAAAAGCTGGTACAAGGGGCACGATTCAAAGGCAACCGAGCTTATTATACAAGAAATGATTGATTCTGTTGTTTCCGGACAAAAAGAGCCGGAAGAAGCCATAAGCTTTGGGGTTAGAAAAATTCAACAAACAATTAAAAAATAATTATGAACTCAAAAAAAATATTTATACTATTCTTATCAATACTTTTTTTAAATCTTATTTTTACAAACCAATGTTTGGCAGCGGATTCGTTGTTGGGTAATATATCCTGTATAAAAGGTGGAGGTTGCACCCTGGAAGATGTAAGAAATGTAATAATAAATTTAGCTGGAATTATTTTAGCTATTACTGGGTCTTTGGCGTTGTTAGCTTTTGTTATAGGTGGTGTAATGTTTCTTGTCTCCTCTGGAAGCAGTGAAACAGTTACACAGGCCAAAAGAGTAATAACTGGCGCTGTAATCGGAATGGTCGTAGTCTTTACCAGTTACACGATTATTATGTTTATTTTAAAAATCTTTGGAATCAGCAAAATCGGCGTCTGGCAATAAAACCAAGTATAATAACCATAATCAAAAAATTATCATTTTTTGCCTGCTTGATTTTGAGCAGGCAAAATTTTTACATTCATGAACTCATTTATAAAACAAAAGATATTATTAGAGGAAACTTTATCCGATCAACTGCGCACCAAAAGAAAAAAACAAGGAATAAGTTTAAAGGAGGTGGCTAGTGAACTAAAGATTAATGTTCAATATCTGGAGGCCATGGAAAATAACCAACTAGAAAAGCTGCCAACTGGTGTTTATTCTAAAAATTTTTTAAAAAAATATGCCCTTTTTTTAAATATTGATACAAAAAATTTTGATAATTTATTAGATGGGGATGATGTCTCTTATCAAAAAAAATTAAGAAAAAATTTATTTTCAAAAAAAATTCCTGAAAAACATTACTTTTTATGCATCCCTAAAATTATAAAAAATATCATCATAATACTAATTGTTCTTTCTTTTCTTGTGTATTTGGGTTTCTTTATTAATAACATCATCTCTCCCCCAAAGCTTTTTATTTCTTATCCTGAAAAAGATTTAACTACAGACAAAAAATTCATAGAAATTACCGGAATCACAGAACAGGAAGTACAAATTTATATAAACGAAGATTTAGTGTTGGTTGATGTCTATGGATCCTTCTCTAAAAGGATAAGTTTAAAAGAGGGGCTCAATCTGATCTCCATTACCGCACAAAAAAAATATAGTAAAAAAAATGAGATTATTAGAAAAATATTAGTAAATTAATTTATCCACATTGACTTTCGGTTTTTGTTCGTATATAATTTATAATAGATGTGGATAAATAAAATTTTATTATTAAATATTTTACAATATAATTTTAATTTTATGACCAAAAAACCAACAAAAAGCGTCCCCCAAAATAATGAAAAAGAAAAAATTAGCGAAAAATCACAAGCAGCAAACCAAGCCATGGAACAAATAAAAAATAAATTTGGAGATGGGGCAATTATGAAATTCGGCGAAGTTAGAAAAACAGATGTTGACGCCGTTTCTACTGGTTGTCTGTCGCTGGATATAGCGCTTGGGATTAATGGTGTTCCGCGCGGAAGAGTTATTGAAATTTTTGGACCGGAATCTTCCGGAAAGACTACTCTTGCCCAACATATAATAGCCGAGGTTCAAAAATTAGGGGGAATAGCTGCTTTTGTTGATGCTGAACATGCCCTGGATCCGGAATATGCTAAAAACATAGGAGTAAACATTGATGAATTATTAATTTCCCAACCAGACACAGGAGAACAGGCCCTGGAAATACTGGAAACATTAGTGCGATCAAATGCTGTAGATGTTGTTGTAGTGGATTCTGTAGCCGCCTTAGTGCCACGCAAAGAAATAGAAGGAGAAATGGGCGACCAACACATGGGTCTACAAGCCAGATTAATGAGCCAGGCACTTAGAAAATTAACAGGAATAGTGTCAAAAACAAAAACAATAGTAATATTTATTAATCAAATCAGGCATAAAATTGGAGTATTTTTTGGAAGTCCAGAAACAACTTCCGGAGGAAATGCCCTTAAATTCTATTCATCTGTCAGAATAGATGTAAGAAGATCAGCACAAATCAAACAAGGGGAAAAAATCATCGGGAATCGGGTCAAGGCCAAAATTGTAAAAAATAAAGTAGCTGCCCCTTTCAGAGCTTGTGAATTTGATATTATGTACAATGAAGGTATTTCTGTAGCCGGAGACATACTTGATACCGGAGTATTATATGGAGTAATTAATAAATCTGGAAATTCATATACTTTTGAGGAAAACAAGCTTGGTGTAGGGAGAGAAAATGCCAAAATCACCTTAAGAGGAGACAAAAAAATGATGAGTAATATTAGAAAAAGAATAATTACTGAAATAAAAACTCAGGAAGGGTAACGCAAATTTTTTCTAAAAATTTGCTAGTCAAAAGCAGAAAGTCAAAAATCTATAAAATAACTACAAGAAAAGCCTTTCGGGCTTTTTGAAGTCTCCGTCCGAGGCGGACACAGCGCCTTTCCATGCCCGCCTCGGACGGGGGCTTGGTGAATAATGGAATATCTAATATTAAACACTTTACTCTTGATAAATAGGAAAAAATAAAAATTCCTATACGACAAAAAAGTACAAACAGATATGTTTGTACTTTTTTATATAAAAACTTTCAACTTTTCAAATCTCAATAAAAAATAATAAGGTTTAATCCGCCTCTAGCAGGAAGACTTTTTACTAGTTTATACTCTTTCTACATATTCTTCTGTCTCCGTATTAATGCGTATCACATCTCCTTCGTTTATAAACATCGGCGCACTAATACTAGCCCCTGTTTCCAGCTCTACTTGCTTATTTACATTGCCGGCAGAATTTCCTTTTACTCCCGGCGGGGCGCTTACAACTTTCAATTCCACCTTAATTGGAATATCAATTGCTACAGGGGTTCCGTCGAAATATAAAATATCAACATCTGTTCCCTCTTTCAAAAATTTCTGTTTATCTCCGACTTGATTAAGTGACAGGGTAAATTGCTCATATGTCTCATTATCCATTAAATTTACATTCTCTTCATCTTTATACATATAATTAGCTTTTTTCTTTTCAGTGTTTGCAGACTCAACTTTATCATTTCCCTGAAATGTTTTGTCTAATACGCTTCCGTTGATCAAATTTTTTAATTTGGTTTTCAGTACTGCTCCGCCTCTTCCCATTTTGTGGTGATCAGTTTTTACAACCAAATATGGTTCATTATTAATTTGAACCACTTTTCCAACTTTGATTTCGTTAATACTAAACATAAGTTTTATTGTTTTATAAATGGTAATAATGCCATAATTCGAGCTCTCTTGATGGCGATAGCTAATTTTCTTTGGTGCCATGAACAAGTTCCTGTTCTTCTTTTTGGCAAGATTTTTTTATAAGTGTTAATAAAACGATGTATAGTACGAATATCTTTATAATCAATATCATGAATATCGTTTTCACAAAAATAACACTTTTTAATCTCATTAAAATCATTATTTTGATTGTTTTTCATATTTTTTATAATTATTAACCTTTTTACACATCTATCTATTTAATAAATCTAGTGGGTGCGTAATACGGGTTATTAAAATGGTATGTTCTCAACTTTTATTTCCTCATCTCTTGAATTTTGATTTTGAGATTGATTTCCATAATTTCCTACCGGCTCATCTATGTCAATAGTTGGCTCATTTATTTGTGCGCTTTGCATAGATCCGCCCATGGGCATATTGCCACCAGATGCACCCTTGCTATCAAGCATAATCATATTTTCAGCGATTATTTCTGTACGATATCTTTTTACTCCGTCTTGCCCTTGCCAATCACTGGTTTGCAATCTGCCCTCAATATACACCTTCGATCCCTTTTTTAAATATTGTCCGCAAATTTCTGCTAATTTTCTCCATGCTACTACATTGTGAAATTCTACTTTTTCCTGTTTTTGTCCGTTTTGATCTCTCCATACTAAGTTTGTAGCTACGGAAAATGAAGCAACCGGCGTACCTGAAGCGGTATTTCTCATTTCAGGGTCGCGAGTTAGGTTGCCGATTATCATGGCTTTGTTTAAATTCATACGTTTTAATAAATTCTAATTTAATAAAAATAATTAACCTAAAGTTGAGTTTAATTTATAATAAATCGTTTGTATCTAATATTTTGTCCAATTTTGCATCTAAATCATTTAAGTCAACCTTGACTTTGGTGGTTGTTCTTTCTTCTTCTTTTGGTTTTTCTTCTTTTTTTATTTCCTCTTTGGTTTTTTCTTTTTCTTTTTTCACCCTATTTTTTTCTTCCTCTTTTTCTTTTTTTATTTCCTCCTCTGTTCTCATTTTTTTTACAACAATTTGATGTCTTAAAACATCATGTGAAAGCCGCAAAACCTTGTCAATTTCCTGCAGCTTGCTTCCTTCGGCATCAAATTCCAATAAATTATAATATCCAAAATTAAAATGATTAATTGGATATGCCATTTTTTTATTTCCCCATTCTTCTGAATAAGTTATTGTTCCGCCGTTTCCAGTAACAAATTTATTCACTTTTTCCATTATTGGTTTTAATTCCTCTTCTGTAAACTTATTGGATATAATATACAAAAGTTCATAATGAGAAATTCCCGATTTTTTACTTTTTGCCATAAAATTTACTAAATTAATTATTTTTTTTATTTTATTAAATATTTATATCCCGCCCGCCCCGCCTTCAGAGCAAGTATTCGTAGCGCTGGTTCGCGGAGCGAATAACAAAAAATCCCAAAGATATTCTCAAATTTGCTAAAAACAAATTAATCTTTTGGGATTACTTAAGAGAATACCTTTAATTTTACAATTTCTCGTAAAACTATATGTTCAACAAACATATATGGGAAAGGCATGCCTTTTTTCAGGCAACATTTAATTGTTATAAACACTTTAACATAGATGAAAAAAAAATGCAAGGGGGTGGAAAAAAACACCATGCTAAGAGTATTTTAATTTTGTGGACCGTAAGGGATTCGAACCCTTGACCCCCTACGTGCAAGGCAGGTGCTCTAGCCAGCTGAGCTAACGGCCCTTAAATCTATTTTGAATAATAGTGTATAAAAAAAGATAAGTCAAGACCAATGCCGCTTTGCTTCCTTACTAAAAAAACAAACAGGGTTTAGTAGGTTATTTTACAAAATTTATTACCATAAAAAACACTTATTCAATTGGTCCCAGGGCCCTGGAGTATTTAAGCAGAGGGGATAATATCCACTCTATAAATCCGCCAATCATATTGGTTAGAATCATAATTCCTAAAAAAATTACAAACACTCCAATCAATTTATAACCAAAACGCGACCCGCCGGAAGTTCCGAGATGTTGTTCAAAAAAATCAATACGCCCAAAATTAGATAAGAGCGCTTCTGATTTTGCTACCAACAATACCCCTAAAGTGATAATGATTAATCCAATAATAAGATTCATAAAAATAAAACATTTATATTAATTATTTTTAATTTTTCAATAGCAAGTTTTTTAAAAAATTTGCTATTTTATATAGTTTAGTGGATTATATTTTTGATTATTAATAATTACTTCAAAATGAAGGTGGGGACCCGTTGACCATCCGGTAGATCCCATTGCTGCGATAGTTTCTCCCTTGCCCACCTCCTGTCCTTCTTTTACATAAAATTTAGACAAATGAGCGTATCTGGTCTTTTTTCCGCCGCCATGATCTATGAGAATTTGATTTCCATATCCAGTACCCCATCCGGCTTTTTCTATCACTCCAGCATCAGCGGCATAAATCGGGGTGCCTGTTTTATTAGCTATATCCAATCCATAATGCTTCCATGAATAATATTGAGTAATTCTTGTCCCCTCTGTCGGCCAATTCATTTTGTTGCCCGGAGCCGGTTTTGCATCTGGAGATTTAATTAAATCCTTAATAGCAGAAATGCCAGTATAAGTACTTGTAACCCGAGGGGCAATATATGGTTTTTTTCCGCCAGGAACCAGCAACTTTTGTCCTATTTTTAGTTTAGAATCGCTTGTTAAATCATTGGCGGCTAATATTTTATCAGCATCAATGCTATATTTTTTAGAAATACTATCGATATTTTCACCACTAACTACACTATGCTGTAACCCGCTAAAGGGAAGTATGCTTAATTTATCTCCAGGACGAATAATACTATAAGCACTAAGATTGTTTTCCCATAAAATGGTGCTAGCGCTTATTTCAAATTCTTGCGCGATAGTACTAATACTGTCTCCAGCTTTTACAATATATTCTATAATAGATTCCCTTGGTTGTTTAGAAACTCTGGTTTGAGCAATATCAGGCTTAATAATTGCTGTTCCGTCTTGAGCAATAGTCGGAGCTTCTATTTCTTCTTCTTTATCCAACAACATTCCAGAGCTTGGCCTAAAAGCATCTAAATTATCTAGATATGATTTTTGAATATCGGAAATGGTCGCCTCCCTGTCAAAAGTTTCAATTATTAACTGTTCATCATCTTCGGAAACACTAAAATCACTCTTTATTAATTCCGCTAATATTATCTTGTTATGTCCATAAAATTTCTCTTCGGCCTGTGTTTTCAAGGTAAGGTTTATAAAGATTAAAAAGACGGAAATAATCAACATGAATATATGAATCAATTTCTGATTAATAATAAAAGAAAAAAGGTTGCTTTTAAATTTTTGTTGCCAACCCATTTTTCTAAGAAAAGATAAATACCAGCTATATATTTTTACAATTATGCTATAAAATACGAATTTACCAAAAATTTTTATAGGTTTAAATAAAAAAATAAAAGAAATATGCAACAAATTCTTTATTATAAGAATTGCCCTTACAACAAATAACGCAAAAATAATAAAAAAATGAGAAATAGTTCTTTGAATCTTTTTATTGTTGAATTTTTTTGATTTTTTATTAAGTTGATAATAAGAATTGTTTTTCATACAATATGACATATCATAACACTTATATTAAAGTTAGTCAAAGATCAATTGTATAAGTTCAGATACATATTGGACTGCGAAGCAGGACAATAAGTATGCAAATGGGGTTTAAATATAAATATTGCAATGGTTTTGGCA
>MFGN01000026.1:41113-41218 GCA_001780285.1 Candidatus Falkowbacteria bacterium RIFOXYD12_FULL_34_57 | reverse complement strand
TCTCCGATTTTCTGTCGTGCCGGAGTAATGATTTGCTCTCGAAGACGGGCCTGTTCATCCGGTGTTGAGGCCTTTCCAGACTTCAAGGCACGGTAATAATCATTT
>MFGN01000026.1:40893-41035 GCA_001780285.1 Candidatus Falkowbacteria bacterium RIFOXYD12_FULL_34_57 | reverse complement strand
CAGAGAAGAATTATTACCGACTTATTTAAATGTCTTAACAATTTCTGAAGCAACACCTACGACCTCCAGAATATCTAATGCAGGTTGTCACACTCTCGGAACCCAGCTACAATAATAGTATCTTCGTTTTTCTGGGGGAAGC
>MFGN01000026.1:0-40765 GCA_001780285.1 Candidatus Falkowbacteria bacterium RIFOXYD12_FULL_34_57 | reverse complement strand
CAATTTTTTGTTTTTTCTTGAGAAAATTGGTATAATATAGTTTGTAGATTTTATATTATGATAAAGAAAAAAAATAATGTTTTAGTAATGAATATCATATTTTTTGTTGTAGTGCTATTAGTTGTGTTCATAGTAGGTATTTTTGTAATTCGCAAGACCACGACTTTGACCGCAGAGGCACAGGAGGTGTCCGATGAAGTCCCTCCTGAAATTTTAAATGTTAATATAAAAGATATTTTAGCCACATCATCGGTGATTACCTGGGAAACCAATGAAATGGCAGATTCTCTTATTAATTTTGGTTTAGATAAAGATTATGGGATAGTTCGCGACCCCCGCTCCGATAAAATGTACCACAAGATTATTTTAGAAGATTTAATGCCAAATATGACTTATTATTTCCGAATCACATCGTCAGATTCCGAAGGTAATCAGGGAATTTCCAGTGATTATAGTTTTGTTACTCCACAAGAAGAAATTCAGGAAATACCAAAGGAAATTCTATTGCCAGAAGAATTGGAGGGTGATAAGTTAATAGAAAAGATTATAGAGGTGGTTAAGAGTATTTCCACAGAAGAAACTTTGGAAATTATCCAAAAAGAAGTACAACAGAGAGCAGAAGAGGTGGTTACCCCCCCAACCGTTATTCTGGATGTAGCCGATGTTGAAGTGGGAACGGATTATGCAGTTATTCCCTGGGGGACGGATAAGATTTCTAACTCAATGGTGGCTCTCGCCGCAGAAAGTGATTACAATCCTGATTTAGAAGACCCATATACATGGAAAGTGGGAGAGCCCAATGAACTGGTACTGGAACACATTGTGAGAGTTGATGGACTTAAGCCGGCAACTGTTTATCATTTTCAGGTATCATCACAATCAGAACTTGGTCTTACAGGAAGAAGTAAAGATAGAACATTCAAAACAAAATCTATTTTACCGGAAATTTATGCTATTAGGTTATCAAAAATTGAAGAAGAATCGGCTACTATAAAATGGTCCACCAATGTGCCATGCTCTTCCATTATAGAATATACTAATTTAAATACTAATCAAACAAAACTGGAAGGAAATTCAAGTTTTATTACTATCCACACAATACAGCTTACCGGTTTAACTTTTGATACTTATTATTCTTTTATAATTAAAGTCGAAAGCGAAGAAGGGGAAAAAGCTGAAAGTAATCCTATTACATTTATTACCACCAGAGACGAGTATCCGCCGGTTATAGCTAAGGTAAACACAGAGTCAACCATTTATCCCGGATCTGATAACAAGATTCAAACTATTGCTAGTTGGGAAACAGATGAAGCGGCGCAATGCCAGTTATTTTATCATCAAGGATTGGTTTTGATAGATGAGCCTAGTTTTTTGCCTAAAAAAGAAGATTTTGCCACTAAACATGTGAATGTGATTACTAATTTTGTACCATCTGCTGTATATAAATTTTGGATTGTGTGCAATGACGAAGCAGAAAATGAAGCTAGATCAGAGGATTTTACCATGCTTACTCCGTCGCAGGAAGAAAGTATTATTGATATAATTATCAAGAACTTTGAAAGTTCGTTTGGATGGGTTAAGAAAATTAAAGTAGGAGGATAAGCCTATCGGCAAGCCTAAAGCAATTTTTTTCTATGATGTTTGAGATTTTTGAGATAATTATGATTTTTGAGATATTTAAATATAAACATACAAGTTAATCGTTAAAATGTTAACATGCTAAAATGTTAAAATGATATGGCTGAGCCAATAATCAAACTTAAAGATTTGGAAATTACTTACAACCTTGGAAAAGTAAATGAATTTAAAGCAACTCGCGGGGTTACTATGGATATTTATCCAGGAGAATTTGTAGCCTTTTTTGGTCCGTCAGGATGTGGAAAGTCCACTATATTTTATAGTATTTTAGGAATTTTAGCGCCGTCAGCTGGACAACTTTTTGTAAAAGGAGAAAATCCTTATTCGTTTTCACCGGAAGAAATGGTAAGATTTCAAACCAGTGTTATTGGTATTATTTATCAGGCATTTTTTTTGATACCCTCGTTGTCTGTTATTGATAATGTGGCCTTGCCTCAGATTTTTCAGGGCGTTCCTGTGAAAAAAAGAAGAGCATGGGCCAAAGAGCTCCTTAAAAGATTTGACATGGAGGAGCATGCCGAAAAATATCCTGAAAATTTATCAGGGGGACAGTCTCAGCGCGTATCAGTATCTAGGTCAATGGTAAATAATCCCAATATTCTGCTTGCCGATGAACCGACAGGAAATCTGGATAGTGTATCCACTAAACAAGTAATGGATGCCCTGGAAACTATTAATATGGTTGATAAAAAAACTGTAATCATTATTACCCATAATGCCGCCCAACTTTCTTATGCCCATCGTGTTTTTTATATGAAAGACGGAAAATTAGAAAGAATTGTGCCAAATCCGGAGAAGAAGCAAATTGCTAAAATTGATAAACAAAAAATTTTGGTTACAGAAATGGATAAATTATCCAAACTCTTTCCATATTCTTCACCAACTGAATTAAAAGTAAAAAGTGTTGTAAATTATTTAACACAAGATTTGGATTTTGATCAATTGTCAAAATTAGAGAATTTAACGCAATTAATGATTGAAAGAAAAATAAGTAAAGACGAGTTTTCTAAATTGTTATCCAGAGATTTAAAGCAGGGCGGTGTAGGAATAAGTGGAGGTGTAGCAGAAACAATGGCTAATAAGGTTTTAAAAATACTAGAACAATCAGAAGATACAAGAAGATTTAGAAGAAGATTTGAAAGAAATAATTTTTTTGCCAGAGAGGATTTTTTAATTGAAAAACTTACAGGATACGTAGAGAAGGAATATAGTGGAGAATTCACATTAAGTCAAAAAATAATACTGAAAAAACTTGTTTATAAGAGAATTTCAGGGCTTTTTAACAAGGAGGAATTTGAGGAAAAATTACAAAAAACTCAAGAAAACGGCGGATTAAGTTTAGATCAGAATATGGCCAGAAAATTAACCTTGCATTTTGAAAAAATTATTGCACAAGGCTCAGAATCCAAGGGGCATGGTCATTAGTTGAAAGTCGAAAGTCCGTAAAGTCTAAAGTATGGAGTCGCTTGAGCGACATTTAAAGAATATTAGAATTAATTTTATAAATTTCAAGATTTTAGACCTTTGATTTTATAGACTTTTGACTAAAGTATATGATGAAAATTAGCGATACAATAAGGCTTGCTACCAGAATGTTTCGGACCAGGCCGGCCAGAACATGGCTGACTATTTTTGGTATTGGTGTTGGTATAGCCGCAGTGGTTATATTGGTGGGCCTGGGTTATGGTCTACAGGGGGTGCTTTTGGAGCAAATCGTGTTCGGTGACGCTATGCTTAGTTTAAATGTTTTAACTCCACCATCACGAGTTGTGGTTATTAACAAAGAAAACATTGATGAATTTTATAATCTGGATAATGTTCAGGATGTAGCAGGATTAGCCAGTTTTACATCACTTATTACTTTTGAGGGTTTAACGGGAAGTATTATGCTGAACGGTGTAGAAGCCAAATATTTTAACTATGCCGGAGTTATAGCAATGGAAGGAGAAATGTTTGATGATCGTGAGACTGATTATGTGGTTTTATCATCGGCAGTATTAAAGCTTTTTGAAATGGAGCCGGTAGATATTATTGGAAAAAGGGTTAGTTTTAAAACATTCATACCCAACAATGAAAACGATGATATACAGGAAATGATAATAGATAAAGAATATATTGTAAAAGGAATAATAGGGGATGAGGCTTCTATTTTTGCTTACATTCCTTTATCCGAACTTTCTTCGCGTTTCGCAATCCCTTATTATGAAAAAGCTAGAGTTAAGGTTACGGACAGGGCTTTTCTTGATTCTGTAGAGGCAAAAATTTTAGAAAAAGGTTTTATGGTAACAGCCCTTTCCAAAACCGTGGATCAGGCCAATAAGATTTTTAGCGGAATTCAGATTATGTTGGCTCTTTTTGGTGGTATAGCATTAATCGTATCAGCTATTGGTATGTTTAATACAATGACTGTTACATTACTTGAACGAACTAAGGAGATTGGAATTATGCGTACCATCGGAGGATCACCATTAAATATTAAAATAATGTTTTTGACTGAATCAGTTTTGATGGGATTTTTAGGAGGGGTGGTTGGTATCGGGGTTGGTGTTGGCGGAGGGTTGTCGGTTAATTTTTTATTAAATATAGTAGCAACCAAATTAGGTGGAGTAGGAATGGATCTTTTTAGGTTTCCTCTTTGGTTTTTGACTTTTATAGCGGTTTTTTCGGCAATTATGGGGTATCTTACAGGACTTTTTCCATCTAAACGCGCTGGATCTTTGAATCCACTGGATGCTATTAGGTATAGTTAAAAATTATAAAATTTAAAAATTGAAATATTTTTATGAATAATTTTTTTCAAAACAAAAAATATATAATTATTTTTATAGGTTTTTTTATAGTAATTATTATTGGTTATTATTTTTTTCATAATACCAAAGAAGTAGCAGAAGAAAAAAAGTCGGATTTTAGTACGCGTAATTTATCCCGGGTTTCTTTTTTTCATACCCAGCCTTTTAGATGCACCATGGCAATTCCCGCCGATTGGGAAGGGGAATATCGCATGCGGGAGAAGGGAAATTCCGTAAGTTTTTCTTATATTATTAATCCGGAGCAAAGTCCGATAATTTTTTCAGTTTTGTTTTTTTCGCGAGAAGAGTGGGAAAAAAATAAAAAAGGAAAAGAAATTTTAATTTTAAATGACACCATTTTTACTTATGAATTATCCACAGATAAAAAAATCAAGGATGCAGAAAAAGAGAAATTTGATAAAATGAAAGAAGATACAACCGAAATAGTAAAGACATTAAAATGTGTAAATAAATAAAATAGTAATATTTTTTTGCTATAATTAGTGTTTTTTTTACAAAAATAAACTAATTTAAAAAGTGTATAATGGTATTATATTTTTATAAAAAATTATTGCCTTATCTTGACTACTTGTGTTATAATATTATTATATAGTTTAATATTCTATTTAATTTTCCCCATGTCTAAAAAGATTAAAAAGCAAATAAAAAAATCAATGCCGTTATTGATTATTTTCAGTTTATTGTGGAGTACTATGGCTATTGGTCTTGTTTTTAATTTTGATTTTAGTTTTTATGATTTATCATTGAATAGACCGGAAGCGTTAGCTGATGTCGCCACTACCACAGTTAGTGTTTTAAATGCTTCACCATATTTCACAGTTGGTCCTTTTGAACAACCATTCTCTACTAATACTTCTCCAATTAATGTCGGTGGTGATATAACATTTACAGCCAAAGCGCAGGATCCGGAACTTGATAATTACTATTTACTTGTCTGCGGAGATGATACTGGCCAAGCAAATAATGGCGGAGCTCCAAGTTGTACCGGTGAACCGTTTTGTGTCTCCGGAGCTACTGGCACAGGAGCGTCTTCTACCTGTACATATACAGGGATATCTGATCCTGGAGGTGAAACCGATGTGTGGTATGCTTATGTTTGTGATGCTCATGCCACAGAGGCTGCTTGTACCTTGGCTAGTCAGGGATCGGGTGATGGCGGAAGTCCGTTTTATGTCAACCATGCGCCGACCATTAGTCTGGTAACTACTTCAGATAATAATAAAGCACCCGGAGGAACATTTACAGTTCAAATCACAGCCACAGACACAGATGTGAATTTAGCGGATACTATTTATTTTGATATCTGCGGTACAAATAGTTGGGCCAGCACCACACATTGCGCGGTGCAATTATGCCAAGCCACATCCACAATTCAAGGAGGCGCCACTACTACTACTTGTCAATTTACAGATACAGCTCCAACACCAGACCAGAATTATACCTATTTTGCCTATATTCGGGATTGGCATGATTTTGCTGGCACAAATAACGGCACATCTACTTATTATACAATAGTCAATGTAGCTCCTTCGATTACTAGTGTTATGTTGCATGGGGGAATTAATATTGAACCAAACATAAAAGGAGCTGCAGAGGTTACAGCTACTACTACGGCTGTGGTAACCGATAATAACGGTTGTGCGGATTTAGCTAATGCTACCAGTAGTATTTACTGGTCCAATGCAACAAATTTAGAAAATTGCACAGCTGATGATAATAATTGTTATCAAATGACTACTGTGGAATGTGCTCAAACCTCTGGAAGTTGTACAGGAGTAACAGATTCCAATGCTATATATATTTGTACTACCACCATAGCGTTTCATGCTGTACCCACCGATGTTGGAACCTGGACAGCTACTAATTGGCTTGCAGGACTGAAAGGAATTGATAATAACGGCGCTTTTGGAGTGGGAACCACCACTACCGGCGTAGAACTTATTGCCGCTGCTGCCCTTGATGTAGACCAATCAGGAATTGACTATGGCACCATGAACGCCGGAAATGACACCGGAGATAATAATGCTACTACCACTATTGTAAATTATGGTAACACACCCATTGATACCACTGTTCAAGCACAAGATGATATGAAATCCGGTTCATATTTTATTCTTGCAACTCAACAAGAATGGAGTTTAACCAACTTTACTTGGGGTACGGGAACAGATCTTGCTTCTTCATCGGTAAGTATTGATATAGATGTTCTAATAAACAGACCAACTAATCAAACCGATGTTACAGATGATCTTTATTGGGGACTGGGCTTACCGGTTACCACTCACTCAGGAGATTATACCGGCACGACTACATTCTCAGTAGTAATGGATATGGATGGAAATTGGAACTAGTTTATTTAAAATAATTTAAAAGTATTCTTTTTATATGGAATACTTTTTTGTTTTATTTTTATTTAATATTAATATAATTTTTTTAAAAATATAAAAAATTTGTACTTGTTATAATATTTGTGGTATAATAATAATATATAAATAATCCTACTTTCTACATATCCCCATGTGTAAAAAACTTAAAAGACAAATTTGGAAATCGATGCCAATATTGGTTATTTTTTGCTTATTGTGGAGTACTTTCGCAGTTGGTGTTGTTTTTAATTTGAATTTTAATATTTATAATAAACAAGAAAATAATTTAAATTTTGTTATACCGGAAGCGCAGGCTGATCAAGCCACCACTACCGTTTTTGTTTTAAACGCTTCGCCGTATTTTGTGCTTGGTCCTTTTGAAAAGCCTTTTTCCACTAATACTACTCCAGTAAATGTGGGAGAGACACTTGTATTTACCGCACTGGCCGATGATCCTGAGCTTAATGATTATTATTTATTGGTATGTGCAACCAGTTCTGGGGCGGCAGTAAACGGCGGTGCGCCGGCGTGCCAAGGAACTCAATTTTGCGTATCCGGCGCTACGGCGGTCAGCGCTTCATCAACTTGTGTTTATACTAATGTAGTTGATCCGGGAGCAGAAACAGATGATTGGTATGCCTATGTCTGTGACGGGCATGCCACCGAAGCTGCCTGTAGTCCGGTAAATCAGGGTTCGGGAGACGGCGGAAGTCCGTTTTATGTCAATCACGCACCAACTATAGATTTAGTTATTACTTCGGATAATAACAAAGCTCCCGGCGGAACATTTACGGTCACAGCATCCAGCACTGATACAGATGTGTTAGGAGGGGCGGATACTATTTATTTTGATATTTGCGCTACTAATAGCTGGTCAACCACCACGCGTTGCGCTGTATCACTTTGTTATGCTACATCTACGATTTCCGGTGGTATAACTGCTACAAGTTGCCAATTTACTATTAATTCGGTGGTGCCGGATCAGAACTATACTTATTATGCTTATATCCAGGATTGGCACAATTTAGCCGGAACCAATAACGGCACATCTACTTATTACACAGTAATCAATGTAGCGCCGATTGTATCCGGAGTAGTGATTAATAATACTATAGATATCGCTCCAAACTTAAAAGGATCTGCAGAAGCAATAGCTACATCTACCGGGACAGTAACCGATTATAATGGTTGTACGGATTTGTTAGATGCTACCAGTACTATTTACTGGGAGAGCGTCAGCGGTGCCGAGAATTGCACGGCTAATGATAATAATTGTTATAAAATGACAGCAGTTGATTGTATAGAGGATGTTGGAAGCTGTACGGGGGATACTGATTCAAATACTACTTATACATGTACAACTCAAATAGCATTTTATGCCGTACCAACAGATACTAGCGCCAGATATGCCTCTTCAACTGTTTGGCGCGCCGCTTTGGCTATTTCAGATGATAATGGCGCTTTTGGCATAGCTACTTCTGTGGCCGGAGTTGATGTAGAAACCAACACGGCACTGGATGTGACAGAATCGGGCATTAATTACGGTACTATGAGTGCCGGCAGCAATACCGGAAATAATAATGCTACCACCACCGTTGTAAATTATGGAAATTCTCCACTTGATGCCGGAATATATGGTACGGATATGATAGATTCACCGTATTATATCCGGGCAACATATCAAGAATATAGTTTAATAAATTTTGGCTGGGGAGCGGGAACCGATCTTTCTTCCTCAACTATTCCGTATGCAGAATTGGACGTACTTATAGCCAGACCAACAAGTCTAACGAATGTGACTGACGAAGTTTTATGGGGCTTGGGTTTGCCGGTAACCACTCATTCCGGCGACTATACCGGTACTACTACCTTTGTGGCGATTATTGATGAAAATGGATCTTGGTAAATATTATAGAGATTAAAATATTATAAAAAACTTCTTTTTGTAAAAGAAGTTTTTTGTTTTGTAAAAAATACACCATAACACATCTTTGTGTTTGGTGTGTAAATATTGTGGATAAGTTTTTTAAAATATAAAATTTTTATGAAATAGTTATAAAAAAAATAATTTTTTTTCAAAAAGTATATTGTTTTATATTACTTTACATTACTTTATGTTGATTTTTTTTATTTTTAATACAAATTTTAGCCAATAAAATAATTTATCTATAGTTAAGTTTTGTATTTTAAAAGTTATAAATTGTTTGAATTTTTTACTTGAATTTTTTGTCAAAATATTGTATGATATTAGTATAAGTAGCCACCATAATTATGGTTATTTTTAATGTTAAAATTTATATTTGACATTATAAAAATACAAGTTAATAAAAATTTAATAGCTTAAATTTAAGAATTTAAGATTTTTTAGTTTAGTTTTAATGTTTAAAAAAGCATTAGCAATATTTATATTTTTTGTTTGTCTGACATGGTCTAGTGGTGCGCAGGCCGGTTTTGGAATTTCTCCGCCATATTTAAAGACGGATAAACCAATTTTTCCGGGAGCAAATTATGAACAAACAATTACATTGCTCCGGTCTTCAGCAGAAGATGAATTGACAGCGAAAATAACCGTAAATGCTCCGGAGATAGAATCCTGGATTGCGATAGATAAAGGATATTCTTTTGATTTGCCGAAAGGACAATTAAGGGTTCCTATGATGGTTAGGGTTAATGTGCCGGATTCAGCAGAAATAGGCGACTATAAAGGCTATATTAATGTTAAAATTGTTCCTAAGGTTCAAAGTGGAGGAAGTGGTGTTTCTATTGCCTTAGGAGCGAGGATTGATATTGATTTAAGGATAACAGATAAAGCCTTTTTAGATTTTAATGTCCGCAGAGTAAGCATTCCAGATTTTGAACAGCTTGGCACACCATGGAAATGGCCTATATTTTCATGGTTTTTTTATAGAACAAAAGTAGAAATGAAGATTGAAAATACCGGAAATATAAAAGTAGCCCCCTCTAAAGTACATATTGATGTTTACGATTTGACGGAAAAAGAGCTTTTGGAGTCCTATGATGATAATTCTATTGAAAAAGTTGAGCCTTTTAAAACCGAAACTGTAGTGGCTTCTTTTCCGACAAAATTAAAACCGGGGCAATATTGGGGCAAAATAAAGATTTATAAAGATAAAGATATAATTTATAAAGATAAAATCGCTTTCACGGTTATGACCCACGGAGAATTGCCAAGCGGAACCAAAATAGGGGTCTGGCCTTGGGTGTTGTTGTCTTTGTATGTAAGCTTGGTATTGTTGTTTGTTTATATTTTGATTAGGATAAAGATTTGGGTGTATATTTATTTAGTTTTATATTTTATAAGTTTCCCAATTAGGTTTATTTGGAAGGTTGTCGCCAGACTTATAAAAAAATTAAAGTTAAAATTCTGGAAATGGATGCACCAAAAAGCTTCTAAATATCAAGAACCGCCAAAAGATGAAGATAAGTAATTTTTTCAGATTTTTTAATTTAAAATAATACTAGTATCCCAATAATTAGCAACCCGCCAGAGGCAGATCGGCCAAATATTAATATGAATATTTGCTGGCTGAAAAGTCTAAATTATTTTTGGTTTTGCATTCTTAGTTTTTAATTTGTTTTCCCCATGCATAAATTTATATATATTTTTATTTGTTTGTTTTTTTGTTTTGTTGTTTTTTTTACTTTTCAGCAAAATGTTGAAGCTGATGAATTTGTGCCGGTTGAGGTGGAAGTGATTTATTCTTGCGGGGATGGTTTTGTGCAGTTAACCGAGACATGTGACAAGGGTTTTCCGCCAATTATACCGGAAAATGTCGGTACAAGTACTTGTCAGAATTTTAACGATATTTTTGGAAATTTTTTTGTGAGCGGTGTTCTTCATTGCAGCAATGATTGTTCCAGTTTTGCCACCAGCAGCTGTTATACATGCGGAAACGGCTACAAAGAGGAAGTGGAAGAGTGCGACGGCGGCTCTTTGGGCGGATTATCCTGTACTTCAATGGGTTATATCGGCGGGGTTTTATCTTGTTCCAGCGACTGCCGCCTTAATGTGTCGAATTGTGAATCCATGGCGGCAGCTCCGGGTGATACCGGAGGAGGCGGAAGCAAGGGCGGATCATCCGGAATCGCTGCGGGCTATAATCCGGGATCCGTTGATGAGTTAAAAACTCAAGTAATCGTAAACGGAAAATCATATCCTCATGCAGATGTGCATATTTTAGTTGATGGTGTAGTGGTGGGAATAGTAAGTGCTGACGCTAAAGCGAATTTTTATTTTGAAACCAATGAAATATCCCCAGGAGTAGCTAGTTTTGGATTTTGGTCGGAAGACGCAGATGGACTAAAATCAACTTTACTTACCCTTACTTTCAGGGTTATTTCCGGCGCAGTTACCAATATAAGCGGAGTGTATATTTCCCCGACAATTGATATTGTGAATAAATCGGTAAAACAGGGGGAGAATGTTGTGATTTATGGTCAAACAGTTCCCCAAACTGAAGTCCAGGTTCATATTCACTCAGATGAACAGTTTGTAGAAGAAATAAAAAGCAATGAAGAGTCCGGAAAATGGGAATTAGTCTTTAATACCGAGCCGTTAGAAGAAGATTTTCATACCGCCAAAGCACTGTTTCAGGTAGAAATAAACGGCAATATTATAAAAAGTGGATTTTCTAAAGCTATAAGTTTTTATGTGGGAAAAATTGGCGGAGAAGCGCCATGTCCTGAGGCGGATTTGAATCATGATGGCCGGGTGAATTTGACGGATTTTTCCATACTTTTATATTATTGGGGAACAGATAATACTTGCGCTGATCAAAATCAGAATGGAGTAGTGGATTTAGTAGATTTTAGTATTATGATGTATTATTGGACAGGATAGTGTTTTGTTGAATTTTTAATTTTGTAATTTTTAAAATAAATTTTAATGTTTTAATTTTTAAATATTAAATAAATAGCTTTTAAAAAATTTTGATTAAAAAAATTATTTACAAAATTAAAAATTTAAAAATTAGGTATACATAATATATGATAAAAAAATTAAATATATTACTTTCAATTATACTCTTTGTTATTTTAATTCCTTTTGAATCACGGGCATCTTCTTTATATTTAGATCCGGCTGAAACCTCTATTGGTCCCGGTGGTGATATTTCTGTGGATATAAAAATAGATATTGGTGAAGAGTGTATAAATACCATTGACGCAAATTTAAGTTTTGATGCAAATTTTTTAAGATTAATGGATTTTTTGATTGGCGATTCTATTGTCAGTATTTGGCTTGTAAAACCAGAAACAGAAGATTTTAACAGCATAAATGATAGCGGAATAATTCATATATCAGGAGGGATTCCCGGCGGATATTGCGGAAAGATACCCGGAGATCCCGGGCAAAGCAATACTGTTGGCAGATTGATATTTAGAATGCCATCCATGATTGTTACCGATGATAAAAAGGATTTCGTGGGTATAAATTTTTTAGACAGCGCAAAAGTTTTGATTAATGACGGTTTTGGTACAGAAGATAATATTTCCCTGAGCGGTGCCAATGTGCAGATTTTGGAAAAAAGAATTACTCCTCAAGATGATTGGAAACTTCAAATTCAGGAAGATAAAATAAAACCAAATCCTTTTGTGATAGAATTAAGGCAGGATTCAGGAATATTTGGCGGTAAATATTATTTAAATTTTTTTACTATAGATAAGCAGTCCGGAATGGATTATTATGAAGTTTTAGAAATTAGGCCCGGAGAAGAAGTGGGAGTTGAACCGAAGTCTGATTTCTTGGATAGATTGTTAAAACTCAACAGGCCGGCGCCCATATGGAAGAAAGCAAAGATTCCATATCTACTTGAAGATCAAACTCTGCAAAGTATTATTAGAGTAAAAGCTCGAGATAAGGCCGGAAATGAGAGAATAGTAGAATATATTCCTGATGCAGATAGAAAAGTTGAGCCTGTAAAACTTCCTATTTATCAAAATAAAACCGTAGTATTAATTGTTATTTCTACTATTGCCGCTATATTAGGTCTGTTATTGATTATCGCGGTAATTAAAATAATTAAAAAAATAATAAGAAAAAAATATGAGGGGGAATAAATTTAATTTTATTTATGCGGTTTTTATTTGTTTTGTGTTTGTTTGCGGGGTTTTTGCGCCTCAAAAAATACAAGCAGCGGGAGCTTCGCTTTATTTGACTCCGTCAACCGGTACACATGTCATAAATTCAACTTTTCGGGTTTCGGTAATGGTAAATAGCGGGGGGGAGCCTATTAATGCCGCAGAAGGTTCAATCTCTTATGATACTAATTTTTTGGAAGCTACAGCTGTTTCCAAGGGGAATGTATTTATGTTTTGGACCGCAGAACCCGCTATTAATGGGGGAAATATACGTTTTGGCGGAGGTAGTCCTAGTCCGTATACAGGTACAGCCGGACATGTTATTTCTATAACTTTTAAAGCTAAAAAAGCCGGAGATGCACAGGTTCGTTTTACTAGCGGCGCGGTACTTGCAAATGACGGTAAAGGAACGAATATTTTGGCTAGTATGGGTAGTGCAAGTTATAAAGTATCCCCCTATATAGAAGCGCCGAAACAGGATGCAACATCCAAAGAACCGGCAAAACCGCAAGAAGTAGATTATAACAAACCTAAAATAGAGTCAATTACTCACCCGGATTCTGATTCCTGGTACAACAAGACTACTGCTGAATTTAAATGGGAGCTGCCAGTGGGCGTGACAGATATCAGTATTGATTTTAATAAAGAGCCGGCAGATGATCCTGGGTCAAAGTCGGACGGTCTTCTCAGTGAAAAGAAATATGAAAATATAGAACATGGAATATGGTATTTGCATTTGAAATTTAAGGATGCTAAAAAATGGGGAACGATTGCGCATTTTAAGATAATGGTGGATACTAAATCACCACTTGATTTTAAGATTGAAGTTAAAGAGGAGGAAGCGGGCGATTGGCCGGAATTATCGTTTGCCACCAAGGATGAAGATTCCGGAATGGGTAAATACGAGATATTTATCGGCAGCTTGGAACATCAGGCTCATGAGCTAAATCCGGAAACCACCACTTTAAAAGTCAGTGATTTAAGTGTTGGAGATCATACGGTTATGGTGCGCGCTACTGATAAAGTTGGAAATGAAATAGTGAAAACTGTTGATTTTACGATTAATCCGATAGAGGCGCCGGTAATTACCGAGTACCCCAAGGAGTTAAAATCCAGTGACAAGTTTTATGTCAGCGGTACCGCAACCATTAATTCTACCATCAATGTTAATGTTTTGGACGGAGAAGAAGTGGTTCTATCAGGTGAAACAAAGAGCGATTCTGCGGGAAATTGGTTCTATATCCATGAATCTGGATTGCCGAACGGCAGGTATATTGCCTGGGCTACCGCCAAGAATGAAAACGGTATCGGCAGCAGAGAAAGTAATCGGGTAAGCTTTCTAGTATCTCCGCCGATATTTACAGTTATTGGTGATTTTGTGATTAATTATTTTACAGTATTTGTTAGTTTGATTTTCATGATAATTTTGATAATTATCTTAAGTATTTATCTTTCCAGAATGATAAAGAAAAAATTAAAAAAAGAGACCATTGAAGTGGAAGATGTGCTTCATAATAATTTAGGGGAGATAAGGAAAGAGCTGAATGCCGAATTTGACCGTCTGCAAAATATCCGCCATAGCGAAGTTTACGCCCATGAAAAAGAAAAAGCAAAACAAAGGCTTAATATAAAAATAGGAGAGGTAGAAAAGAAGATATTTAAAGAAGTGAAGGATGTGGAGGATTTATTAAAATAAATTTTTCTGTAGTTTTTTAGCAATATAAAAACACCTCTTATTATTAAGAGGTGTTTTGTTTTTTGTTGGTTAAATTTAGTAAAATGAGGAGAGCCACCCTTTTGCTATTTCTTCTTCATAGATAAATTTTTTATATTCTGCGGATGGTTCTCCGCATTCCGGACAAAAATCATTATTAATATTTTGGTCGCTGCCATGGCAGGTGTTACAACATCTTCTCTGTTTTGTTGTTTTTTCTTTTTTGTTTGACATTTCTTTTCCTTATTTATAATTCTTTAAATATTCCATGACTCTATCTTTTTCTTCTTTCGGTGGTTCTTCTGATTTCGGAGTATTATCAAGTTCATCTTTAGGACCATCAACTTTTTTTATTTGCCCATGGGGCACAGGCGTCGGTAATGGCTGGGCGTTCTCTTTTGGAACATAAAACATTATCAGGTTGGTCTTGGTTTGGAGTTCTACATAAATACCGGATTCTCCAATAAGGAAATATTTGTCCCATTGAGTCACTTCTACTTTATATTCAACTTCTTTGGGGTCTTTATTGGTATCTAGGCCGATAGTAATGGTTTTCTGATTAGAGTATTTATCTAGTATAAACTGAAATTCTTCTTGAGAAAATTGTTTATAGATTACATCATCGTTCATAAGCACTAAATATTGCGGATACTTGAGTATGAATTCGTTTAAAGTATATGCGCAATACTCTTCTTTGAATTTTTTTTCGATTTTTTTCATTTCTTCTTTGGCTTTTTCAAGCTCGGCTTTTTGAACTTTTTCTTGCTCAATTTTTATTCTTTCTTCAGCTTGTTGCTCTCTCTGTTTTTGTAACTGAGGAATGACAATTGCCGCTAAAAGTCCAATGATAGCTATTATTAGCATGAGTTCAATCAATTTAAAACCTTTATTATTTTTCAAAAGATTCATTACTTTTTCTCCTTGATAATGGGTTAATTTAGTTGTTAAGGCGCAAATCTTATAATTATTATCATATTTTATTTATTTTGTCAAGTATATTGACAAAATTCTTTTTTTGTGATAAAAAGATATGTTGATTGGCACTTTAACAAATTTTAATTTAATCAGAAACATAAAAAGGAGACACAAAAAATGTCTAGAGATTTAACGCGTAGAGACTTAATGTATGCGGGTATCGGCCTGGGGGTGTGGTTTTTATTAGTCACAGCTGTTTTTTTCTTTATGCAGATTGATGGCACCCGGGTATGGATAGCCGATAAAAATGATGCCAAAAAAGACATTCGTTTTGGTGAAATTTATATTGATTCCGATAATATTGATTATAATGAAATAAAATATAAATATTTCGGCGACAAAGTTCCGTTGAAAGATATTAGGTGGGAAGATGAGACAATTCTTTATGAAATTACCCAGGATAAAGACGGGAATTATGCGGTTCAACGCAATGAAGCCGGAAAGATTGTGAACGGCAGAAAGATAAAGCGCTGGAAAGAGGTTTTAGATGACGACGATCTTTTGGGAAAAAATAAAGAATTGGAAAAAGCTGGTTTAATCCAGCCGCAGCTTTATATGCGGTGTATAAGCGACAAGGCAGGTAATAAAACACTGGAAATCAGGTCAAGTTATACATCCGATTTGAAGCTTACTGAAATATATAACCCTGAGAACGAGTTAAAAATTGCCAGCATGATAGATGAGACCAATGAACGGCTTCGCCAGAAGTACCAATATGAATTCAATCATGCCCGTACAGAAATCTATGACCAGAACGGCGTACTGGTTGACAGCCATGAAAAATATTTATCTGACATAGAACTGGATAAAAGAAAAAAAGAAATAAAAGGGTCCATGATTAAACCTGAAGATTTTGGCTATACTATTTATCGGGAAGAAATTCCGGTACTTTTTAATGTGCGCGGTTGGGTCGCCACTTTATTTTTGATTCCTTTGGGAATTTTTATCCTTTTGATCAAGTTTTCCGGTTATGCTTTCAAGGGCAGTGACAGCGGAAAGGAAGAAGAAAAAGTTGGCGGTCTTTTGGGAAAACTTATAGTATTTGATAAAAAAACCACTCCCTGTATTTTGCTTTTTGTAATATGGTTGGCAATAGCCTCTTATTGGCAGCTTCCAAATATTGTAAGTTATCTGGGAGAAGGGATTGGCGCCGCCATTTCATTGATTCTTCCTTATATTCTCTGGATTTGCGGAATCGCCGCAGCGGTGGCTATCGTCTTTTTAATTAAAAATGCTTACATTGCAAAACAATACTTTAAGGCTCAGGAAAAAGATGTTAGATTCAGAGCATTTTTATTAGAAAAAGGAGTAGACCTAGAATCCGTGAAAGCCCTTCCTGCTCCTCAAATGGGAGGCGGGGGAGGTTTTAATCGGACCAAGTTTTTGCAAGCGCTTGAATTTTTACCCAAAAAAGATAAAGATGATAATACTATTGAGGCGGATTTTAAAGAAGTTAAAAAAGATTAACAAATAAAAAATATCAAAACTCAGGAAAAATTTCTGAGTTTTTTATATTCCCGCGCTAAATTAATTATGTATAATACCTTAAAACTTAATATTATTAATATCACTATATTAACAACATTAAACCAAATTATAAATTTTCTAAAAAAAGGAATTATAAAAGCGAAGGGGTATAAATTTTAAAAAACCGACTTTTTAAAGCCGGTTTATTTTTTTAGAATAAAGCTATGAATTGCTGCAGGGCTGTGAGTGCGGTAATTGCAACCAGAACCATGCTTTCAGTAAAAAATGTATTTTCGCTGTTATAATATTTATGATTTTTATTTTGCCAAGTAACAAAAAAGAACAAAAATAGTAGATTAGAAAAACCGTAAGCAGTAGTTAGATTTAAGAGAAAAACATGAAAAGTGGTACCACCCGCTCTTAGCGCTATAAGCCCTGCTATAAAAGTAAAGACAAAACCAATAAGACAAGTAATAGATACGGGAAGACAAACTTCGTCTTTACCCGTAAAGCTATTTTCATCTAAATTACCGATACCTATATAAACAAATATTAAAGAAACAATGAAAGCTATGCTTTTTACAAAAAAATACAGTTCGGGAATTTTGCTTAAAAGATAATAAAATATGGGTAGTGCTATTAGAGAAAAGATAAATGCGCTAATATGCATTGTTCTAAAATCCATATTAAATAGATTTAAATTTATTTTTTTCTCATCGGAAGATTTCATACCATTTTCTTTTTCCCAGTCTTTAAAATCTTTTTCAAATTCTTTAAAATTTTTTCCTTTTACCTCTTTTGCCATTTTTATCTCCTTTTTTGTAATCAATTGTTAATATTCATAAAATAACTTAACATTTAATCATATATTTATAGATTTGTCAACATTGAAAAAATGCTTAAAATGGGGTAGAATAAATCTTGTTACTTAAATTAACCTTGTAGATTCCGGATAATTTTTTTTCGCTTAAACTCAAAAAAATTTTTCGGAATGACAATGGGTAGTGTATATGAAAAAAATTATTACAGATAAACAAAAAATTGATGAATTATTGGAAAAGGGGGTGGAGAAAATATATCCGAGTAAAGATGAATTTAGAAAAAGGTTATTAAAAGGAGAACGGATTAGGCTGTATTGCGGTTATGACCCAACAGCTTCCTCCCTGCATATTGGAAATGCAATCACTATCAATAAATTAGCCCAGTTTCAAGCTCTTGGACACGAGGTGATATTTTTAGTTGGTTCATTTACAGCAACCATTGGGGACCCAACCGATAAGGCGTCTGCTCGCAAGAAAATGACTCGCGAGGAAGTAGATGAAAATTCTAAGTTGTATAAAGAACAAGCTAGTGCTTATTTGGATTTTGGCGGAGACAATCCGGCGCAGGTTATGAATAATAGCACCTGGAACGATAAATTGAGCTTTAAAGATTTAATAGAACTTTCCGCGCATTTTACCGTACAGCAGATGATTCAGAGGGATATGTTTCAGAAAAGGTTGCAGGAAGAAAAGCCGATTTATTTGCATGAATTTTTATACCCGCTCGCTCAGGCTTATGACAGCGTATCCATGGATGTTGATTTGGAGATCGGCGGCAATGACCAGATGTTCAATATGATGTGCGGTCGTGACCTAATGAAATCTCTAGGAATGCGTGATAAATTTGTAATGACATTAAAAATACTCGCCGATGAACAGGGAAAAAAGATGGGAAAAAGCGAAGGTAATGCCGTGTTTTTATCTAATACGCCGGAAGAGATGTACGGCATAATTATGAGCTGGTCGGACGGATTTATTGCGCCGGCTTTTGAACTCGCTACTAAAAAAACCATGGCCGAAGTGAAAGAAATAAAAAAGAAGCTTGGTGAAGGAGTAAATCCCAGAGACATGAAAATGAAATTGGCTTTTGAGATCGTGAGCATTGTGCACGGAGAAAAAAGGGCGCGCGAAGCTGAGGAGTATTTTGTGAGGATAGTGCAAAAGAAAGAGATACCGGAGGAAATAGCAGAAAAGAAATTAAAAATTAAAAATTGGAAATTGGTTGATTTGTTGGCGGAAACAGAATTAACAAGCAGTAAAGGCGAGGCGCGGCGGATGATTCAGCAAAACGCCGTGCGGGTCAACGGCAAGGTGGTTGCAGATGCGGAAATGGAAATAGAGATTACCAAAGAAGGCGTGTTGCTACAGAAGGGTAAGAGGGGGTTTGTGAGGGTAGTTTTAAAATAACATTACTGTGTGTCATTCTGAAGAGCGATAGCAATGAAGAATTCCGCTAAATTACGATTACCGCTACTCACGAGATTCTTCACCTCACTTCGTTACGCTCAGAATGACATAGGGTTATGTTTAAATAATTATGAATTATACTTTAAATAAATATAAAAAAGAAATTACTGAAGAAGTTAATAGAATATTAGGTTCTGATTTGATAGTGGCAGGGGATATTGCTTATCCGCCGAATCCGGAAATGGGGGATTTGAGCCTGCCGATGTTTAAACTTGCAAAAGAATTAAAGAAGAATCCGATAGAAGTCGCCGAGGATTTGATGCGCAATATTAAAAAAGATTATATTGCCTGTATTAAAATTGTCGGGCCATATTTAAATTTTGTTTTGAATAATAAAAAATTGGCGCAAAGCATTTTAATTGAAGTACAAAACCAAAAAGACGAATATGGTACAAACGATTCGGGAGAGAATAAAAAGGTGATGATAGAATATTCTAATGTTAATACCCATAAACAATTTCATGTCGGGCATCTCAGGAATATTTGCTATGGAGACGCTATTTATAGAATTTTAAAAGCAAATGGTTATATTAGTGTCCCCGTTTCTTATGTAAATGATTTTGGTATTCATGTAGCAAAAACTTTGTGGGCATTTTTAGAGTTTTATAAAAATGAACCATTGCCGGAAAACAAGGGTAAATTTTTAGGTGATGTTTATGTGCGCTCTGTTCAAGAATCCGAAGATAATAAATTTGCCAAGCAAATGATTGAAATAATAATGAAAAAGATTGAGTCCCGAAAGGGGGAAGAGTATGAACTTTGGAAAAGTACACGAAAATGGAGTATTCAGCAATTTGAAAATATCCACAAAGAGCTGGGAGTAAAATTTGAGAGAAAATATTACGAAAGTGAATACATAGAAAGGGGAAGAGAGATAGTCGCAGAGCTTATAAAAAGAGGTATTTTAGTAAAAAGTGATGGGGCAATAATTGCGAATTTAGAGGATTATGATTTGGGGGTTTTGATATTTTTGCGTTCCGATGGTACCGCCACTTATCCGGTAGCGGATCTCGGGCTTGCTATGGAGAAAATAAAAGAATTTAAACTTGATCAGTCAATTTATGTTGTGGATGTGCGCCAGAGCCTGCATTTCAAACAATTATTTAAAGTATTTGAGCTTGCCGGTATGAAAGCAGATTTTAAACACCTGAAGCACGATTTTGTAAAACTGCCCAGCGGAATGATGTCTTCTCGTTCTGGGAATACGGTTACTTATGAAGATTTAATAGAACAAATGATGGTATATACTAAAAATGAAACAAAAGAAAGACACGAAGATTGGAATGAGGAAAAAATAACAGATGTAGCAAAAAAAATATCAATAGGCGCGATAAAATTTGAAATGCTAAAGGTGGGGGTAAATCAGGAGATAACTTTTGATATTAAAAATGCTTTAAGTTTTAACGGGTTCACATCTGCGTATTTGCAATACACCTATGCGCGTATTAACAGTATTATTAATAAGTCGAAAGTTGTCCGCCCGAGGCGGATCAGCCAAAAAACAATGAAAGATTGCTGGCTGAAAAATTTAGAAGATAATAAAGAGCACCAGTTGATTTTGAAAATAGCAAAGTATCCAGAAATTGTAATAATGGCCGGAGTAAAGAGTGATACATCCGAGGTAGCAAAATATTTGTTTGAACTTGCAAAAGATTTTAATGATTATTATCATGCCACTAAAATTATTCAGGAAGATAAGGATTTGGAGGGTGCTCGAATTGCACTGATAGCCAGTATTAATCAAATCATTAAAAATGGACTTGATTTACTGGGGATAGGAATTGTAAATGAAATGTAGGTTTTAGTTAAAAGTCAAAAGTTTATAAAGTTAAAAGTTATAACAAAGTATTTATGAAAAAATCTTTAATTATCACAGTAATTATTATCGTAATTATTTTGGGTTTCATGATGTTTAATAAAAATGAAGAAGAGACAGCTCCGGCTTCAATAGCTCCTTTGGTAGAACCTAGAGGTCCGGCAGTAAGGGTGATTGGGGCAGAGGAACTGCAAAGCAACAATCAGGGACAATAAAAAAAGAGCCGCGATTTTTGCGGCTTTTTTAATATGATTTATTTTTTTTCCCAAATAATTTTGAATTTTTTAGTTTTTAATGCGGAGTAGATAGTGAGAATTTCTTTTTTAGAAAAGATAGACCATTTTTTTTCCACATATTCCTTGGAATTTGTGAACATAATGGGTTCGCTTTTTTTATTATTAATAGTAATTTCGTAACTGATAAAATTTTGCGCATCTTTAAAAAGATGTACTTTGATATAATCTTTATCATTTCTTTCTGCCGTAAACCTTCTCATCTTCGCTTGATTTGATAAGGAGTTCCCGGCAGTTCTTAGTCCGGCAATTATTTCATCAATTTCTCTTTGTGATATACAGGACTCTTTTACCTGATTAATAAAATTTTCCATGATTACCCCCATTATTTTAATGCTGAATTTTTAATATGCCAAATTTATTCTTAATTTTAACTTAAAATTTTTATAAAAGCAATTTTTGTTGTCAACAAAAAAGAGCCGCGATTGTTCGCGGCTCATTAATTTGAAAAGGATATTTATCTGACGGTTTGGCTTTTGTAGTTATTATGCACAAAAATCTTTATTTTGTTTACTGCCCTGAAGAGCACCTTGCCCATCCAAGCGTTATCGTCTTTGTTTACTTTCATGATTACCAGGTCATTTTTTTGAATATCTTTTTGCATGTCCGGTCCGATCAGTTCAATTTCCGTTTCTGTAACACCGTCTAGCATTATTTTGTGTTCTTTTTCGGAAATTAAAATTTTGTGAGTGCAATATTGATGCGTCATTAATCCTCTCCTTGTTTTTTAAGGTTGCTTGTTAAATTAAAATTAAATTAGCATAAATATAAAATTTTGTCAAGATTGACATTTTTAAAAATTTTGTTATAATAAATTTAATTAACAATTAAACGATATCAATGGGGAGATTGGCACCCTGTATATATTGATATGAATTAAGGTGTCCTGATAAATATCGGGAAAACTAGATGGAACCGCGGCTTCTATTATTAAATAGATCTCGTTCTAGTGTTATAAAAAATATTTATAACACTAGAACGAGATTTTTTTATTATTAATTCATGATCTATGGGTATTTATTTTAAATTCGTGTAGATCTGTATATAAACACATGAAAAAAGAACAAAACGATTTAATGCAAAAGATAGTTTCTTTGTGCAAGAGGCGCGGTTTTATTTACCCTTCATCGGAAATTTACGGCGGTTTTGCCGCGGTTTATGATTACGGCCCTTATGGCGTGGAACTGGAAAACGCCGTCAAGCGCGAATGGTGGCGCGCGATGGTGCAGCTGCGCGATGATATAGTCGGGCTGGATTCTTCCATATTTATGCATCCGCGGGTATGGGAGGCCTCCGGACACGTAGGCGGCTTTTCCGACCCGTTGGCAGAGTGTAAAAACTGCCATGCGCGCTTGCGGGTTGATCATTTATTGGAAGATGTCGGGGCGGCAGCGGATGAAAAAATGAGCGAAGAAGAGATTAATAAAATATTTACGGAACATAAAGAAAAGATTAAATGTCCAAATTGCGGCAAATCAGATTTTTCCGATGCTAAAAAATTCAACTTGCTGGTAAAATCAAATCTGGGTAATTTTACCGGCGATTGGGATAAAGAACCTTCGTATTTAAGAGGGGAGACCTGCCAGGGGATTTATATAAACTATAAGAATATTCTGGATTCCGCGCGCGTCAAAGTTCCATTCGGGATTGCCCAAATCGGCAAGGCTTTTAGAAATGAAATTACTGCCAGACAGTTCGTTTTTCGCACTCGTGAATTTGAACAGATGGAAATGCAGTATTTTACGCATCCCGAAAACGAAATGGAGGAATATGAGAAGTTGCGCCAGGCGCGATGGCAATATTATCTTAACCTCGGGTTTAAAGAGGAAAATATTAAGTGGCATAAGCATGAAAATCTGGTTTTTTATGCAAAAGAGGCTTATGACATAGAATACAATTATCCGTTTGGATTCAAAGAGCTTGAAGGAGTGCATGCTCGAGGAAATTATGATTTGTCGCAGCATAGCAAGTTCTCGGGACAAGAATTAAATTACATAGATCCGAAAACGAGTGAAAAATATGTGCCGCACATTATTGAATCCTCAGTCGGCGTAGGCCGGACGGTTTTGGCGGCGCTTTGTGAAGCATATACCGAAGAAAAGATGGAAGACGGAGAGCGTATTGTGATGAAATTCCCACGCAAATTGGCGCCGGTTAAAATTGCAGTTTTTCCATTGTTAAAAAACAAGCCGGAATTAGTTGAAAAGGCTCGCGAGATTTATGATCTTTTAAAAATGGATTATATGTGCGAGTTTGACGATAACGGCAACGTAGGTAAGCGCTACCGCCGGCAGGATGAAATCGGCACCCCTTTCTGCGTAACTATTGATTTTGATACGATTGAAAAAGATAACACAGTAACCGTTCGGGACAGGGATACTATGGCACAGGAGCGGGTGCAGGTTGATGAATTGGATAAATATTTCCGTGAAAAATTTTAATTAACTATATTGATATTAGTTAAAATTTTAATTTCCGGATTTACATTTGACTTTTTTTTAAAAACATTATAGTATTCTATAATGTTTTTTAATATTATATTAACCCTTAAAACATAAGGAGAAAAAATGAGAAGTTATGGAGAAAAGTTGTTGAGCGTGATTATTGAAGATGCAAAAAAAATAAAAGATTTATTTTGCGCAGAATATGCTTATGAAAATGGAGAAAAAACAATCGTAAAGCATTTGTTTTTTTATGATTTTTTTCTGGGTTTATCTTTATTTGCCTGCCAACTAATGTTTTGTGATATTTGTAACTTAAAAGAGACAAAGACCCATTGGGTTTCTTGTCCTCAAGAAAATAATAAATTTCATGATTTTTTACTTGTTATGAATTTTTTCATCTCGTTTTTATTAGGATTGATATTCTTTTTCTCTGCAATTTTTGTGCTAAAATGGTGGTTTCTGCTGCTTCTTGTTGTCATGAATGTCGGATATTTCTTTTATACGAGATTGCATTTTAAGGTGTTGCAAATGGAGGACTAAAAAAACAAAAAAGATCTAGCAATTAGATCTTTTTTATCGTATAGGAATTTTCCCCCTAATCCCATATCTGTTATATGGCTTCATCTTGTGGGGGATCTCCCGAAGGGGGATTATTTTTTACTATTTATCAAGAGTAAAAGTGTTTTATATTAGATATTCCATTATTCACCACGCCCCCGCCTGGGGCGGCCATGGAAAGGCGCTGTGTCCGCCTCAGGCGGAGACTTCAAAAAGCCTTTCAGGCCTTTCTTGATATCTAAAATTGATAATTTATTTAATGAAACATTTTCTGCAGACTGGTTTATAAGTGAATGTTCCGTCATCGGGAATAGACGGCGGCAGATTTTTTGCTATCGGTTCGTTGTTGTATAGAACCTGGGTATAAGTGGCGTTGTGATCCTGGCATAATTCGCATACCGCTTTTTTCATTTTAATTTCCGCTGGCCCCATTTCCATGAGTTTTTGGACAATAGGAAAAAGCCGTCCGGCATGATCCATATCAAGGCCGGAAATTATGATTTCCGTTCCCTTTTTTAGAAGCTGTTCTATGAATTCAGCTTCTGATTCCGGAAACATATGGATTTCATCAATGCCGATAATGCTGTAATCGCCATCAATCAGATTTTTGATGGTCTGTATCTTGACGGATTCAATATACACTCCGTTGCGGGAATTGATTTGTTCGTCGCGGACATTGCTTGCGGGATGAAATAAGGCGAAATTCTGCTTCGTATATTTCAGAGGCGCAAAATAGTTGATCAGTTCAAATGATTTTCCGCTTTTCATGGGTCCGAGGATTAGAGTGAGTTTCATAGTGATTTAGTCAAAAGTTTATAAAGTCTATAAGGTTTAAAGTTCTGTGAATTTCGCCTTCCTTGAGGGAAATGTCGTGGTAGTAACAGAGGGGATATTTGTTCTCTCAAAGGCATTTTAAATAAATAAACCGTTGTTATTATTATACAACGGTTATTTTTTTGTGGCAATTAAAAATTGTTTTTATGTTTTTGCCAGTATTTTTTGGCTTCTTGGTATAATTTTAATTTTTTTTGTTTTTCTTCTTCGGAAGGATATTGGTCAAATACAGATTTAGGGATTGAATTGAAAGCATCGGTTATATTTTTTTTATTTTTTATAATTATATTATACAATGGGGCATATTTTTTACTGGTTTCTATATCTTGTTGCAGATAATAAAGCGTGTTTATAACAATCCATTGCAAATTTGGCGCTATTTTTTTTATTTTTTTACTTTGTTCCCAAGCGTTCATTGCTGTTTTAAAAAATCCGATATGTTCGATAGCCTTGAAAATATTACCGAGTTTAGTGCTGGTGTCAAAAACAACGGCATTGATTGATTCTATGGCTTGGGCAGTCAGTATTCCACCGCGATAACTTTTGGTTATTTCTTTAGCAATTTTATGAAGCGCTTTAATCTCGTTATTTTCATCTGTTTCAGTTTTTAATCCATGACTAATATCTCCAACAACAGCCTCGCCCCAATCATGAATAATAGCCGCTAAAAGCAGGGTCATTTTTTCATCATAGCTTAATTGTTGATTGTAGAGGTGATTATTTTCAGATATAAATTCTTTGGTGATATTATAAACCACTAAAGCATGATAAAGATTATTTACATCATCTCCGAGTAAGTTGCGCCATTCTTCATTGCTCATGCTTTGTGGCTTATACCTTCCGTATCTAATATTATGTGCTAGTTTTTCCCCGTATTTTGTAGATGTAAAAATTTTAAAAAGATCTTCTATTATTTCCGGTGTAATTTTTTCTTTTTCCATTTTTCCTCCAAAACTGCAATATTGTTGTTAATGAACTTTTCATTATTATAATACTCCGGATATAAAAAGGCAACAAACAGGATGTCAAATATTTTTTATATTTGTTTTATAGTAATTTTAGTGATAAAATATAGATATAAATTTTAACTAAACATATATATGATAAAAAATTATCAAGAATTAGCTTGCACAGAAGACAGGAAAAAAATATTAGATATTTTTATAGCCGGGATCAAGGCCGCAGATCCGGCTAAAATTATGAAGTCAGAGGTGCGGTACAATAAAAAAGTAAATTCCCTAACTGTGCACAATCAGCATTTTAATTTATTTAGCGGTCGGATTTTTGTGGTTGGCGGCGGTAAAGCTGGAGGAAAAATGGCGGAAGCGTTAGAGGATATTTTGGGCGAGAAAGAAATAGAAGCCGGAATTATTAACGATATTGAGGTTTCTAAAGAATATGGTAGGATGCAATTAGTAATAGATTATATTCAGCGATTTTGGAATTTTTTGAAATGTTTTGTCTTGGGCGTGAATTGTGATTGGCGATATAAAACCAGAAAGATTAAAATTATCCGCGCCGGTCATCCCATTCCGGATAATAAAGGAGTGCGGGGGGTCAACATGATGATGGAGTTAAAGGAAAGATATAAAATAAACAAGAAAGATACGGTTATTTGTTTGATTTCCGGGGGAGCTTCAGCGCTCATGCCCTTGCCCGTAGAAAAGATAAGTTTATCCGATAAACAGAAAACAACGGAAATATTGCTGGATTCAGGAGCCGACATCAAAGAAGTTAATACTGTGCGAAAACATTTATCCAGGGTTAAAGGAGGACAGCTAGCGCAGCATTTTTATCCGGCGCGTATTATTTCCCTGATTATCTCCGATGTGTCTGATAATGATATTAGTGTCATAGCCTCCGGTCCGACAGCAATGGATACTACCACCTTTAAAGATGTAGAAATAATTATTGAAAAGTATGGTTTACATGATAAGTTACCTAAAAACGTAAAAGAATATTTGGTCAGGGGGGCAAAAAGTAAAGAACCGGATACCCCCAAGGTGCTAAAGAATATAAATAATTTTATAATCGGTGACAATGGTATTATACTCGGAAAGATGGCAGAGATTGCTAAGTCTCTGGGCTTAAATCCAATTATTGCTTCGTTTAATCAAGAAGGAGATACATCTTGGGCGGCCAAGGAAAGAGCGGATGAAGTTTTAAACAATAAATATTCAGGATACGATATTGTGATAGTGGGAGGAGAAACTACTATTAAGCTGCCGGAGAATCATGGCCTGGGAGGCAGAAATCAGCACTATGCCGCTATCACTATGGCCACGATGCCGGAGAATAGAAAATGGGCAATGCTTGCGGCAAGCACGGACGGCAGTGATTTTATCCCCGGGGTAGCCGGCGCATTGATTGATAATGAGTCGATGTCAGAAACACGGAAAAAAGATTTAGATATAGATTTGTATTTACACAACTATAACACCAATAGATTTTTTGAAAAACTGAAGAAATCTCTTATTAATATGGAAAATACCGGCACCAATGTTGGAGATATAGTGATTTATTTATTAAAATAGTTATTATTTTAAATATTATTGTTTGTTTATAGGATTTTGTATATTACAGACAGCTTCATTAATTAAGATTTCACCTTTTGCTAATTTTTTTAAGATTAGATGGTTGCTTCCGCCAAAATTAAAAGAGGTATTTATTTTTTCTTTCATTTCTTCAGCGCCTTTGTGTTCAGCCTAAAGAAAAGGTATTATGAACATGCCACCTTCCCTTGTGGAATTAATTATTTTTTAATGATTATTTTTAGTATCTTAATTTTTAATTTAAATATCATTCTATTTTTTTGTTTATATTGACTTATTGCATAATTAGTATTACAATAAAGAAAATTTATAATAATATAGATATATCCGTAAAATATTGTGGGTATATTATTTTTTAAAAAATATGAAAAACACACAAAAAGAAAGATCGTTCGTGATTATTAAACCGGATGGAGTACAAAGGTCTTTGATTGGAGAAATGATTAAAAGAATAGAAAGGACCGGTTTAAAATTAGCCGCCATGAAAATGATATTTGCTACAGAAGACCAGTGTTGGAAGCATTATAATAAAGATGAAGCTTGGTATAAAGAAAAAGGAGCGATTACCGTTAAAAACAGAGAGGAAAAAGGATTGCCGATAGAAAAAGAGGCGATTGAATATGGTAAGGATATCATGCGCGGTAATGTGTCTTTTATGACTTGTGGGCCAATTATTCCGATGATTTGGGAGGGAAATCAAGCAGTAGGGATTATTAAGAAAATTGTCGGAGGCACCGAACCATTAACCTCTGATGTAGGGACTATGCGCGGGGATTTGACTATTGATTCTTATGATTTAGCCAATATGGATGGTAGGGCAGTGCGAAATTTGATACATTGCTCCGATAAAACAGATGAGGCTGAACGAGAAATTAAGGTTTGGTTTTCTGAAGATGAGATATTAAAATACGGATTGATATCGGAAAAAATGATTTATGATGTGAACCTGGATGGAATAAAAGAATAACCCCCTTTTTTCCTTTATCCAGAATTTATTTGTGAAATTTATAGAGATTTTTAAAATATATTTTTTATTTAAAATTAGCAAAAAATTATATAAAAATTTGCATTTTTCTGGTATTTTGGATATATTTTTGATATAATTAAAGTAGATAGATAATGGTGTGGATAACTGTTTAGTACATTAAAACATTATTTATAAATTAATTTTGGTAACAAAATTAATTTATTGTGGTGTTTTAACTGCAAAATTAACACCATTAGGGAAAACAAAAATTGACCGTTTAAGAAAACGGTCAATTTTGTTTTTATCAAGAATAACGTTTAATTAAATTTTCTTGTTTGTTGTGGATATTTGCTGTATAATATGTGTATAAGGGGATATTTAGTTCTCTTTATTTTTAAGTTAAAATATATGGGGAAAAAAACAAAGATTTCTGACAAATTAATTAAATATTTAGAAAAGGTGGGAGTGGGTCATAATATTTTAGAACACAGAACTGTTTATACGGCAATTGATGCAGCAGCCACTATGAAAAAGAAGTTAAATGAAATAGCTAAATCACTACTCATTAAAGCCGATAAGGATTATTATTTAGTTTTGGTGCCGGCTGATAATAATATCGATTTTGAAAAGTTAAAGAAAGTTATCGGAAAAAAGCACCAGAAAGATATAAAAACAATTATGATTCCTGGAGAGAAAATGGTGAATAATGCCCTGAAGATTAAGATGAATACCTTAACCGCTTTTGGTAAGATGCACAAGTTGGCTATGATTATTGATAAAAGATTTGAAAAATTAAAAAAGGCGGTTTTTGCATCTGGTAGCAACAATCACTCCATAGAAATGGCTATTAAAGATTTTATTAAGATAGAAGAGCCGGTGATTGGTGGTTTTGGAGTTAAGAAAAAAATAAAGAAACAAGCAGTAACTAAACCGAAATCAAGAAAGACCAAGACCGCAAAGAAGCAGGTCAAAAGTCGAAAGTCCGTAAATCCCGCCCGCCGTAGTTTTAATGAAAGAAAGTCAATAGCTAAAAGAATGGTTAAAAAGTAAAATTTTTTAAGCAAGTAAAAGTTGGTGTCCAAGATACTTTTAACTTTGTGGACTTTTCAGACTTTCGACTTGCTGTAAAATAGCATGAAAATTAAAATAGAAAAATTTGAAGGACCGCTTAGTTTGCTTCTAAAAATGATAGAACAGGAAGAGCTGGATATCACCGAAATCAATTTAGCAGGCATAGCTGATCAATATATTGAATATATTAAAAATAACAACAATATTAGTCCGGATAATATGGCAGATTTTTTGGTGATTGCCGCTAAATTGTTGTTTATAAAATCAAAAGCGTTGCTCCCGTATATTTACGCCGAGGAAGAAGAAGATTTGGAGGATCTGGAAAAACAGCTTAAGATGTATAAAGAGTTTTTGGAAGCTGCCAAAAAAATTGAAAAAATGCTTGGAAAAAAGAAATTTATGTTTGCGCGTGAATTTAATCGCAAGGTGGCGCTTGCTAATACCCACTCTTTTTCTCCTCCAAAAAAATTGCAAATATCTGATATTTTAGAAACTTTTAAAGATTTACTTTTAAGAATTAAACCGGCTGAAAAACTTGAAGAAGAAACGCTGGATCATAAGATAAACATTGAAGATAAGATTTTATTAATCCAAAAAGAAATTTTAGAAAGAGTGAGGATGAGTTTTAATAAAATTTTAAAGAATGCTCAAAATAAAACAGAAGTAATAGTAAGTTTTTTAGCAATACTTGAAATGATGCGGCAGAGGGAGGTAATACTACATCAAGAAGAATTGTTTACAGAAATATTTATTACTAAATGGGATTATTCCATGTGTCATCCTGAACTTGATTCAGAACCCGCATCATCAATCAATCTTGTGGATTCCGAACCATTGCCCACTAGAATGGACAAAGTTTAGGGGTTGCAGAAAGAAAATATTAAGTGTTAAAATAATGAATATTAAATCTAAAATTGAATCATTACTTTTTATATCGGCTAAACCGATGTCAGTAAACAAGTTAACCGATTTGATTAAAAAAGAAAGCAAAGAAATTAAAAAAGCTTGTGATGAGTTGGTGGAAGATTATAAAAAGAGCAACCAGGGAATACAAATCATCAAAAATGCCGCTAAATATCAAATGGTTAGTTCTCCTGAAAACACTAAATTGATACAAGAGTTTATTAAAGATGAGACTACCGGAGAATTATCCAGACCAAGCTTAGAGACACTTACCATTATCGCTTATCGCTCTCCAGTGTCAAAAATAGATTTGGATCGTATTCGCGGAGTAAATTGTTCTTTAATTTTAAGAAATTTGTTGCTTCGAGGACTGGTAGAGGTAAGGTATGACAAAAAGAAAAGTGAAGATTATTATAGCGTCACTCTTGATTTTATTAGATTTTTGGGAATAAACGATGTGAGTGAATTGCCTGAGTATGAGAAATTATCTAAAGATGATAGTGTAGACAGGATGTTAGAAGAAGATGCAAGAGTTGAGAACCAAAAGCTTGATTGCAATTTAGTTCATGTGGACGAGTCAGAGGTTGCTACTCCACAGGAAATATCCAAAAGAGAAGAAGGTGGGAATTTGGAAGAAATAGTCGAGGGGAAAAATGAAGATATTCAAGAAGATGGATTAGAGGTAGAAGAAGAATTTGAGGAGGAAGAGGATGAAGAAGAATTTGAAGAGGAAGAGGATTTGAACGAAGGGGAAGATATAAATAAAGATAAAATAAAAATAAATGTTAAGATTAATAAGTAATTTTAATTATAATTGATAGTTAAAAATTAGCAGTCAATTATTAATTGTTGTTTCAATGAAAATCCCCATGCTACCGTTAATTTGCATTATTGGTTTAATGTTTTTTTTCGGAACAATCTTTTTATATAACAGTGAGCAGAGCCAGGGAATGGTTTTAGGAGAAAGTGATTATAATCTGGATATTGTTTTGGATATGGAAACGGAAGAATTAAATCAGGGGCAAAAACCAAGTGAAATAATAGATTTTGGTTATTCGGGCTTTCTGGAAAGTGTAAATAAAAATATAGAAATGAAGTTTCCTGTTACGCCTCAGAAGTCGGATACTTATAAAAAAGATTTTGAATTAGGGTGCAGTGGCGCTGTTATTGATATAGGGAGTGGCGCAGTTTTGTTTAAAGAAAAATCGGAAGAACAAGTACCCATTGCCAGTATTACTAAACTTGCCAATGCGTTAGTATTTTTAGACCAAAATCCCGATTGGGATAGTTTTTACAAAGTAAAGCCAAGTGATATTACAGAGGGTGGAAGGATATATCTTGGAGCAGGAGATGAGGTAAAATTGAAAGATCTTTTTTACCTTGCGCTTGTTGGGTCAGCTAATTCTGCGGCCAGGGCTATGGCGAGTGCTTCCGGGTTTAATGAAGATGAGTATGTACAAAGAATGAATTTAAAAATGAAGGAGCAGGGACTAAATAATACTAATTTTGTAGATCCGATGGGCTTAAGTGGGTTTAATGTTTCTACGGCTATAGAGGTTTCTAAATTGGCTAAATCAGCCTTTTCTAAAGAAGAAATAAAAGATGCTTTATCTAAAAAATATTATAGATTTCAAACTAAAAGTGGAAGAAGTATCGGTGTCTATAATACCAATATATTAATTGGCTCCAGTGAAGATAATATTAAAATATTAGGAGGAAAAACAGGGTATATTTATGCGGCTGGATATTGTTTTGTGGGTAAATTTGTAAATGATCAGGGGATAGAATTAATATCTGTAGTTTTAGGAAGCCATGATATGAATTCTCGTTTTACTGAAAATAAAAAAATAGCTAAATGGGCCTACGATAATTATATCTGGAAATAGTTTGTAAATATTTTGAACTTTTAGATTGTATTTCAGGAAAATAAATTTATAAATTAAATTATATCTAATTCACATAATTTGAATTTACTGATTCGAATTATTCTAAAATTTATGAAAGAAGAAAAAATAATAATAGCTAATTGGAAAATGAAGTTGAGTTTAGCTGAAACTATTAACCTAACCAAGAAAATAAAAACTAAATTTAAAGATGTGAGTGGTGTTGAAATTGCGATTGCTCCTAATTTTATCTCCCTTTTAGAGGTTGGTGCCGTTTTAAAGGGAACAAATATCAAATTGTGTGCTCAAGATGTTTTCTGGGAAGATTTGGGGGCTTATACTGGAGAAGTGTCCCCTAGTATGTTGGTTGAAGCAGGATGCCAATATGTAATTATTGGACACTCTGAGAGGAGAAAGTTTATGATGGAAAATTATGAAATGATACATAGGGAGGCTAAGGCTGTTTTGGGGGTGGAAAATTTGACCCCTGTGGTTTGTATTGGGGAAAATTGGGATGAGAGAAAAACAGACAGAAGGGATTTTGTGTTGTACGATCAGCTACAACAAGCGCTAAGTGGATTAGATATTATGGGAAATCAGGAAATTATTGTTGCCTATGAACCTATTTGGGCTATTGGATCTGGAACTGCAATTGAACCAACCGAGGCAGAATATGCTCATAAAATTATTAAATTGACGCTTAATGATATGTTTGGCATGAAGATTGTAAATAATAATTTTAAAATTATTTATGGAGGAAGTATTAACACTAAAAATGCGAAAGGGTTTATTGACTTGGATAATCTGGATGGTATGCTTGTCGGTGGAGCCAGCTTGGATGTTGATGAGTTTTATAAACTTATAAAAGTAATAACAAAATAAACAATATGCTAGTACACATCAAGGATATCATAAGGGAATCACAAGAAGGGGGATATGCCGTAGGTGCCTTTAATGTTCATAATTTGGAATCAGTATTAGGTGTGGCACAAGCCGCCGTGCGCGCTAAATCACCAGCCATTATTCAAGTTTCTAGTGGAGCTATAAAATATATGGGCATTAAACCGATTACTCACATCGTATCTACTGTAGCAAAAAATATAGCCACCTTTGTACCCATTGCTCTTCATTTGGACCATGGAAAAACTTTTGATGCTGTATTTGAGTGTATAAAATCTGGTTTTAGTTCGGTGCATATTGATGCTTCGTATTTACCCCTGGATGAAAATATTAGTTTAACCAAATCAGTGGTGGAAACAGCACATAGGCAGGGGGTCTGGGTTCAAGGAGAGGTTGGATCAATGATTGGCGGACATGGAAAAATATCGGGCGAAATAAAAAATATCCCAATAGCTAAATTGGAAGATGTGGTGAGATTTGTAAAAGAAACCGGAGTGGATACAATTGCGGCTGCAATCGGCACGGCGCACGGCGTTTATGATAATGAAGATATTTTAATTGATCTTTTGCGCGATATAAAAAGAAAGACAAAGATTCCTTTTGTTCTTCATGGTGGATCTGGCGTGAATCCTGACAAAATAAGAGCAGCTATTAAAGAGGGGGTAGATATTATTAATATTGGTAGTGATATAAAGATTGCTTTTACATCTACCCTGAAAAAAATTTGTGCGGAAAATCCGGACGAAACAGATCCTAGAAACCTGCTTAGCCCCACAATTAAGGCGGTGGAAGATGCTGTAGTGAAACAAATGGAATTATTTGGAAGCGCAGGCAGAGTTAACATTGATGAAAATATGCAAACTTAAATTATAGTTTTAATTTTAAACTTTTGGCTTTATAAATTTTTAATTAAATATATATGTTTAATATTATTCCGTTAATTTTAATTCTTGTGAGTTTGGTGATTATAATTTTTTTAATCATCAAAAAATTCTCTGTCTTAGCTAATTTGGATATAGATACTATTCAGGCTGAAAGAGAGGAGAAATTTAAAAATAAGATTATTAGCAATAGAATAAAAAGAAATACTCTGAGACATTATATGAAGATTGTGAGAATGGTACGACCGATACTAAATTCTGCAGGAGAGATGATAAAAAAGAAATATAATGATTTAGTGGAAGCGAAAGAGGAATATAATAAAAAAATATCCGGAGAATCAGAGAGAAGTGGAACAGAAAAATTATTTTTAGAGTTTGAAGAATTGAAAAAAAATGGTGATTCAGATGCGGCAGAAAAAAAATTAATTGAAATTATCGGAATAGATAGTAAAAATTTGAAAGCCTTTAGAGAACTTGGAAATCTTTACCTTTCTCGTAGAGATTTTAACGAAGCAAAACAAACATTTGAACATGTTATAAAATTATTTGAAAAAGAAGGTGGGGGTGCGCAGGATTTTGTGAAATTATCAGATATTTATTTTGATTTAGCGTCTGTGTCTAGAGCAATAGAATCCTGGGATAATGTTATTTTGAATTTAGACAAAGCTTTGGAAATAGAACCAAATAATCCGCGCTATCTTGACACAAAATTAGAAATTAGTATAATAAAGAAAGATAAAAAACAGGCACAAGAAACATATAAAAAATTAGCAGAAGTAAACCCAGAAAATCAGAAGTTAAATGAACTTAAAAAACAGATAGATGAATTAGGCTAGCTCTTAATGGAGAAAAGCTATTCATATGAATATTTAGATGAGTAGTTTTTTATTTTTTTTGAGTTATTTTTAACATGATGCGATAAAATTTATTACGCCGAAATAGCTCAGATGGTAGAGCACTTCCATGGTAAGGAAGGGGTCTCGGGTTCAAGTCCCGATTTCGGCTCAAAGTAAAAGATTTCCAATTAACTTGGGAATTTTTTATTTGCAATAAGGGATTGATTTATTTTTATATTCGTAGTATTCTTTCACTATTAGTTCATTGTAAAAAAAGGAATTTAAAATGTATTTTTTCTTGATTTTAGGAATAATTATTTTTTTTGGCGTTAGATGGTTTTTATTTTTTAAACAAAAAATTTTTTTAAAAGAAAAAAATGTTTTTGATATAAACAGTAAAAATAAAAAAATATTTTTTTTATTTATAGAAATCGGCGGATTATTTATATTATTAATTCAAATACTGTTTCCAAAAATATTTTTTATACCATGGGGAAATAATTTTATCATATTTGGTTTTATTTTGTTTTTGTTTGGAGTTGTATTTTCCACGTGGTCTCGTTTATTTTTGGGAAAAAATTGGAATACGGCTGGCGGCGGCGGAATTATCAGAAAACAAGAATTAATTATTGTGGGACCATATGCCATTTGTCGACATCCCATATATCTGGGAACTATTTTTTTCTATCTTGGTTTCGAGATTATGGTTTCTAGTTGGCTTTTATTTGTTGTTTGTCCCGCATTGATTGCGGTGGTGATAATTATTGCCAAGAAAGAAGAATGTCTTTTGGGGCAATATTTTGGTAAACCATATCAAGAATACAGAAAAAAAGTTTCTTTTTTATTATTTTATTAAAAAAATTTGCTCGGTTAAAAAACTGGGCAATTTTTTATCATATAGGAATTTTTATTTTTTACTATTATTCCATTATTCACCACGCCCCCGCCTGAGGCGGGCATGGAAAGGTGCTGTGTCCGCCTCAGGCGGAGACTTCAAAAAGCCTTTTAGGCTTTTCTTGTATTATGTTATAATAAAGTTATAATATTTTTAAAAAGTTTATGTTTAATAATATGTCCGCCCGAGGCGGATCCGCCTTAGGCGGAAAAAAAGTTATTTATTTAATAGTTTTTTTAGTTATTGCGCATGTTGTTGGTATGGAGGGACCATATTATAATACTTGGTATTATGATGATTTTTTGCATTTTATGGGCGGACTGACTTTAGCTGTCGCGGCATTTGAGTTTTTTCCAAAAATTAAATTAAAAACAGGGCTTGTAAATATTTTAATTTTTATTATAATAATAGCAATATTGTGGGAGCTGCATGAGTATATTTGGGACCGTGTTTTAGTCGCAGATTATGGTTTTCCGGTTATGCAACTCGGGATTACGGATACTATCAGCGACTTTTTGTTTGCTTTACTGGGTGGAAGTGTTTATTTTTTTATTTTTTCCGGAAAGACAAAGAGATATAAGTTGCAGAGTGGTGCAAAAAACAAAGGATTCACCATGGTGGAGATTTTGGTGGTAGTGGCTATTTTGGGAATTATCATTAGTATGGTTGGCGTCAATCTTTTTGGCGCACGCACCGGCGCTCGCGATACCAAGCGAATTAGTGATCTGAATCAAATAGGCCGTTTCCTGTCTTTTGGATGTCCTATGCCTAGTAGTGGGGCGGGTGAGTATGACCTCAATGTCTTGCTTCAGGAATACCGGACAAACTATCCTCAATATGCCAACAATATTCCGGCTAGCATTAGTGATCCCAAAACCGGTACAAGTGTATTATCAAATTATAAGTATATTGTAGATAGTAATGATGATTGTGTTTTGTATGCTAATCTTGAAAACGGAGAAGCTAAGGTTGACCTTCCTGCCATTTCTGATCCAACTCCGGGTGGAGGCAGGGGCGTGTTGGAATCTGCTGCCGCCGGAGTAAATGGCAGTTATAAATATTATCAAATTTCTAATTAATAATTTTGTTTGTTATTTGTATTTTGAGATTTGTAATTTGTTAAATTTGAGTGTATCTTGAATTTAATTATAACGGGGTGTGGTATAATGGTAGTACGCAAGGCTGGGGGTCTTGTAGCCGCGGTTCGATTCCGCGCATCCCGACATGGTAATCATTAAATATTTTAGGGATAATTTAAAAGTTTTATATGAATAATTTAAACAAACAGAAAAACAATCATTTTGAAAAACAAAAAAACGAAAAAAATATCAGTGCTTATTTAGTAGGGATTGGTTTATTGGTATTAGCCTTGGGGGTTTTGATTTTTTATTTTATGGGTTCAGTTGACAGCGTTGCGGGCTCTTCGCATAAATGGATAATTCTTAGTGTATTTATTTTAATCCTATTATTAGGAATCCTGTTTGTTTATTTAGCCTATACCGGTAAAATAAAAAAACAAGACCCAGATTACAGAGCTTTTTTTATTATGGGCATCACCTGGATTCCTGTGGGGATAGTAATAAATAATTACGGTATCAGCGCTATGGGGCTGATATTTATGATTACCGGATTAGTAAATAAGGATAAGTGGAAAAAGCAGAAATGGAGTGAATTGTCGGACGAAAAGAAAAGATTAAAGTTGTTAATAATTTTATTCCTAGGAGCCTCGATGTTGTTGGGATTAATTATGTACCTCATCTTTAATAATAAATAATTATTTTTTAAAATTCCGGTTTTTACCCGGAATTTATTTTATAAATGAAATGAAAAATACGAAAAGAAATATTATAATTTTGGGGAGTGTTATTCTGTTGATTTCTTTGGCGTTGGTTTTTGTTTTTCAGAAAAAAGAAATTACCACTCCATCAAATTTAATTTCCGCCGAACAGGCCGGAAATATAATAAAAGATATTTTAGGTGATAATGAGAATGGGTATTTTGCTTATTTATGGCCGGAAGTTTTGAAACCAGGAGATGGGGTGGAGGTTTGGGGGGACAGATTAAATGAAGAAGAGATGGAAGAAGGTGAAACCATGGATATTGATAAAAAAATAATAAATAATTTTTATTGGTTTGTATGGATAGACAAAGAACCGGGTAACATATTTTTTGGGCATGATGTGGAATATATATATATTGATGCTCAAAGCGGTGAATATATAGTTGAAAATAAAGATTTTTGGCCTTCTATTAACGGTGAATCGTTTGAAGGAGATATGGACACCATGATAAATACGGAAATATTAAGTGATAATAACATATCTATTAAAAAATTTTTGAATTCGGATATAATTAAGGATTTTTTTGCTATAGAAGCTAGGGCGCGGGAAGCCGGTAAATATCTACATATTAATTCTCCTAAAGAAGAATATCAGCACGAACATTATGCGATGATTATTTCCGGCTTTGGAAAAAATGATTGGGTATTCCTGGATGGCGTCCATCAAATGTATAATGCTTTAAAAGAAGTCGGTTATGATGATAATCATATTGTGTTTTTAGCACCAATCAAAGGAGTTTTAAATTCGGATTGGGATCGGGAAGCTGATTTTAATAAGGAAAAAGCGGAAGAAATGAATAAAAAGGGGATACCGAAATTTGTAGCCAGTAACGTAGTGGATGAACTTACAAGTCCGATAAATTTTCGTTTTTCTATAGAGAAACTACAAAAAGATTTGAAGCCGGAAGATTCTTTATTTGTTTTTGTGTTATCGCACGGTAAAAAAAATCAGAAGTTTGCCCTGGGAGAACCGGTTGATGCCAGACAGGCTATGGGCAGCCATGATAAGATAAGAGGTTCTGATTCCGGCCTGACTTCCAAGAGGTTTTCTGAGGTTCTTATGAGGAATATGAAGATATGCGAACTGATGGTATTAATAGATTCTTGTTATGCCGGAGCGCATGAAAATCGTCTCAGATATTATTATGATAAATATCAAGACAACATCAAAAGGATGGAGGTAGCTCATTCCACTAATGATGAAACTATTTCTTACGGAGCTGATTATAGAAATCCGAGTAATCCTGCTTTGTCTACTAGAATGGATTTAGACCAGGGCGCCAAAGAAACGGCAATTAAGGATTTGAATCCCAATGATCATGGCGGAGAATTCTCCAGCGGATTTATTGAAAATATCGGCGCTAATATATTTTCTATGATCTATGAAAAGGGAGTAGAATTGGATGCGGCGCAAATGAATAAATTAACATTTCCTTATATTTGGAAGGTGGGTAGTGATGAAGAATGTATACCCTTGGTTGAAGATATAGGAATACAACCAGAAGATCCACTGATGACTGATTCACAAGATGATGAGCCACAGACTGAACCTGCGGCAGGACCTGTAGCCAAGAAAGAAATGATATCTGTGATTAAATATGGTAATGATTATATTCCTTTTAATCAGTTAAAAGTCTGGTCCAAGGAAGCTTGTAATTGTTGCGATGAGGCGCATTATCATTCTGTATCTAGATCAGTTACTACTTTGAGCGGCAAAACAATTGTAGATCCTTATGCTGGTTGCGGATTTGGCAAAATAAGTGAATCTCCTGTAATTCAGATAGAAAAACCATAAGAGTTAAAAGTTTATAAAGTCTATAAAGTTTAAAGTTATAAAATAAAAAATCCTGTAATTTTTACAGGATTTTTTGTATTAATTTTTTAAATTTGATTTCCGGGAAATTTTTTGTTAAATATTTTTTTAAGTTCAGACGGCAGGCGCCTGGTTATGCAATGACGACCTTCTTTTTTTGCTTTTCTTTGTCCGGCAAGCATTCCTGAGCTTACACCTAAATCAGTATAAAATACTGAATATTTAGCAAATGCGCCCCATATAAATCCGGCTTCCATGCCTAATCTTCTTTCTTCCGGCATATAATCGCGTAAAACATTTTTTTGTGTATATAGTAGATGAGAGGCAAAAGGGGCTTCTCCATGCATTAAACAGTCATGCATACATAATTGAGCGTAAAAAATATTACGTTCAATATGTTTTTTATATTTTTCAGGGTCTTTTTCTGTGCTTCCATACGGGCTTTCCAGTAATACTGGTTTAAGTTTTTGATTCATTTTTTCCTCTATTTTTTTGATTATTTATTTATTAATTTACGAATATGCGTATTTTATCAAAATAAATGTTAAAAAACCAATAAAAATGTCAACCCTTGAAAAATTTTTTATTTTATGATAAATTAATTATACCTTTTGAAAAGAGGTATTTTTATTTGAATGAAATAGGGTCGATACTCAAGCGGTCAACGAGGGCAGACTGTAAATCTGCTGGCATTAGCCTACGTAGGTTCAAGTCCTACTCGGCCCACAAAACAAAGAACTCCCAAATAGGAGTTTTTTGTTTTGTGTGTTGCGTAGAGAGGAGAACCTGGGAATGACCAAAGGTATTAAAATAATAACATTTACTTATCGCAAAACCTTCTATATCAAAGTCAATACCAAATCAAGTTAAAGCAGGTTGTGAATTTATTTTCCTGACCTCATAAGGCGTTCCTCTTTTTACA
>MFGN01000025.1 GCA_001780285.1 Candidatus Falkowbacteria bacterium RIFOXYD12_FULL_34_57 | reverse complement strand
TAAAAAAATCAAGAAAATGCAATCATTAACAAAGTAAGATAATATATGCCTCAACCAGAGGCAGTAAAGTTAGATTTTTAAATGTCTAAATGCGTTTATTTATAGTAAATATACTTTAAGATTTTGTTAAAATAAAAAGCGTTGGTTTTTTGTAACGCTTTTTTTCTTAGTATTTTTTTCTTCTGAGAATAAAAAAAAGAGATTCTATAAATTTGTCACCCCACTTTTTGGATGTATATGGTCCGCCTGTTTCTATAAAGATTTTTAGTTTTTCGCGATTTTCGCTATCGGTCTTTATGGTCACATTCCATAAAAGTATATTATCTTGGTCTAGTTTGGTTATAATTTCCAAATTTTTAGCAAAAGACAAGTGGTCAACGGCTTTAAAAAGTTCTAATAATTCATTTATTGATAGTTTTCCTATATACAATAAAGGCTTATTCATGATTCCCTCGCTGATTAAATGAGCAATATATTATAATCCTATCAAAAACAATAAAGAAAATCAAATAAATAAAAAACCCAATCGTGGTAAGCTTGGGGTTGTTGCGTGAATTATGTTTTAAATAATAAGCTTTTAAACTTTTGTGTTTTATGGTTCAAGAATCTCTATTTTGGTAACCTTAATACCAAATTTTTTTGCATCTTCCTTGTTTTTCATCCAAACATCAAATCTGGCAACATATCTTTTATTCATTCTATCCCGAACAATAAAAATACGATCCCCAAAAAGTTCTGGCATTCGTATTTTGGTGCCAAACGGAAAGGCATTTGTGGCTACCGAATCTTCTATGTTATGTTTACAAAGATTAAAACCATTGGCTGAAATACATGGGGTATCATCACATTGTCCAGCCTCTGAATTATAGGCGGTTACAGTATAATAATTAGTTTTAACAGTTTTCCATGTTTTTGTTTCTGGTAAAGTATTTATAAAATTTTCGTCGTTATTAATATTTTCTGTTTCATTTTCATTTAATATTAGAGGATCTTCTATGATTGGAGAAATGTTGGTAGTATTATTTTCTGTTTCGCTAATATTAGCTAAAGCAGGAAAAGTTGGAAATAAGAATAATTCAAATAAAAATATAAAAACAATAAAAATAAATACTTTTTTAGTAATTTTTATTGGTATTAATTTGTGTTGTTTTTGTTTCAAATTTATGATATTTTTCATATCTTCAAAATTCAGCTAAACAGCTAAATATATTTGTTTATTTTTGCAACAAAGTCTGGCAGTTAATCATGAATCACAAAAGATTATTTCAATTTTTAGAATTAAAAAAACCCTATCACATTAAAGAATGTTACATAGGGATTTTCTTACTGATTATATTGTATCATGGTAGGAAAAAAAAGTCAATAGAAAAATTAAAGAAAAAAATAAAAAGCATGCTAATATTAAATAAATTATCTTTATTTTTGGAATAATTTTTTAAAAAAATTGCAAATATAACACAAAAAATAAATAATTATAATTACTCTTGATTTTTTTAAAATTTTATGTATAATATTAATATAATTTAATAAACACCTGTTAATTTTAATTCAATCTTTGGTTTTGGGTGGCCAAGAACTCTTTATATTTAAAAAGGGTTAAAGAACGCTTTTTTTATTACACAAAAAAGCAAAAAACAAATGACAGAAGAAAAAAACAAAAACTTTAATCATGGTGATCAAGATGATTTTGAAAGATTATTAAAAAAAGATAATTTTCAAATACCAAAAACGGGAGATTTAATAAAGGGGGTAGTAATTACAGCTTCAAGAGCAGAAGTAAAACTGGATATTGGCGGTTTTATGACCGGAGTTGTCCGTGGCCCTGAGGTTTATGAAGAAGATGATGACTATGCTAATCTTAAACCGGGAGACGAAGTAGAGGCCACTGTTATTGATACCGAAAATGAAAACGGAGAATTAGAATTATCTTTTAGGGTTGCTGGTCAAGAAAGGACCTGGTCTGGACTTATGGCAAGCTATAAAGACAAAACCAGTATTAAAGTAAGGATTATTGACGCCAACAAGGGTGGTTTACTCGTAAAATATAAACAAATTCCAGGATTTTTGCCAGTTTCTCAACTTGCTCCAGAAAATTACCCAAGAATTAGCGGGGGAGACAAGGGGAAGATATTAGAGAAATTAAAATCGTTTGTGGGTAAAGATTTTGAGGTAAAAGTGATGAATATAGATGAAAAAGAAGACAAAATAATTTTTAGCGAAAAAGATGCCTGGAACGAAAAACAAAAAGATGTAATTTCTAAGTATAAAATAGGAAAAAAAATCAAAGGAACCATTACAGCTATTACAGATTTTGGTGTATTTGTCAGTTTTGGAGAAAACCTAGAAGGCTTGATTCATATTTCGGAACTTGCTTGGCAAAGAATTGATAACCCGGCAGACCTTTATAGAGTTGGAGATAAGATTGAAGCAGAGGTTATAGGCCTGGAAAACTCTAAAATATTTTTGAGCGCTAAAAAACTTTTGAAAGATCCATGGGGGAATATTGAGGCAAAATACAAACTTGGACAAAGTGTTAAGGGCTTGATTTTAAAGGTTAATCCGTTTGGGTTGTTTATAAAATTAGATGATGACATTCATGGGCTCGGGCACATTAGCCAGCTTGGTCTTGCACCCAAACAAAAGATAAATGAAAAATTTAAAGCAGGCACAGAATTAGATTTTGAGATAGTTTCCATGGAGCCGAAAGATCATCGCTTGGGGCTTGCTTATCGTGACGGAAAAGAAAAAACCTCTGAGATTGAAACAGGGACAGAAGACGGAAAAGCTGTAAAACAAGAAAAAGACAAAAAAGAAGATATCACATTGAAGACCCCCAAAAAAAAGGCAACACAAACAAAGAAAACAAAGAAAAAAGATGAAGATGTTGAGAAAAACAAAGAAAAATCCAAAGAAAAGAAAATAAAAAAATAGTAATAAAAGAAGTTGAAATATAATAATAAAAACATCCCGCAATATGCGGGATGTTTTTATTTTTTACTAAAGTATGATAAAATAAAAGAATAAAAGCGATATTAATGATTAATTTATGTTAAATGAATTAGGGCTCAAGATAATGATTGTGGAAGATTATCAGGTTTTAAGGGAGGTTATTTCTGAAAAATTTTCCAAAGAAGGTTTTGCCGTGGTTGCTGCTGCTAGTGGAGAAGAAGCGCTGGCCAAGCTGGAAAGTTTTATACCAGATGTTATTTTGTTGGATGTTATTATGCCTGGTTTAAACGGATTTGAAGTTTTACAAAAAATAAGAGAAAATTCTGATGAAAAAATTGCTAAAACAGTAATTATGATGCTTTCAAATCTTGGTGATGAAGAAGATGTGCAAAAAGCAATGCGGCTAGGAGCTGATGATTATATGATAAAGTCCAACTTTACAATATCGGAAATTATTGAGAAAATTAAAAGATTTTTTTGAAAAAATCTTTGACTTTATTTATTTTTTTTGATATTTTTATATTATAATAATTTAAATAATTTTAATTTATGAAAAAAACAATTATTCTAGGGTTGGCTTTGTCCCTGATTATTTCCGGATGTTCTTTGGGAAATAAACAAAAAAATAAAGATATTACCTTGGAAGAAGCCAGAGTATTAACTGCAAAATTTATTAATGAGAATTTAATGCAAGCTGGTAAAGAGGTTTCTATTAAGGAGGCGACAGAAGATGGGGGGATGTATAAGATTATAGTAAATATACCAGGTGGTCAAGATGGGGCCGGACAAGAAATAGAATCATATCTCTCAAAAGATGGAAAGAAATTTTTTCCAAGCGTGATGGATATAGAAGAAATAGCCAAAAAAACCAAAGAGAATCAACAACAACAGACAGCAACTCAAGCTCAAACCGCAGCGACCGTTGCCAAGGCTCAAAAACCAAAAGTAGAATTATTTGTAATGAGCCACTGTCCATACGGCACTCAAATCGAAAAAGGAATAATTCCTGCAATAGAAAAATTGGGTGACAATGTTGATTTTGTATTAGAGTTTTGTGATTATGCAATGCATGGTAAAAAAGAGTTAGACGAACAACTGGTGCAACACTGTATTCAAAAAAATGAAAAAGATAAATTATTTACTTATTTGAAATGTTTTCTGGAAGCAGGTGATGGAGAAGGATGTTTGACTACCGCTAAAATTAATAAGACCAAGTTAAATTCATGTGTAACAGCAACCGATAAAGAATTTAAGGTTACTGAATTATTCAATGACAAAAGCACTTGGTCTGGCGGTCAGTTTCCACAGTTTAATGTTTATAAAGAAGCTGCGAATCGATATGGCGTACAAGGTTCCCCGGGGCTTGTTATAAATGGTGTTAAAGTCCAATCAGGAAGAGATTCAGCTTCTCTTTTGAAAGTAATTTGTTCCGGCTTTGAAAATGCTCCAAAAGAGTGTGAAGATGTATTGTCTAGCGCTTCCCCCTCCCCCGGCTTTGGGTTTAATACAACCGATGCAGCGGCTAATGGTGGTTGTGGCGGGTAGGAATTTGAAAAATTATATAAAACAAAAAGAGTTTCGATTATACCGAAACTCTTTTTGTTTTTAATTGTATAAGAATTTTTATTTTTTATTATCACTATACTCTTGAGTTCTGTTGTGGGCGGGGTTTCGTATGGAATACTAAAACCGAAATAATGATTGGGGCGGGTCGCTTTGTTAAATTATTAGCATCGCATCCCCATAACTATAAAAACGATATTTATTTCTAATAGCTTCATTGTAAGCTTTTTTAATTTTGCTTGTGCTTGTTAAAGCGGAAACCAACATAATTAATGTAGATTTTGGTAGGTGAAAATTAGTAATCATGCCGTCTACAATTTTGAATTTGTATCCCGGATAAATAAATATATCTACCCAATCTTGATGATTTTTAATTTTCGATTTTCGATTTTCGATTTTTGTCCAAATTGCCTCTAGTGTTCTAGTGCTAGTAGTTCCAACAGCAATGACGCGTTTACCATTTTTTTTCGCTTCCAAAATATTTTTTATTACTTTTTTATTTACCTCCGTCCATTCGGCGTGCATTTTATGATCTTTGATATTTGTTGTTTTTACCGGAGCAAAAGTTCCAAGCCCCACATGCAGTGTGATATATTCTATTTGTATACCTTTCTTTTTTAGTTTTGACAAAATTTTTTTTGTAAAATGAAGGCCGGCAGTGGGAGCGGCAACCGATCCACTCTTTTGTTTATCCGCATAAATTGTTTGGTAATCAATTTTATCTTCTTTTGTTTGGCCACTTCTTTTTATATACGGCGGAAGTGGGGTTTGTCCGATTTTTTTTAAAACCTTTATAAAAACATTTCCATAACAGTTAAATTCTACGTCCCATGTGCCGTCATTGTTATTTTTTATAATTTTACAGTTTAATTTTTTTGAAAAATTGATTTTTAAACCTTCATAAACTCTTTTTCCGCCTATTAAACATTGCCACAAATTATTTTTTAAATGATGATGCAAGAATATTTCTACCTTTCCTGCGGTTTTTTCTTTTGTGCCAATGAGGCGGGCTGGTATGACTTTAGAGTTATTAAGAATCAAAATATCCCCCCTTTGTAGATAATCAATGATTTCGTAAAAATGTTTATGTTCCAGTTTGTTAGAATTTTTGTGTAAAACCAAAAGCCGCGAATGGTCTCGCGGTTTTGCCGGTTTTTGTGCTATTAAATTTTGTGGAAGATGAAAATCAAAATCTTTAATATCCAACATACTTTTATTATTTAAAAAGTGTCTAGTCCGGTTTCTTGGCTTTGTTCTTTTCGGTTTTTTTGGATTAACTTAATAATTATATCGCGAATTCCATTGGGGTCTGGTACTTCATGAAATTTAAACCTTTGGTCAGTACCGGCTGTTTGGATAAAAACCTCTCCGTATTTTAAAAGCGTAGGAATGGCGCCTTGTATTTCACTGGTTACATCCTGAATGCGGAATATTTTTAATTCTGAAATGATACGGGAAAAAAATCCACGCTGCTGTATGTCGATAATCCTTTTATCGGTTATAATCCAAACATCCAGATAATAGTCTATAAAAGAAAAAAAGAAAAATAACCAAGTAAATAAATAATAAGCACTGGTACTAAGTACAATAATTGGATAAATTATTTCACTCTCTAATAAACCTAAGTTGGTGGTAATCATTAAATAAAAAAAAGCAAAAGGGAGTACAGCCATTAACATAAAAACTATCATTCTCTTGAATAAAATAAAGAAATCTCTTCGTACTATTTTTATAATTATTTCTCCCGGCAGCTTGTTTGGTAGTCGATATATGGAAAGCATATTATTAAAACTCAAAATTTTAAAATTAAACTTTAAATCTATGTTAATAATTTATTGAAAAGGCACTTGATTGTCAAACAATCCCTCCAATATTTCTACATTAGTATTCCAGTCAATTTGGTTAATATAAAAAGAAGAAGTCATTAAAATAATTATAGCAATTCCGACAAATATAATGGTTGTAGATACAGTTAAAAAATTTTTAGCGCCAAAATTTAACATGTGGTATATAGCTATCACGAAGAATACAAACCAAAGCGCTAAAAATACCCAGAATATGTATAAAAAAATTGAAATTGAAAATGTCATAGTAATTCATGCAACATGTATCAGATAACATGTAACATTTTTTAAAATTATGCTTTTTTATTTTTGTCTTATGCTTTAGCGCATTCTTTTTTTACCCAAGTGTTTATAAGCTATATCTGTTACTATTCTGCCGCGCGGGGTGCGATCTAAAAATCCGATTTGCATTAAATATGGTTCATATACCTCTTCTACAGTAGAAATATCTTCTCCGGTGGCAGCGGCAACAGTTCCCAGTCCAACCGGGCCGCCGGAAAATTTATCAATAATAATTTCTAAAATTTTTCTATCAATCCAATCAAGTCCAAGTTCATCTACCTCTAACATATCAAAAGCATCTCGGCATAGCTTATTTTTTATTGAACCCGTTCCCCTAACCTCACAATAATCCCGAACTCTTTTTAAAAGCCTATTAGCAACTCTGGGGGTGCGCCTGGCGCGAGCAGCTATTTCCTTGGTAGAGGCACTATCGATATCTACATTCAAAATACGGGAGTTGCGGTTAATAATTTTTTCTATATCAGAGTGATCATAAAAATTTAAATGGTAGATCATGCCAAATCTGTCACGCAAAGGAGCTGATAAAAGACTGGCTTTGGTGGTGGCGCCGATAATAGTAATACGAGGAAGATCAATACGCAGGGTGCGGGCAGATGGTCCTTTGCCGATTATAATATCGAGTGCATAATCTTCCATGGCGGGGTAAAGTATTTCTTCTATTGTTTTGTTGAGCCTGTGGATTTCATCAATAAATAATATATCACCCTCACTAAGGTTAGTTAGGATCGCCGCCAAATCGCCGCCTTTTTCTATGGCCGGTCCGGAGGTTATTTTAATATTTGATCCGGTTTCATTGGCAATAATATGGGCTAAGGTGGTTTTACCAAGTCCTGGGGCGCCATATAAAAGAATATGTTCTATAGTTTCTTTTCTTTTTTTTGCGGCCTCAATTGCTATTTTAATATTTTCTTTGGTGCGTTCTTGCCCGACATACTCTATCAGGGTTTGCGGCCTCAGATTCATATCAAAATTTTTGTCTTCCGGCTGTTCTTTACCGGTAATTACTCTATTTTCTTTGTCTTGATCCGGCATATATAAATAATTAATTAATCACTAAAAAACAACTCTTTAATCTTGAGCTTTAAGCTTTGAGTTTTGAGCTTCTTTTCTATCTATTCTTTCTAATGCTGTTTTGATTATTCTTTTTGTTTCTTCGGTAAAATCAGCAGCAATAATCCATTCTAGAAAATTTCGGTCTTTTTTGGCTACCTCGGATATCGGCTTATCTTTATATTTGGAAAAAGAGAAACAAGCTTCACCGTTTCGCCAATAAAATTTTCTAATATTATCAATGTTGATATCACTATCTTCTTTATGAATTTTGGTCAGAAATTTTTTATCCGAAAGTTCATTATAACGCTCAAATTGTTTTATTAATATTTCCGCAGCTGTTTCAGCGTGTGACATAGAAGATCTTTTTTTATTGAAGGCTTTCCAAGAATAGTATTCATACGCGGAAGAAAGATTGATGGGGGCCATGTGTTGAAATATTTTTTTTGAATCAATAATTTGTTCTGTGTGATATTCAAAATCCATACCTACGCGCACAAACTCTCTTCTTAAAATCAACAAGTCAAAATTGATAATATTAAAACCGCTATAATAACAATTATTAAATACCTCCCACAGCTGTTGAGCTATTTTTTTAAATGTAGGGGAATTTGCTACAGTTTCGTCGTTGATGTTATGAATAATAGTAGATTCTCTGGGGATTGGCATTTCCGGATTAATCAAAAAAGAATCTTTTTCAACTTTTCCATTTTCAAATATTTTAATATAGGCGATTTCAATTATTTTGTCCGAACTAATGTCAAGTCCGGTGGTTTCAATATCAAAAATAACCAAAGGCTTGTCTAGTTTGACAAGCTTGGCGATTTCACTGAATTGTTGACTGCGGAATAGCATGTGGTTAGTAAAAAGTTAAAAGTTTATTCCACCCCTAACCCAAGGCGGGCACGGCGAGGCGGATCAGCCGAAATATCAACAAAATTATTAATAATTGAAATGTGTTTAATTATAATTTAATTGTACCTAAAAAAAGGATAATATACAAATAATTTTATAATTTAAAAGCCATAGATTTTCTATGGCTTTTTATACAACTTTAAAACAATAAACCGGGATCAATACCGTGAAAGCCGCCGGAAAGACGCAGATGCATGAATTCGGAGGGAATCTCTTCAGTTGTTATTTCTTCGGGGTTGGTAGCTTCCTGACGAAGAAATTCAGCGGTATCAAAAACAGCCTTGAATTCCCGATAAGAAACGCCGGACATACCCTTGGGAAATTTGTTTTTCCCTTCAATGTCAACAACATAACCATCTTTTGTTATTTTGGTTGTAATTTTTACATCTTCTGTTTTTACTTCCATTTTTACCTCTTTCACTCTAAGTTTAGAGTATTTATGGTGGGTTTCACCGATTAAAAAACAATTAAACCTTAATTTAAGGGGCTATAAATAACCAAATTTATTTGCACTTTAGCATGTTAATTAATATTTGTCAAGTTGATTTAAAAGTTCTCCTATGAGAAAATTAATATATGAAATTATTAAATAATAGATTCTGAACCTCCCCAATTCGGCGGACATGGTAAATTCAGAATAACAAGGGATTATGGCTAAAACAAAAGAAAAATTGATGATCATTGACGGTAATGCTCTAATTCATAGAAGCTTTCATGCCTTACCCCCAACAATGACCACCAAGAACGGACAAATGGTAAATGCTGTTTATGGTTTTGCTTCTTTTTTAATTAAGGCAATCGGAGAATTAAAGCCTGAATATGTGGTGCTTACTTTAGATAAAAAGGGGCCGACATTTCGGCATAAAAAATTTAAAGAATATAAAGCCAAGAGAGTTAAGGCGCCGGATGAGCTATATACACAAATACCAATAGTAAAAGAAATTGCCAAGGGGTTTAATATTCCGATTTTTGAACAAGATGGATTTGAGGCCGATGATTTAATTGGCACTATTTCTAAAATAGTAGACCCGGGGATTGAGAAAATTATTGTCACCGGCGATATGGATACCTTGCAGCTTGTAAACGAGCATACCCGTATTTATGCTATGAGTCGCGGAATATCCGACAGTATTGTTTATGATATTACTCAAGTTAAACAAAGATTCGGTGTTGGGCCCAAGCAAATTATTGATTATAAGGCCTTGCGCGGAGATCCAAGCGACAATATTCCGGGCGTCCGAGGCGTAGGAGAGAAAACTGCAGTAGAGCTTTTGAAAAAATACAAAACGCTGGATGGAATCTATAAAGCATTAGAAGAAAAGGAGAAACTTGAAGGCATAACCCCAAGAATTGCTGCGCTTTTGAAAGAATATAAAAAAGACGCTTATTTGAGCTATGAACTTGCAACGATTAAATGTGATATAAAATTAAAATTTAATTTAGAAGACGCCCGTTTTATTAATATTAATAAACAGGATGTAATAGATATTTTAAGTAAATTGGAGTTTAAAAGCTTGCTTCCGCGAACACAAAAGTTGTTAAACGAATTAAGTGGAATTAAAAGCGCTGAAGCTGAAGCCGGCGGCAATAAATTTGCCAGAAATAAAAAAGATTTTCAATATTTTTTTATTGATAATAATAAGGATTTTGATATTTTTTTAAACAAGATAAAGAAAGAAAATTATTTTACATTTGATACCGAGACCAGCGGTTTTGATCCGATTACCGCCAAGCTTCTTGGTATTAGTTTTTCGTGGAAAGAGGGTGAAGCATATTATTTAAATATAGCTTCGGAAAATATAAACAAAGAGAGTGCAAATTTATTCAATTATCAATCAGATGCTAAAAACAATAATCCTTGGCTTGCTAGACTGAAACCAATTTTTGAAGATGAAAAAATAAAGAAGAACGCGCATAATGCTAAATTTGACATAAGGGCGCTGCATTTTCAGGGAATAGAGGTGCGTGGTCTTGATTTTGACACCATGATAGCTTCTTATCTTTTAAATCCCGGAAGTCGCGGGCACGGACTTGATCCCCTTACATTCTCTGAATTCCGATTTGAAAAAATTTCCAAAGAAGATTTATTAGGAAAAGGAAAAGACAAAATTACATTTAGTGAAGTCGAGGCGGAAAATCTTGGTATTTATTCTTGTGAGGATGCTGATTTTACCCACCGATTGATTTCGGTGCTTGCCCCTCGTCTTAAGAAACAAAAGTTGGAAAAACTTTTTCGCGAAATAGAGATTCCGTTGATTGAGGTTTTAGCGGTTATGGAGGATAATGGTATAGAAATTGATAAGAAGTTTTTAGGAATAATGAGTAAGAAGATTGGTAAAAAAATATTAGAACTAGAAGAAAAAATACACAAACAAGCCGGAATTAGATTCAATATTAAGTCTACTAAACAATTAAAAGAAATATTATTTGAGAAACTTGATATACCGATTATGGGTATTAAAAAAACCAAAACAGGTTTTTCTACTGCCTTTGACGAGCTGGAAAAGATAAAAGGTGAACACCCGATTATTTTATTAATTCAGGAATATCGGGAATTAACTAAATTAACCAGTACTTACATTGATTCTTTGCCGCAATTAATTAATAAAAAAACCGGAAGAGTACATACTAGTTTTAATCAAACCATTACCGCCACAGGCCGGCTTTCTTCCACTAATCCAAATTTGCAGAATATTCCGATTCGCACCAAGTTGGGCCGTGAAATTCGTAAAGCCTTTGTGGCACCCGGCGGATATAAGCTTTTAGCGCTAGATTATTCGCAAATTGAGCTTCGTTTGGCGGCGCATATGTCCGAGGATAAAAAAATGATAGATGCTTTTTTGAAAAATGCGGATATTCATACCTCTACTTCAGCAGAAATTAACCAGGTTAATCCTGATACGGTAACAAAAGAAATGCGCCGGGAAGCTAAAGCGATTAATTTTGGCATTCTTTACGGACAAGGAGCGCACGGGCTTTCCCGCAGCGCTGATATTCCTTATTGGCGCGCCAAGGAATTTATTGAACAATATTTTATAGTTTATAAGGGAATTAAAAAGTTTATTGATACATCCATTGAAAGCGCCAGAGAGAAGGGGTATGCCGAAACTCTTTTTGGCAGGAGGAGGTTATTACCGGAGATTAATTCGTCGGTTGCCATGGTTCGCAAAGGCGCGGAGCGCATGGCGATTAATACTCCGCTTCAGGGAACAAGCGCCGACATTACTAAAATAGCGATGATTGAAGCGCAAAAATATATTGATAAAAATTTTCCAAACGGCGAGGTAAAGATGCTTCTGCAGGTGCATGATGAGTTGGTTTTTGAGGTTGAAGAAAAGCTGGTTAAAGAAGCGGCTAAAAAAATTAAAGATATTATGGAGAGAGTAGTAAAACTTAAAGTGCCGATAATGGTAGATGCGAGGGCGGGAGATAGTTGGGGAAAAATGGAGGAAGCGTAAATGCAGTATTAAGTATTAAGCGATAAGAACATAAATCGTTGTGTCATTCTGAACTTTCCTCCCGAGGCGGACAGGGATTCAGAATCCATGACGTTTTGATCAAGTTTTACTATATGGACCCTGAATCGAGTTCAGGATGACAATGTGGCGGGCAACAAAAAAAGCAAGACATTCTGTCTTGCTTTGGAGAATTTTAGCAAATTTTAATTTCTAAATTTTCTTCTTTTTCGTTTATTAGGCTATAAAGATCATTAATATTTTGCAGACTTAAATCTTCTAATTTTTTCAAAATTTTTTCTATTGTTTGGTCGTCGTGTTGCTCTAAAACCAGCATGCTTTTAAGAAAAATGGATATATAGATTTTATTATTTTCCTCTATACATATTTTAATAAAAGAAAAGGACATATTTTTTGGGCGATGGGTTATTTCAAAAAACTCTAAGTTGTTTTTGGAAAGTTTCTCATATATATCTCTAATAAAATTTTTGATTGCTGAAAGTGTTTCTCTTTTCTTTTCGCCTGTTTCATCAATTTTTTTTAATAAACTAGTTTTAAGCGCCATTTCTTCTCCTTTTTTTGTGGTTATTTTATTAATGATCCAAAAGTTGCGCCCATATTAAATAATGCATGAACGATAATTAAGGCGATAAACGATGAAGCATATCTTTTTTTCTTTTTGTTTAATCCAATAAATATTATACTCATTAAAAATCCCAAAACCCCGGTAGTAAATATTTCTAAATAAGCCCCATGGATCAGAGCAAATCCAACAGAACAAGCAATAGAAATAATAATTAATCCCTTTGTTTGAATGTTTTTTTCAAAAGCAATAACCAGGGGCACAAATCTAAACAAAGACTCTTCTTCGGCAGCCGCTAATAAATACTGTGTTGACCAATGAAGAATAACGGGAATAGACCTGGGAATAATATGCATAAAAGATGTTAGACTTAAAATAGCCACATATATTACATAAATTAAAAATAAAACCAGCACATATCGCAAATCGTTGTCACTAAAATATTTTTGAATGATATTTTCCATTAGCAAATCTCCATTATTTCTGGTAAAATTATTTTAAAGATCGAAATTAAAACATATTATCATAAAATTAACCATATGTCAATCAATAAAAAGCTAGAAAATAAGAAAATTGCTTTATTGGGTCTAGGTTTGGAGAATTATGCACTGCTTAAATATGTAAATCAAAAAAATATTAAATGCGATATTACGATTTGCGACGCCTACGATATAAAAGGAAAATATCTTGATTTGTTGAGCGTTAAATGGCAGACAGGAAAAGCTTATGACCAGAATTTAAGTGATTTTGATATTGTGTTCCGCTCTCCCGGATACCCGCTTTTTAATCCAAATATAATCAAGGCAAGAAAGAGGGGTGTAAAAATAAGCAGCGCCATGAGATTGTTTTTTGATATTTGCCCGTCTTTTAACATAATCGGTGTTACCGGGTCAAAGGGAAAAGGAACTACGGCCAGCCTTATTTATGAGATTATAAAATTATCGGGACAAAAGGTTTTTTTGGGAGGAAATATCGGCGTAGCTCCTTTTAGTTTTTTAGACAATATTCAAAGAGATGATTTCGTTGTATTAGAACTCTCTAGTTTTCAACTTGAAGATATGCACAAAAGTCCGCATATTGCAGTTCTTACTAATTTATTTAAAGAGCATTTAGCTCCGGCTGATCCAAATAATCCAAATTTTCATAAAACAATGGAAGATTATTTGCGCGCCAAGCTTAATATTACCGCTTATCAGGCCAACGACGACATATTTGTCATCAATAAAAAGCTGCATAAAGATATTATTAACTTTGGCTGCGCCGAAAGGTATTATTTTACCAAGTCCGAATTATCAAGCCGGTTGATAGGCGAACATAATCAAGAAAATGTGGCAGCGGCGATAGAGGTAGCAAAACTTCTTGATATAAAGCCGGAAATTATAAAAAAAGCGGTTAGGAATTTTAAAGGATTAGAACACAGGCTTGAATACACAGGAGAACAAAACGGCATTAAATATTATAACGACAGTTTTGCTACCACTCCCGAGTCGGCCATGGTGGCGCTTCGAGCCATTGGTGCGCCCGTTGTTTTGCTTGCCGGCGGAGCTGACAAGGGTTCTGATTTTTCAGAGTTTGCAAAAGTTGTTTATAAAAAAGTAAAAACAATAATATTGTTTGACGGCGAGGGAAGTAAAAAAATAAAGCATGACTTGATTAAGATAAATTATCCGGAAAGCAAGATTAAAATAGCCGCCAGCATGGAGCGTGCGACGGAATTGGCAAAAAAATATGCAGAAAAAGGAGATGTGGTGCTGCTTTCTCCTGGGTGCGCCAGTTTTGGCATGTTTAAAAATTATAAGGCAAGGGGAGAGCAATTTAAATCTCTCATAATCCATAACACATAACTCAACCACCTATAACAAAAATATTTATTATTGTGAAAGCGACTTAATAATTAGGGTTACGAGTTATAAGCCTTAAACCATAAGAAATAAAAATGTTAATTTTTTTATACGGCGAAGATTCTTTTCGAAGCCGAAACAAATTAAATGAATTAAAAGAAAAATTTTTACGCGAAATAGATCCACAAGGCAACAGTCTTTCTACAATAGATGGTTCTATGGCAAATTTTTCACAAATTAATGAGAGCATCAGCCCTTCTTCTCTTTTTGCATCCAAAAGAATGGTTGTAATAGAAAATATTTTTGCAAATTCTAAAAAAACAATTTTAGACGAAATTTTAAATTATTTAAAAATTTTAAAGTCGGATGAAAACATTGTTATTTTTTGGGATGAAATTTCCGGAGAAAAAATGTCCAAGAATAAATTATTTAATTTTTTAAGCAAGAAAGGAGAAAAAGAAAAAAGACAGAAGTTTGTTCAAAAATTTTCTAATTTATCCAATCCGCAAATAGTAGACTGGATTAAAAAACAGGTTGAGCAGGAAAATGTCAATATCACCAATGCTGTGGCCGCGGAGATGGTTGCTATGTTTGGCGCGAATTTACGGCAAATCAGCAACGAGCTTAAAAAAATTATTAATTTTAAAAAAGGAAATAGTGGAGAACAGGGCGCTGCTATACAAAAAGAAGACATCCTCCTTATGTCCCGCGGTAATTTTAATGAAAATATCTTTGCTTTAACTGATGCGATTAGTCAAAAAAATAAAGCGCTTGCCTTAAGTCTTTTTGAGCAAGAGTTAGAGGGAGGAACTGCCGATACTTATCTCGTGCACATGATTACCAGACAGATTAAAATCCTGCTTCAGATTAAAGAAGCGCTTGAGCAGGGGCTTACCCCCAGAAAAATAATCAACAAACTCAAATTTCATCCTTTTGTGGTGCAAAAAACCAGCGTTCAAGCTAAAAATTTTACATTAGCAAAACTAAAAAATATCCTCTCCTTGCTTGTTTACATTGATCAAAAAATAAAAACCGGAAAAGTAGACGCAAAAACAGGATTGGAACTTTTGATTGTAAAAATATAATTTAAAATAAAAAACAAGAGGTTTGTGCCTCTTGTTTTTTGTATCGTAAACTATTTTTTATCTTTGTTTAATTTGGTTTGCAGTCTGGATTTTTTTCTGTCCGCGGTATTTTTTTTAATAACCCCTTTTTGTTTTGCTTTATCAATTGTTTTTATAGCAGTTTTTACCATTTCTTCCGCCTTTGCATCTTTCACCTCTATAGCTTTTCTGGTTTTTTTTATTAAAGTTTTTAAATTATCTTTTATCTTTTTATTATATATTTCTCTTTTTGCGCCCTTGCGTAGTTCCTTGAGCGCTGATTTAGTATTAGCCATATAAGTTTTAAAATAGATTTGAAATATGAATTAAATTTACCAGTGTGAGAGCTGATAAAAGTACTCTAACATAAAATTTAAAATTTTTCAATAGACCGTTATAGATACTAAAAAAATCACGATTTTTCGTGATTTTTAAATAATTTTTGTTACCCGACCGGGCAAGAATTTTTCGGTCCTCAGCCTTTTCCTTTGATAATCAGGGGTTTGGCGGCATTCCATTCATCGGGATTTTCTGTGATACCCAGCTTTCTGGCATTAGCAAAGTATTGGTTGGCCTGGTAAATATTATTTTTTATTTTATAAATAAGGGCGGCATTAAAATAATATGCGCCCAAAATATCATTGGGTTGGGATAAGTGTTTGTCTTTTTTATCAAATTTTTTGAAAATTTTAAAAAATTTTTCATATTTTTTTAAAGCATCATCCAATTTTCCTTGTTCATGAAGTTTCAGTGCTTTATGAACATCAAGACCCCTAAAGATGCCTTTAATTAAGATATATGCACCAAACAACATGGTGATAACTGTAAAATAAATGTTTTTAAGGAATTGCATTGTTTTTCTCCCTTTATTAATCTCCTGATTCATGTTGATTGATTTGTATTTCACTAATTTTATTTATAATCCAATTTATTATCATGTTTCCAGTCCACATGCCAAAAATAATCAAACAAAAATAAAGAACATTAAGAAGGTTATTATAATTGCGCTCGGTTTTTATCGTCAGGATTTTATTTTGTTCATCAATGTCATAATCATAAATAGTATAACTTACATTAAAATCATCCAAGTGTGAAGAAAATTTTTGCGTGCAGAATACTAATCTTTTGCGGTTGGGAAAATTTTTATCAATAATTTCTGTTTGTATGATGATGGATATGCTAGTGTAGCTGAAAGATTTTCCACTGCTGTTGCTTCGTATTAATACAAGATGATCTTTTGTGTTTTCCAGTTTTTTGTATTCTTCCAGGCTGATTTCTTCTCTTGTTTGTTCAACCCTTTTTTTCCTAATCCGGAATAGTATATCGGTAAATTATTGATTTCTTTGAAATTTTCAGGGAGGTAGATTTTGAAATCAAGCGATTTTTTATCTTCCGGATACCAGGTTTTTTTAGCAATATCTATGTAGGCGATAAACAAAATAATTATCCACATAGCAATTAATACCGGTTTCACAATCTTCAAAAATGTTAATTTTTTCATGTTAAGATTTTCTCCTTGTTTTGAGATATATTTTTTAATGATCTGTTTTGATTTTTGTATTTTATGGTTTTTTCCGTATTTTGTCAAACAAAAACAAACTATCAATCAATCAATAGTTTGTTTTATTAAAATTTTTTAATTATATTCTTTGCCTATTGGCTTCTGTCAGTATTATAGCGGCGCTGGCCGAGGCGTTTAGGGAGTTGATTTTTCCTTTCATGGGAATAAGTATTTTTTTGTCGCACTTGTTAAGCCAAACATCCGTTAAACCCTTATCTTCGCTGCCGATAGCGATAGCTGCGCTTCGGGTATAATCAATATTATAAAAATTATTATCGGTGTGAGGAGTGGTAGCCAGTATTTTAATTTTATTTTTTTGCAGCCACAAAATAGCTTCGTTGCTTGAGCATATGAATATTTTGTTTGTAAAAACAGTTCCCAGGCTGGCTCTGATGATGTTGGGGTTATACAGGTCGGTTTGCGCTTCGCATATAAATATAGCATCAACGCCAAAAGCATCAGCTGTGCGGAAGATAGCTCCGAAGTTTCCGGGCTTTTCCAGTTTTTCTAATATTAAAATCAGAGGATTATTTTTCGGTTTATATTTTTTTAAATCATTTTCTGCGTATGCGGCCAGAGCCAGATATCCGTCTGGATTTTCCCGGTTGGATATTTTTGGAAAAATTTTATTATCAATTTGAATGATTTTTTCAGATTTGATGTTTCTGGTCAGTTTTGAGTTGATTGTAGAAATGTCAGAACTAAAAAAAAGTGTTTCAATTTTTATATCTGCCTTTAGCGCAATAATAATTTCCCGCAACCCTTCAATTAAAATATGTTTTTCCTTTTTTCTGTTTCTGGATTTTTTCAGTTTGATAATTTTTTTGATTATTTGATTTTGCGGGCTATTGATGATTTTGTACATAAAATTTAACGATTTATTTATTTTTTTCCTTGATATAAATCAAAAATGAATAACCAACTGTTCCGAATATAATTATTATTACAGTAGTAAATAAAATAACCATGCGCCAGATCGGCGGAAACAGGCTCACGAGCATCAGGGCCAGACCGCCGAGCATGAATATTTTTCCGCCGAAACGATGAGTTTTGTTCCAAACATATTCAGAAGAAAGCGTCCATGGGGTGCGGATGCCTATAAACCAATTCGGCTTTATTTTGCTGAAATAATTTCCCATGATTATAAACATCAAACCGATAAGAAGCGGAATATAAACATCAATAGGAATATTATAATCAAGGGCGTTTAAGCTGGCGACAAAATAGATAACAGCCATAAAAAACATGATTATGGTTTTAAAAATATGATATATTTTGTGAAACTGGGCATATCGTTCTTTTTTCGGGTCCACGGTCGGAAGAAACAGAAAAAATAAGTACATTATGGAGATAAGTGCCGGCAACATGAAGGCGGCAAAAAGAGGCGATCCCCAGTTGTCTGGTTCGCCGGCAAAATTCCAGTGGATCGGAACGCGTTCCGGAAAGTAGCTGTAAAAATAAAAAGATGATATTCCTAAAACAAGAATCAATAAAATGGGAATAATTTCAGTTTTAAGATTTGGCTTGATAGGGTTGGGCATATTATTGTTTACTTTTGAAAAAATTTAATTAACGCTTTGGATAATTCTTCAAAGACGCTTAAGTTTAGTGAATATATTATTTCCTGCCCCGATCTTTGTGATGTTACCAGATCGGCATTTTTTAAGATATTTAAGTGGTGGGACAAAGAGGGTAGGGTAATAGAAAAATTTTGGGCAATTTGTCCGGCCGACATATCGTCTTTTTTTAACAGTTCCAGTATTTTGCGGCGGGTCGGATCTGACAGGGCTTGCATGGTTTGATTAAAAATCATAAAAATAATTAGATATTTAGATAACTATCTAAATATTATCAAAAAAAATAATAATTGTCAACAATCTTGACGGAAAGTTATATATTTGCTAATTTTTCTATATTAGATCATTAACAATTTTTAAAAAACAGGAGTAAAAAATAAGGGAAGGTTATCGAATCATTTATTTTTTAATTGGTATGTTAATTGTTTGGTTATTAACGTTGCCATTTTTATAGAGCCAAAGAATTATTTAAAGGAAAAACAAAACCCTAAAAAAGGAGAGGAAAATCATGAAAAAAAGAACATTATTTAAATCCGTATTATCGACATTACTTTCACTTATAATATTTTGTGCATTTATTTCTGTAGCACAAGCTCAGGATTTTGATCCGAGCCGGTCAGGAAGCGGTGTGATTTTTACCGGTGATCATGACAAATTTTCATTGGGTAGCCCCTTGAAGTCAAAAGATGGGGCTATTGTCGGGGTTTCTAGTGATGTGATTTTGACTTTTAATAACGGAAAAGAAAAAAAAGAATTAAATCTTAAAAATATCGACCAGTATGAAGATTTTAAGAAATTTTGCCAGAAATATGGCTATAAAGTAATTTTTGAATTTCCAGATGTGGAAACAGGGAATAAAATTCTAATTATTAAAGCAACAAGGCTTTAAATAATTTAAATTCAAAAAGTAGACAAAAATTGTCTACTTTTTTATTATTGAGGTTTTAATTTTAGATTATAAGCTTTCAAAATTTATTTCATTAATTCCCAGCCCCAAATTTCGCATTACCTTAAAGGCGTCGCTGGGGCGACCAAGGAAATAACGCTTTTCATCGTCCGGGTTCACATACCAAGCTTCGCCGTTATTTTCGACCTGCAAAAATATTTTTCCTAATTGTTTGCTGGTAAAATTTGAATTAGTGATTTTTTTAGCACCGTTATTTGCGCGCGGATTATAGCCTTGCTCTATTTCTGTTTTATCGCTATATCCGTCTCCGTCAGTATCCTTTTTTGTTTTATCCGTTCCAATCACATCTTCAAAAGCATCAGGTAAACCATCTTCGTCCGTATCAATTCCTTCTAGGCCGCCAATACCGATTGAAATTTGCTCTAAATTTTGATTAGCAATACCAATTCCTTGTTCACGCATAATAGAAAAAGCTTCTTCTGGACGTCCAAGAGAATGTATACTTTTATCCCGTGGATTAATATAATAAGCTTCTCCTTTTCGTTCTACTCTTAAAATTATTTTTCCTTTTAATTTTTCCGACAGACTGCCGGAGTTTTGATTGATTATTTCTACTATTTTAGAAAATTCATTATTTTCTTCGCTCAGCTCCATGACTTTGTTGGGCAAATCTATTTTAGCTTCCAATGTTACTTGGCGAGGGCGATTAAAATGGCCGTAATATGTCTGGATATAAGTTTCTCCTGAGAGCCAAGGGTTTTGTTCCGAAGGAATCGGTCTATTTGTGGTCATGGGCATATTGTCTTCAAAAATAAAATAACCCTCAATATGTCCAAAATAAACACTGGTTAAATACTCATTCAGATCGCGGGCAAAGTCGCTTCCTAAATTTTTGTAAACCACATCGATTTTTACGAGTTCTCGCGCCTTAGGTCTTTTTGGTTCAATAATAATATCTTCTATTGTAAAATCCGGATAGTCCAATTCAGAATCTATTCGAATACCCCCCTCACTATAAAAATTATTCAGATTATCACTTTCGTTTATAGTGTTTTCCGAATCAATATTTATATTAATCTGCATATTACCCGGATTTGAAAATATTCCTTCATAGATTTCCATAAACTCTTCGCCAGGAGAAATAATTCCCGGACTGGATTCAAAAGCGCCCGAAACAGAGCTTGGTTTGTCGTCATTTGAAAACTCAAAAGCGCTTTTAGGGTTGAAACTTATTTTTTTAGGAAAATTTTCATCCATATTGCCAGTACCAATATTCTTATAAAAAACTGTGATGAATGTTTTTTTTCCAGCAACTAGATTGTTTTGTGTAATTCCCTGGCTAACGCGAATTCCAGTAACGATTAAATCGGGTTTTTCTATCTTGGTTTGCAGTTTAATATATTGTCCGTCGGAACTCCCGGTAATTATTACTTGTTTTTCATAATCTAATCCAATAGCTTTGGTGTTGTCGGATATTATGTCTATTTTGGACGCTACTTCGTCTACAATATTTTTGGAAATATCGGCGTAAACACACAATTTTTTATTTTCTAATTTTGGCACAATTGTGTTTATGTTATTAAATATAATATTTTTTTGCAGATTTTCTAAATCAATAATTTGGCTGCTCTGAATTTCTTTTCTTTCAGAATCAATCAATTTAATATTATAAATATTTTTTTCTACTTCTGGATTGATAAAATTAGAAGAAAAAGAATCACGGACCAAAAGAGTAATATCTTTCAGTAATACATCTTCAGAGGAACTTGCCCAAAAATTGAAACAGCCGAATAGTTTATTTTTATCTTCAGAATTATAAATAGTGTTACCGAAATCATTGTCAGTAGAAGAAATAATTAATATTGGCGCCGGAGGCGTTGAAGTGGAGGTTGTATTTTCTTCATCCTCGGCTTTTGCCTGATATTGATTATTAAAAACAAACAGGGTGAACAGAAAGAATAATGTAATAATTATTTTTTTTATCATATAGTTATTTGAAATTAAGGTCTTAGTATTTAATGACAATTCTATGTCTATATCTTAGCATATTTTTTAAATTGTATAAAAAAATCCCCCTAAAAAGAGGGACTGAATTTTGTTTTAGGTGTTTAACTATTTGGCGGGGTGTTATTATTTCCTTCTTTCAACTGCAAATACTGATAAGCCGAAAGCGCGGCAATAGTGCCTTGTCCGATAGCGATAGATATTTGCTTATAGGGAACCTGCGTCACATCTCCGCCGGCAAAAACCCCCGGGGTCTTAGTAGCGCATCTTTCGTTTACTAATATATGGTTTCCAGCGTCTCTTTCTACTAAATCTTTCACAAGCTCTGTGTTTGCCACCCTACCAATTTCAATAAAAATTCCGTCTATTTCTATTTCTCTTTCTTTGTTGGTTTGACTGTTAAATACTTTTATCTTTTCTACTTTTTTGTCTCCTAATATTTCTCTAGTTTCGCAGAAAGTAAGCATTTCAATGTTTTCTATTTTTTTAACCTCATCTACTAAAATATCAAAAGCCTTGAATTGATCGTTTCTATGAATCAGATATACTTTTTTAGCTATTTTGGATAACACTTCAGCCGCATCCAACGCAGCATTGCCCCCCCCGACCACGGCTACTGTTCTGTTTTTATAAAATGGGCCGTCACAATTAGCGCAATAAGTTACCCCCCTTCCAAGGAATTGTGCTTCCCCCGGTATGTTTAGTTTGCGAGGTATGAGACCCATAGCAATCACTATGGTTTTGCTTTGAAAAATGTCTTTATTTGTGAAAACCATAAAAGTACCATCGGTATTTTTTTCTATTTTAATGACCTCTGTGTTTTTTATCTCAACACCCAAATCTTTAACTTGTTCTTGCATGCGCATAATTAAATCAAAACTTTGGATATTTTTAAATCCAGGATAGTTTTCAATTTCTGATGCCCAAGCAACTTGTCCCCCTATTTCTCTGCCAAAAATTAATGCTTTCATTTCACGTCTAGCAGCATAAATGCCGGCAGTAAAACCGGCCGGACCGGCTCCAATAATAATTGTATCGTACATAATACAGTAAACTCAAAGCTAAAGCTCAAAGTTTTTGAAATTTTATTAATAATTATAAATTTATTGTACTAAATATCAATAAATATATCAATAAAAGCTCTTGACAGTATTTAAAAAGTGTGCAAAAATAGATAATTAGTTTGGACCAATATGTCCAAATTATGTTATTTTACAAAAATCTTAAATTTTAGCACAAGAAAGGAGGTGGGAATTAAGTCTAAAAAGATTTGTTTGTTTTTTGTAGTATTGGCAGTATAACCACATTTTTTAACCCCAAAAGAAAGGAAGTTACATGAAAAAAATCAAGATCGTTTTTGCTGTTTTGGCTGTTTTTTTTATTTTTGGTACAAGCATTTCCATGGCCTGCGACCCGGGAGACCCTAATTGCAACGAGACAGATGTCTGGGGCAACGGCTGGGTAAATACTTATCAGGATATGGACAGGATGCATGACATGAATCTTCCTGATTCATTTTCTGCCGGATTCGGCAACCAATGCATCCAGGGCGGCGGATATGCCGGACCGGACACGAATGCCCTAATCAGCGGATCACTTTTGCAATATGATATCTGGAATAAGAAGAATCCCCAGGACAATGTTAATCATTTCGGAAGCGCATTTATGGAAATGAACGGCATGGCTGAAACCGACGAATATTGCCGGGAAGTCGGAATATCCATGAATGCCGGACGCGAACATGAAACCGGAAATCATGTGGATGGAAACAGTATGATGTCGTTCAACGACAATAATGCCGGTTTTGAAGGGCATCTCCGGGGCGGTATAATTGATTGGGGTGCAGATATTGAGCAATTTACCGGATACAAAGCTACAAACGGTGATTCCGGACAGATGGGCACTACCTTTACAAAGATTTGGGGAGGCAATTTACCGGCACCGGCGCCTGCTCCTTAAACTATAAAACATAGGACCCCTTTAAATTGAGAGGCGGGCCCTCTCATTGTTTTAGTAGAAGGGTCTGCCATCTCAACACAAATAAAGGAGGTATTTTCCATGAAAAAAGCAATATTGTTCGTTTTTGTTTTTATGTTTGTTGGTACTCACTTGGTATTTTGTGAGGAAAATACCACCGTGGGCGTAAGAAACCAAAATCAGACTTTCCAAGAACAAACCGGCGGAACACAATCTATAATTCAAAATAGTTATGGCGCAAATAAAGTCCTTCATGGCATATCAGCACCGGTTGACCCAGATTTTGTTTACATTGGCGCTATGCAGCCGGGTGAACAAAAAATTTGGCGAGAAGTAAATAGATATTTGCCCGAGCAGCTCTACTCCAAAGAGGAAATGAAAAAAATTGAGGAAAGTGGTGAATTTATAATCCAATGGACCGGTAAACCCTTGCAAATTGAAGAAAGTGATGGTCCAGCTCAATTGTTAAGCTTTATTCCTACCAGTGAAAACGATATTGAACTATGGTCTGTTTGGATGGAGAGTACAAAAAACTCTTTTGCTAAAGAAGATATAATTAGGATGATATCCAAGGTACGGAACAAGACGCATGCCAGAAGGTATGTGATAACTGTTGAGGTGCAACTCAATCCGCAGGGAGCCGGTAACTCTTTAAGCGGTTCCGGTGGCGCATCTTTTATTCCTTCAAACACTGCATACGCCGTAGGGGTTGGTCCTATGATTGGCAAATCTGAATCCAGGGTATTTAAGATTTATCATATCACAGTTACTGGCTATAATGACGGTCCCGCCTATTCTCGGTCTAATGTCCCCGAGAAAGGAGTTGAAAAAAATGCGCAAATACAAAAACGCGATGATCCCTGGTTGATTTATTTGAAAGATGATTTTTCACTGCAAGAACCTCAGGGGATTCCTTACAATGTTGAATGGATCAAAAGGCATTGGAAAACGATCCGGCAAAACAACGGAAAAATACAAATTATTTGCAAAGGATGGCCCGGAGAAGAAAAAAACCTGGACCGCAAAGCTCTTGAATCTATGATTGAAATGGGAAAAAATCTTATATCCCAAAATATCACGGAACCCAAAGAGCTGCAGCAGATCATGAAATACGGATATGATACAAATTTGCTGTCAAAAGAAAAATCAGCACTTCAAAAGCAAAACGCTAAAGGAGTGTTAATAATCAAAATCACACAATAATCAATTACGCTTCGGTAAAAACCGAAGCGTTTTTTATTGGCTTGACATAATCATTTTTTTATGATAAATTATCAAAATAAAAACAGCCCTTTAATATTAAAAAAGGAGAAAAACATGTTATTTTTAGCACAAATTATTAATTTTGTATTTCAAGTTTATCTTTGGATTGTTTTAGCTTCATGCGTCATCTCATTTGTGGCGCCCCATTCCAATAACCAAATAATCCTGTTTATCCGCAAAATCACCCAACCGGCATTTAATGCTGTCAGAAAAATATTGCCGTTTGTGGTTATTGGCGGATTGGATCTGTCGCCGATTATTGTAATTATTGCTTTGCAGTTTTTACAAAAAATAATTATCACATTTTTGGTTTCCCTAATTTAAGAAGAGGAAAACATGGAAAAAAATCTGATTAGTAAAATAAAAGAAAAAACAAGTTATACAGAACAAGAAATACAAAATACAATTAAAGCTCTGCATGAATATATGCGAACAAAATTTACGGATGACCAGAAAGAAACCTTGGAAAAACTATCCTCGGAACTAAATATGGACCAGGAAAAAATCAATCAAATCATCATGGCTTATCTTGATTTAAAAGAAATAACGATAAATTAAAAATATAAAAAGACGAAAAATTTTCGTCTTTTTTAAATTTAAAAATTTATTTTATAATCCGCCGGTAGGATATTTTCTGCCGCTATATTTTGGCGCTTTTATTTTTTGTTTCGCTTTTTGAATAATAGCTTGAAATTCTTTTTCTCCTACGCCTATAGAATTTGCAAATCCGCCGGGGTTCCGCAATTTATCCGCAATTGAAATAAGATGTTCCATGGTTGTAATCGCGTAGAGATCTTTTAATTTATTCACCGTATTTGGTGCAAAATAATCGCTTGTCGGCGTGATTTTTGTATTATCCATTTATGAGTTCCTCCTTTTTTAAATGAACATAATATTTATATAAATCTAAAAATTATAAAATATAATTATTTTTGTATAAAAAATATTAACAAATAATTATAATCTTGTAAAGACACGGGGAAAAAACTATGTATAAGTTCAGATACATATTGGACTGCGAAGCAGGACAATAAGTATGCAAATGGGGTTTAAATATAAATATTGCAATG
>MFGN01000024.1 GCA_001780285.1 Candidatus Falkowbacteria bacterium RIFOXYD12_FULL_34_57 | reverse complement strand
TTGGGGGCTAAATTTAGAGACTCCTGTGGATTATTTAATCAATAATGGCTATGTTGTCCAATATGTGGTGAACTAATACATCAAGTAGATTTATACCTTTAAACATTGTATAATAAAAATATACTAACTATATAAAAAACACATATGTTTGAAAACAATTTATTAAATGCTCTTGCTATTATCTTAATTTTTTGGCTTGGCTCTTATATTATCACTATAATTATTGGTTTTATGGGCAAAGCCACCAGTAAAACTGAAAATACACTGGATGATGGCATTATCCACGCCATCAAATTGCCTATTCGCTACATGGCAATTGTTTTTGGTTTATTTTTTGCAGCTAAAAATTTTGAATTTTCATGGAAGTTGGGGAGTGAAACATATAGACTTTATGATATATTTTTCGCCATGATTATTATTTTAATTGCGTTTTCTCTTAGTCGAATTATGAAAGTTATCTTTGAATGGTATGGGGGCACAAAACAAGGCGCCAAAACCAATCAAACTATATTTATTTTTTGTAGAAAAATCAGCTCTGTGCTTATTTACTTAATTGCAGTAATCATTATTCTTGGACAATTTAATGTGCAAATCGGGCCGCTTCTGGCAGGACTTGGGGTGGCTGGAATTGCTATTGCTCTTGGACTAAAAACCACTTTGGAAAATCTATTTTCAGCTCTTTTTTTGGTAACAGACAAATCAATTAATATCGGCGACTGGATACAGCTGGAAGATGGCACAAAGGCCTATATAGAAGATATATCCTGGCGATCAGTCCGCATTCGCACTATCAGTGGCAACATGGTAATCGTACCAAACACTGTTTTTGTCGGTCAAAAAATATCTAGCTATGATTATCCTGTTTCCAGTTTTTATACATCTATACAATTAGGCGTAGCTTACAATACTGATTTAGAAAAATGTGAATATGTCGCATTGCAAGCTGCGGAAAAAGTTATCAAAGACGAAGGTATTACAGAGCAAGACAACAATCCGATAGTCCGTTATAAATCGTTTGGCAATTCAGCTATAGAATTTACAGTGATTATAAAAATTGACAAAGTACAAAATGAAGCAAAAGTTCAACACGCCCTAATTAAAGAAATCCACAAACAATTTGCCGAGAATGGAATAGAAATTCCGTTCCCGCAGATGGTAGTGCATAAAGGATAAATTCATATAACCACCAAGTCCGCCAGAGGCGGATCAGGTAAAATATTATAAATTATTAATACCTGAAAATTCCGTTCCCGCAGATGGTGGTGCATAAAGCTTAAAATAAAAAATTTAAAGTTAAAAACCCGGTTTCTTTAACCGGGTTTTATTATTATTTTTTTCTTTTTGTTTTTTTTATTTTCAACACAATTTTATTTTTACTTTCATTGTATAAATTATCAATATTTTCACTGGCAAAATCTTCCCAAATTTGAAAATATTCTTTTATTTCCAATACACCGCCATTTTGCTTTTCTTTTTCATGAATAACAAAATTCAATTTTTCATGGCAATCCCAACAAACAAAAACCACAGGAGAATATCTAAAATCTTTCCGAGGACAAACATGGTGTTTGGTTTTTTTAGCTTCTTGGTTGCATCCTGGGCATTGCCAATTTTTTATTTGATTTTTTACCAAGAGCCACCTCTCTTCCCCCTATAAATAAGCGGGTATTAAAAAGGCAATAAACTAATCAGCTTGTGGCGTGATACTTGCCATTAGGATATATTTCACATGTAGTAATATTGGTATTGGGCGGTGAAAATCCCATACGAGCTCCGTAAGAACCAAAATAACTCAAAAAAGAAGGACAAATTATGGTATATTGTTTTTTGTGAACCAAGCGGAAAGATTCAAGATTACCATCTTCATCAAAATTTCTTTCCCGGCAAATTCTGGGCGTATCGTCAAGCATGGGATCATGAACATGTCCCATAATATTAAACATGATATGTTCCTGAAAATCCAAAGCTTGAAGCGCTTTATTAATTTTTCCGCCTTTAGTTTGTGCGTTTCCGCTTCCGTGCCGGCAATACATAGTAAAAACATAAGTTTTCCAAAGAATATCTACAAAAACCGGCTCATCAAAATAAGGAATCCCGAGGGGCTCGCATATTCCGAAGTACAGGGGATCAATGTCCGTCTTCTTAGTTCCCCTGCCCTCATGATTTCCTGGTACGCCGAATAAAATCTTATGAGCCAGTGGTGCGAGTTTTTTTCGAAAACTGATAATCTGATCCTTGGGCCTCATCATTTGTTCAAAAATGGCTCCCGGAGGAGAATCAGCATGACAATTTTCCACCTCATCGCCAACCAAAAACCCAAAGACATTATTAGATCTGGCTATCCAATTCAAATAATCATCAAATTTCTTGGAAATGTGGGCCAGTGAACCATAATGTGCATCAGAAATGGGCGCAAGGATTATCTTTTTAAAATTTAAATTATTCGGAAAAGAAATCCATAGATAGGGCAGCTCTTCGTGCTTGCGATATGTCCAAACTCTCGGCTTGATTATTAGCTCATTCCTTTTTTCTTTGTCATAGACATAAATTAATTTTTGAGAATCATTCCTATGAACAAATAAATTGTAGCTTCTTAGCTTCCCCCTTTTTTCCAAATAAGCTTCCATTTCGCTTTCTGGCCGGCCAAACTCCGCACTAATTTCCTGCAGTGTTTTAGGGGTAGAAAGAAATCTTATCAAATCAATTCCTCTTATCTTATCTTTTTTTACCATTCTCCCCCCCTTTCTTAATTTGATGTTCTGTATGTGCCATTGGCATAAAGCCGGCAGGATACAGTACCCAAGGTGTGCGGTTTATAACCTTTTTTAGCTTCTTCTGAGCCAAAATATTTCAAAAAACCGGGACAAATAACCATATATTGCATTTTGTCCTTTAATTCAAAACCAATCGGATCTCGTTCAATTTTTATAATTGGATTTACTACCTTGTCCTTAATGTGGCCCATAACAGTAAACATTACAAATTCCTGAAAAGAGGCAGAGCGAGATACTGCATTTATTTTACCGCCCTTGGTGTGTGCGTTGCTCCGACCATGCAAACAGTAAAAGGTGAAAACATGCTTCTTCCACATAACATCTACATAAACCGGCTCTTGGAAATATGGAATATTATACTCCCCACAAACAAACTGCAGGGGATCTATATTGAATTTCTGCATAAATTCTTCATTTGTTCCGGGCTGAGCCCAAAGTATTTTGTGGGCAATCCTGCCAAGCTTGTTTTGTAATTCCGTAATAGCTAAATTCAAATTAACTTCTTCAGCTTTAACAAATTTTTTAAAAATATTTCCATTTAGAAAACAAAACACATGCGGAGTGCGGCTAATCCAATTTACATATTCATCAAACATGCCTCCGTCGTGCTGAGCATGACCAAAAAATACATCGGAAATTGGCACAATGTTTATTTTTTTCCAATTATTGTCAGGAAAACTAATAACGATATAAGGGTATGATTCATGTTTTTTGAACTGCCAAATTTTTTCTTTCTCTTTTATGATACTGCTAACCTCTGGCAAAAGCATAAAAGAATCTTCTCCCACTTCTGTTTTTTGTACTCCAAATCTATATTTTGGAGGAGAGCATTTAAGCAGTTCTTCTGTTTCCTTTGGAGAAATTTTAAATTTCTCTTTAATTTCATTGACAGTTCTGGCCTTGGTTAAAAACTCCACAAACTCTTCTACGAATCGCCGGGTATCAATTTCTTCTTTATCGGAGCTAATTTTAAAATGACAAAACCAGCTGGGATGTTTCTTAGCCTCTATCTTAACTTGAGCCCAAGATGTTATTCCGGAAAACTGCTCTTTGTTCTCTTCATATGACTGACGAAAATCTTTCCACAAACTCACTTCGTGGCTCAGGGCTTTTAATATTTTTTTATCCTGCTGGTCTAAACCGGTTTTTTTCTTTACCCCTGCCGCCTTTTTCTTTTCCATGATTTTATCTCCTATTTAAATAAAAATTAAAAATAATTGAATTGTGCGCAGATATATTTTACAACATTTTAAACTGTTGATTGTCAAAGATCTTATCTTTATTATACCAAGATTAGAGTCTTGTCAAAAGTTAAAAGTCAACATGTGTTGTATTTAATATTAGTCAAAATCAAATCAAAAAATAAAATCATCAAGCGCTCAGAATACAAAATATAAAATTAAATAAAAATTACGAGGACATTAAATAAAATTTGTCAAATAAAAAAGAGATAAAATTATTCTATCTCTTATTTTTGATATTAAAAAAGGATGGGATTTTTTTGTTTTTTAATTTGGCTTAATGTTAAAAAATTCTTTAGGAGAAACATTTAAAACAACAAACTCCTCAACTTCTTCTTCTAAAATTTTTACTCTTTGCTTGAAATTAAAAAGAGCTTTTTTATTACCGATTAAATAATCAATAAAATTATTAATAATACCGTCTAAAATATTGTGGTAAATTCTTAATTTAAAATCACTGGTTTTAGGAATTTTTAAATAACGCAAACTCCTATCATTCTTTTTTATTAATAGCTGGGTCAAAGCGATTAGTGATTTTGCGGCGTAATCCACAGTGTCTTTATTTTTATCAAAAACAAAACACTCTTCATCTTCATCTTTAGTGCCATTAAATATAGAAAATGAATTTCTTAAAAAATCTATATCTTCTTCTGCTCTCTCGTCATCTTGGTTGCCATAAATCATATTAATTGTCATTAAAACGCGGCCCAGGGCATCGCTGACATCTATATTTTTTGGAAAATGCGCTTTATGCGGCATATGGCTTTTACTTCTGCTAAAATTAATTTCATAATTACTGCCGTCATGTCCGATTTTTTCTTCCATTTTTTCCAAAACCATAACTATAAAGCTATTTGCCGGAAAATGTTCAGGTGTAATACACATTTTTTATTCCTCCACCTTCTTGATTTTTAAACTTTCAAAGAACTATTATTTTATGTTAATATAAATATATTAAAATATTAATATAAAACAGCTCTTTAGTAAAGCAATCCTGTAAAGTGTAGATAACATACTTTTAAAAAAGGAGAAACTATATGAAATTTCGTAAGTTACAATTAAAAGATGAAAAAGATTTGCTTCAGCTTTTACCGCAATTAACAAACAGGCAAATAATCCTGAACGCAAAAGAATTAATCCGAAATAAAAATTGTCATTCTATTGTCATTGAACACGAAAAAAAAGTAATCGGTTTCGGCCAAATCTATGTCTGCCCAACTCCAGTTGAAGGATACTTCGGCATTATTGAAAATATAATAGTAGACAAGTCTTTCAGAAAAATGGGCTTAGGAAAAAAAATAATGGAAAAACTGATCGAGATTGGCAAAAAAAATGGCGCTAAAAAGATTGATCTAACCAGCAACCCATCCAGGATAGAGGCTCGAAATCTCTACGAATCACTTGGCTTCCAATTACGGAATACTGGTATTTTTCGCTTAAAACTGTAAAAAATTATAAAATTGTAACATTTTTCTTATTTTTTCGTATAAATAAGTATAGACATAAAGATAAGGGGAAATAATTCCCCTTTTTTCATTGAAATATGAAAAAAAATAAAAATAAAAACCTAAAAAGGTTTTGGCCCAAACTATGGAACTTACTGAAACCATCACATAAACAGATAAAAACACTATTTGTTTCTATTCTATTTCTAGAATTGGTGGTTTTAACAGGACCATTCTTGTTAAAATTAATTATTGATAAAATAGTAAACTTCAAACCGGAAGAGCTAAAAACAATTCTTTTCTTTATTTTTTTGATGTTTATTTCGGAACAATTCAACTCCTTTCTTCATCATTTAAGAGACAGGATAATTTTTAAACTTATCTTTGATATTGAGTGTTACTTACCGACAATGGCACAGGAAAAACTGATGTATTTGCCGCTTACTTATCATGAAAAAGAAAATACCGGAAACAAGATTATGAAAATCGAAAGGGGTGGAAATAAAATATTAGATTTAATAATGAATATTGCCTGGGAGGTGGGACCTACATTTATACAGCTAATTATTACCCTAATAGTGCTTTTGATGGTTGATTTGCGTTTTGGGTTATCTTTTGCTTTCTTCGCTCCGCTGTTTGTAGTGCTTACTTATAGAGTAAATAAATCTCTAGCCCCTATTAGAAAACAAAGGCACAAAGATTATGAAATCTCATCCGGTCAGATGGTGCAATCAATTATCAACATCAATACTGTTAAATCCTTTACGCAGGAAAAGAGGGAAATTAAAGAATTTAAAACTATCAGAGAAAGAATTTCCGCTAATGGGGTAAAAGAATTTTCCAAACTGTTAAATTTCGGCCTAATAAGAAATTTAATTATTGATATGGGAAGAATCACTATTTTACTTTTGGGTATATATCTTATTGTTAAAGGAAATATTACTGTGGGTAGCTTGGTTTTTGTGATCACTCTTTCAGAAAAGGCTTATTTCTCCCTTTATCGCCTATCCAGATTTTATGACCGCATGGAAGAGGGGGCTGAGGCTGTAAATCGCTTTACCGCCCTAATCCACGAAAAATCCAATATTATAAATAAAAAAAATGGATACAAACCTAAAAAAATAAAGGGGAAAATAGAATTCCAAAATGTTAATTTTAGCTACGGGCAAAACAATGCTCTAGCGCTTGATAATGTTTCCTTAAAAATAAACGAGGGATGCGTAACTGCTTTTGTTGGTCCGTCGGGCGGTGGTAAAACTACGCTGGCAAGAATGATTTACAGGCATTATGACCCCCTTGGGGGAATAGTTCTGCTTGATAATAAAGATTTGCGAGATTACGACTTATTTGCTCTAAGAAAGTTCATGAGCATAGTTCCGCAAGAAGTAGAAATATTCAATACTAGTATCCGAAAGAATATCGCCTATGCCGATCCGGGAGCCAGCAGGGAAACAATTGAAGCAGCAGCCCGTATTGCTAATGCTGAAGAATTTATAAACAAATTTCCCAAAAAATATGACACCGAAGTTGGTGAAAGAGGCATTAAACTCTCCGGCGGACAAAGACAGCGCATAGGAATTGCCAGAGCAATACTCGCCAATCCGAAAATATTAATATTTGATGAAGCCACCAGCAACTTGGACAGTTGCAGCGAAAAACTAATTCAGGAAGCAATGGACAAAATAACCCACGGCAGAACCGTAATCATTATCGCCCACAGGCTCTCAACCATAAAAAAAGCAGATAAAATAATAGTATTGGAAAACGGAAAAATAGCCGAAACAGGAAGTCACTGCGAACTCGCCCAAAACAAAGGCGGTCTATATGCTAAGCTGCTCAAACTTCAAAAGGTGGGAGATGTTGTCTAATTAATATAATAAACACTTTAACATACAAGCATATTTTAAAGGGGTACCCCATGGGTACCCCTTATTTTTTATGTGCCAAAATATTTTCAAAAATAATCATCCGGCCTTAGCTTATCATATTTTTTATTAAATGTCTCTTCGTCTAAATAAGTACCATCTTGATTGACCCTGTTTTTAATGCCCTTAACCAACAAATAAAAATTTTTTAATTTATTAAATTTATCATCTTCTTTGTATATACTTAAAATTTTTTCATTATTACTATCAATAGCAAGTAAAAAATCATCAATACTGATTTCCGGTTCAACAAATTTTATTCTTCGTTCCAGTGATTCCAATGCAATGTGTTCTGTAAAAATATGGCCTAAATAATACAATATGGCCCTGGCCTCATTGATCTCCTCCCAAGAACAGTCCTCTTTTGACAAAATATCCTGATATCTATTCCATAATTTTTCCAAACAATCACCCATCATCTCCACATCAAAAATATAAATATTTTTTAACAAATCTAACATATAATTTTTTTATCTATGTTGATAAAAATTATATCCCCGTCTTTGTATTTTCTTGTGGCATTTTCTACTCCCATTACCAATGGCTTGTTGTATTCCCGGGATATAATAGCCGCATGGTGCAATTTACTATTAACTTCGGTAACAATTGCCAAAACTTTATCCATTACAACAACAATATCCGGCGTTGTTCTTTTGGCGACGATAATCACTTCTTCTGTAATATCATAATAATCGCTTTGCCTTCTTATAATTTTTACTTTGCCGGAAATAATCATATAGTCAAAATAATTATTCTATGGTTGTTCCTTGATATTTTTTTCCCTCCAAGACATTTTTTAAATTGCCAAGCTTCTTTCCATTAACAATAATTACTTTGAGTCCTAATTTCTCGGCGTGCTTGGAAGCAATCGGATCAAACGGGGAGTTGAGTCCCGGATCCCACTTATTGCCAACCACCTTGCGGAAGAACTTCCAATTGGTATTAATAAGTTTTTCTGCAGTTTTATATTTATTCGGATCGCGAGTGTAAGCATAATCAATATTTGAAAGATTAATAACTGTTTTTGCGTCCAGACGCTCAGCCAAAACAGTGGCTACATAATCCGTAGACCAACCCGGACGCCATCCGGCCGCAACCATAATCCCTTCATTGTGAGTAAAGTGTTTCTTTAAATCTTCCTTGGTGCGAGGATTCTTGTTAACCCGCGGATGGGCGTATCTGCGAAAAATTGTTTTGATTAAATGCGCATTAAGGCGCGTGCTATGAACACCAATCCAATCCCTATCGTCATCGGTCAATAGCGCCGCCCTACTTGCCGCCTCCTGATATATTCTAGCCGTATTTCCTCCGCCGGTAACAATTACAAATCTTTTTCCATTTTTAATTTGCGTAATTAAAAGTTCCTTGAATTTCTTCAAAAAACTCCAATCAATTCCTGTCTTTGGAACAATTAAAGATCCTCCCAAAGAAATAACAAAAATCTCTTTATCGCTTTTCATAAATTATTAAAAAATAATTAATTTATATAATCATAACATTTAATTCAATTATGGACAATAAAAAACTGCCAATTTTTGGCAGTTATTTTTTTATTTTATCATGATGCCGGTAACAAAGGCAATCATCCAAATAAACCAGGCAAACATAGATCCATTATGGAACCACGCGGCCATTCTTTTGTGTTTTCTGGCAAAACAAGCAAACACAAAATGAATCGCCATAATCAGAATCGCTATTCGTCCAAAAAAAATATGTTTCCAGTCAGCATTTATGGTGGCATACTGGGTCATAATGCCGGTTCCAAGTAAATCAAATAAAAAACCAATTGCAAATAATACGAACAGGGCTTTATTTAATTCTTTTATAAAAAATCTTTCTCCCCAGATAGTTGTTGTATACAAAACAGCTGAAATAGAAATGGCTATAATTCCGGCATACAAAATCATTTTATTTCATCTTTATTTAATAAATAATCATAAAGCGCCAAGGCGGAAAGTGCCTTGCCATCAGGGGTTTTAATCGGAATATCACGAAGCCTGATAACATCCAGAACAATGTATTCATTCTCTTTAGCAACACCGGTGCATTTACCAGCCAACTTCATTAATTCATCCCTTGTTATCTCTTCTTTTAATAAAAATAATTTGAGAAATTCATCACAACCACCAGCAGAGGGAACCATAACCCCCATTTCTTTTGGATTCAAGGGAATAAGTTTGTCTTTATTTATTTTTATTCCGGTTTCCTCCGCTAATTCTTTGGCGGCAATTCCGATAAAATCACCACTGCCATCCAGCATACCGGCCGGAATTTCTGGAAAATCAAAATCACCCATCGCAAAACGCGGCTGTCTGGTAAGCACGGTATATTCTTCTCTCTCGCATTCAAGCACTAAGAGAATAGCCACTGCTCCGCCACGCATAAAAACAGAACCAGGAATAAACCTACCATTCTCATTTGCCACATCAGCTTTCATTTTAAGAAACAAAACATTTTCCGGACTTGGCGCGCCCCTGAAATCAATAGCTTGAATCTCTATAGATTGAACAATAAATCGAGGGTCCATATTTTTGATAAAATTCTGAAAAATTTTGCTTTTTACCGCCACAGAGACAAACATTACGCCATAAACTTCAATTTTTTTTCCGTTAATTTCTACAACTGTAGTATACATTCTTTTACTCCTTCTTTTAATATAAATTTATAGTGTTTTAATGAGCCAACAAAATTATAAAAAATATTATCACAAAAATATATTTTTGTCAAATAATTTTCCCTACAAAGGCATAAAAAAATCAAAAATCCTAAAAAACATGGGTTTTTTTAATTTTTTTCTCCTCGATGTTGACATTTAACCCATAGTATGCTATGCTGTCAAATATTGCTTTTAACATAAGCCAAAAAGGATAAAACATGAAACGAATTTTGTTGTTGTTGCTCTTTTTCAATTTGTATTTTTTAAATCACACCCAAGCAAACCCCTTAAATGATTTTGATGTTGAAAAATGGAGCGAAGAAACCGGAAAGATAGAAGCTTTAAAGCATACTGAAAAAAAATGGTCAAAAAAAATCAAAAAACATGCCGCGGAACAAAATGCCATTAAATTTATCCCATTGTTCAAAGCGATAATCGTAGTAGAATCTGACGGAAAATCAAAAAAAGAAAATAAAAACACTGGAGCAATAGGATTAATGGGAATTACTCCCATCGCATCTAAAGAAGTGGGTGAAACCGCAAAAAATCTTTTGGACCCGGATAAAAATATTCGAATTGGCATTAAATTTTTTCGTCAAATGAGTAAAAAATTTGACCACGATTTAGAATCAACATTGGCGGCATATAATTCCGGGGAAACAGATGTCAGAAACTCTCTTGAAAAAACCGGAAAATTATCAAACCTCCAAGAAACTCGCGAGTATATAATCAAAGTGTTATACATTGCTAAAAAAGCCGGATTCAAAATCTAAAAATAATCTATGTGGTTGGCAACAATAATAAAAATCCCTCAATAAAAACCCTGTTTAAAACAAACGGGGCTTTATTTTTTCAAATTATTTTATTTTATAATTCCTACCAAAACAATAGAAAAAATTTTTACTATAAACAAAAAGAGGGTATTTTTTGTTCTCTATATTTTCACTCTCGCGGAACAGTTGCGTGCCCGCCTTTGGAGGGGAAAACTTTTTTAGATAAAATGAAAATCCCCCTCATTGAATTGAGGGGGACTCGGGTTATTGGTTTGATGGACTGTAATTATTCTGGTTCAGAAAAGACGGGTAAAGCGCAATGAGGAGTCCATTCGAAAGGGTATCTGAAGTTGTACTCTTCGCCGTGAATCATTGCGATACAGGTTGTTATGCCATCATCTTTGGCATAAAGATAAATAGCGCCTTTGGCGATGTTTTCTTCGGTTTCAATATTTATTTCATATTTTCTTGGATAGTCATTATCACCGGTAACAAGTTTTAAGGTTTGTCTGCGTTCTGCGATGGGAAATGAAAGATTGAATTTTTGAAATACGTCCCGAACGAATTGGGTCGTAACCATAGCTTCTTCCTTTGACATGGCTTTAATATCTTCTGGGGTCATTGTTTTCTCCTTGAAATATGTTGATTTTGATGAACATTATTATATTTTTATTAATATTTAAATTATAACATGTTTTTACTAAAAAGTCAATAAATCAAAATGGAAAACCATTTTTTTAACTAACATCAAAACAAAAACCACCTTTTTTACAAGGTAGTTTCTGTATGTAGATGTTTTAGGAAAGGTTACATATACATTCCAATCATTGCAAAGGTTGAGAAAACGATAACTGGAAGAAAATGGGAAACAAAACTCGTGCTTTTGAAGCAAAAAGAAATTATAAAAAAGAAGTAATTATTTTGACCACAGCAACTCGGACTCGCCCAGGTAAACCTCATTTACATTATTTGAAATTGGAAATTGTATGAAATATTTGTGACTACAGCCAGTATCTCTTAATGTTTTATATATAAAAAGATTAACCGAACTTCTGTTGTATTTTATTTTGTAGCTATCGCACCATAAGGCACTATCAACTGAAACGCCAGTTAGCTGAAAAATGTTTTCACCAATAGAATTATTTTTTTCTACTTTTACTTCAAGATTTCCAATTTGGCTAGCTTTTTGAAGCGGAAAAGGGCGAATAAAAATAAAATAAAACCAAACTACGGAAAGTAAAATCAGTATTGAAATAGTTACTAATATTATTATAATAATTTTGCGTTTCATAGTTTAATTATATCAAAAATAAAGTTTAAAATAAACCACAGCTCAATAAGGTTAGTTATAGAGTATAGCATAACTTAAGTTATGAAATGTGAATTTATCAAATGTGATGGTAATCAGTGCGAGGCTAATGCAATGGCAGACAGTCAATATTGTTATTTGCATAATCCAGATATTCCCGAAAGTGAAAAAAAGGAAGCAATGAGTAAGGGTGGAAAGGCTGGGAAATCAATAGTTAAAGCACCCCTAGAAGATATAAAGATTGCCAGTCCAGAAGATTTGCTTTGCTTGGTTGGTGCAACCATAAATGAACTCAGAGCAGGCGTAATTGATACAAAAATAGCCAAAGCTTTGATTTACGGAGCGACAGCTTATAATAAGATTTACGAAACCGCTCTACTGGAAGAGCGTTTAAACAAAATTGAAAAAATAATAAAGTGATATTATGTCTTTTAAACTCAGACTTAACAAGATTGATGACCGAGTAAACGATAAATTTGATACTGAATATCTGCCGAATAATTTTGATACTTCTTTGCGTGAATTTTGCTCTCAAAGTAGCAAACTTCGCTACGAAATAAATTCCTTGGTTTATATATTTGAAGTTTTCGGCTTAAAAACTATAGTAACTGACAGGAAAAGTAGTGATGGTAATCGTGATTTGATTTATCTTGATTTCCTTGAAGCACTTGACACCCAGGATAGTATGAACTACTATCAGCACGAAGATGAGCTGGTAATCAAGTTAAAAAACTTTATTTTAAAACATAATCCAGATATTAAAATTGACGAAGAAGAAGTGAAGAGGCTGATAGTTGAAAATGGAGTTGATAAATTTCAAAACATCCGAGCAGTGTATTACCTTTTAATGGAATATTTCCAAGCTAAAATAATGTTTAAAGATATAACGCCAGAGCAGTACTTGGTTGATGAAGATAACTTTTTTCGCTGGCTTGTCAATGAAAAATTTGAATATAGTAGCGAATTATATTATGAGAAATTTTATAAAAAATACACCGTTTTTAATAATATTGATTAAATAGAATAATCCAAGGTTAGATGATGTATGGCAAACTCAAAACTCCCAAAAGAAATACATAAAATACTAGTTTTTGTAAATCATTGTCCGTTTTGTCAATCCAATGATGTTCAAGACAAAAGATATAAAAGATATATTACAGGCCTTAGTTGCCACATCAGACGCTGGTCAAGAATGGGATTCACCCTGGAGTGCAGGCAATGCAGTTTAAGGTTTTCAATGTCTTGGCAAGCATTACGAAATGCGATTGCCTGGAGAGCAAAACAAGAAAGCGATGAACAACTTAAAAGACTTGGCAAGCACTGGGCTGAATGGCTTAACCTCTGGATACGTGATTACGGGATTGATAAAAGAAAAAAAAGAAAATAATTTTATAAGTTTGGCAATGGAATGTAAAGTTCTCCAAGCGATTCTGTGCCGTAACCTTTCTTTCTATTTAATGGTTTTAAAATATCTTGTTTTTTCTCTTCTTTTTTCATTTCTTCTTTTAAAGAAAATTGAACTTGAACACGTTCGGGGTATAGACTGACAAGCAAATATGTATCTTCACCTTCACCAACTGAGGAGCTTAAGAACCAGATTTGATGAGCATTAATATCTTTTAGTTTTTGAAATTCAGCTTCCAAATCAACCTGAGTTCCACCAGGTTGAAAACCGTGAACGAGAAGGTGAAAATATTCAGGATATTTTTTGTTTTTCATCTTTCTTTTGACCGATGTTGATAAATCTTCGCCTGATTGATGATGCCATTCAGTCACTTCAATATTGAGCAGATTACCACGGGTATAACCTTCCATTTCTGGATGTTTATCAAATGAAATCAGGTATGTGTCAGGCGTAAGTTCTTTATGCTCTGCTTTAACCCAAAAACTAGAATTACTAACTTTTGATAAGCCCAAAGCAAATGCCGAAGTAATCCACATTTCTCTAGCTTTTTGAAATTTTCTTTTCTGAATTACAGTATTGAAGCCATATTTTTCAACCATACTAAAAAACCTGCTTATAGCAAAAGAGGGCGAATAGTAATATTCTCCTGGATATAATTGTTTTTCAAATAATAAATTTTTGTTCATTTTTTTAATTCCCAGGTAATTTTTAAAAAATCTTTTTTGTATTTTATTCCAAGTTCGGGATTTATGCTTTTCGCAAAATTTATTTTGCCAAGAAGTGAACTGCGTATTTTAGTAATAGATGCTTCACTGATTTCAATTTTATTTTTTTTAAAATAATCAACTATGCCAAATTTTACTAAGCAGTAAAGCGGTTTTTCTATCTCTTTCTTTCTGTCGTTTGATAATGTCGGAAAACTATTCACCACAACACCTGTAACAACCATTCTTTCTTTGTTGGTAAGCAACTCAATTTTTTTCTGGTTTACGCTAAATCCCTCATCTTTTAAAATTTTTAAAATTAAATTTTTAAATTTTCCAATCGGCATATCTGAGGAAAAGGTAATATCATCAACCCAGAAACTGTAATCACATTTTTTTTCTTTAAATAGATTGTGAAAGCGTTTTTCCAGGTTCAACAAAACCAGAGAAGCAATTTTTGGACTAGTACAAAATCCTTGCGGTAAATGAGGGTGCGGATTTTTAACAGTAACTAAAGTGGTTAGTAAGCTGGCAGGTTTATCCGCTATTTGTAATTGCTTTAAGGTTTTAAAAATCTTTTCTGGAGATATTGAGGGAAAAAAATCTGCAATATCAATTTTTAAAATATATTTTTTTCCAGTGTGAAATTGGGCATTATCTCTTAAAGCTCTCCCTCTGATGCCACCTTGGAATGTTTTTGGAAAGTCGTAATAATTGAGTATTTTTTTATCAATTAGATTTAAAACTATCTTTAGTGAAGTATTGGCTTTATATAAATCTCTGCTTTTATTTTTTATCATAACACCTTGGCAGAATTTATAATTTCCGTCCTGCTTATTGGCTAGGTCAATCAAAAAACCCTCGCTAACTCCAAGGTGCTTCGCAAGGGATTTTATAGAATAAAATTTAAAATATTTTTTCCTTTTCATTACTGGCTTTTAACTAGCTCATTAAAAAGCAGTTTATAAATATTGTTTAGATTTTCGTTTACTTTCTTTGCAATCTCACGACTTTCCTTGTTTTTGATATTTGAATAATCAATTTTTTCCCAGATAAGAAGGTTAACTGAAATATCAAAAGCATCAGCAATTTTTTTTAAAAAACTTAGCGGGGGATTTCTTTTTCCGTTTTCAATAAGTGAAAGATAGTTTGCAGTAACTCCTGTTTTATCCGCAAGTTCTTGTTGGCTGACATTATTTTTAAGCCGTAAGAGTTTGATGATTTGTCCTTTTGTCATAATATTTTATGCCCGTTAGGGCTAAAGAATAGAGCAAGGTTTGGATTATGTGTGCAAGCAATGATGCTTTAACTGCTAATTTTCCTAATTCTACTATAGCGTCCTTATCGCCAGAATTATTTTTAATTAAGCTGGCAAGTTGTGCTTTAATTTCAGCGATTTCTTCCAAACCTTTGGCAGATGCGGTGTGTTGAGATTTTTTAAGTGTAGATTTTTTGGTTGGAGTTACCTCCTTGTTAATATATGAAGTCATATTTTTAATATGTTAAATAATTATAATAATTAAAAATAGATAACTTCCAAGAAGGTGACAAAATAAGTAAGCCTTATTATACACACACGCACCTTACTTTGACTCAAATATCTGCCACCCAAATGGGTTATCTAAAATCAATATGGCTAAAGAAATTGTCTGCATAATGTCACAAATAAATAATTACTAATTTCTATTATCAAATATCTGCCAACGTCCTATGTTAAATTGCTAACTGTTGCTCTTTGCGACTGTCAGTCTAATCTGCTGATTAGATAAACTGCTTGGTGATTGGATTAAGGCAAAAGCAAGTAGCTTTGTGCTGTTAACCTTTAACTTTGAGCTGTCAGATGTATCGTTAGGACGAAAATAAATATAAGCAAATAGTTTTCTTTCTTCAGGTGCAGGAGCCATATTTTCCTAAAAGCCTCAGACTTTCAGGGGAGATATAATCTCAAATTGGTATGTGTTTTTTATTGCTTTGGTTTTTCCACACTTTTAAGGTGCTTTGAAGGCTATTTGCCTTCGCTATAATTTACAATATCACAGCCAAATTTTTTTGTCAATATATTCTAACTATTTGTTATAGTCGGCTAAAAAGTCTGTATTTATTGAGTTTAAATTAGACTTGACTGTTTAATTTAATATGTTATACTTAAATTATAGCGTAATGATATATCTAAAATATGAAACTATATTTAAATTCAAATCCAGAAATTAAGCATAAATTAGCCAATTATCCTGGCCTATGCAATGCACTTAATAAGAAAAATTTTAAAGTCAAAGACTCACTTCTTACATATAGGCAAATCAACACTTTGTCTAAAGATGGGGTAATAATTGAGAGTAGAAAAAGCGATAAGGAGTGGCGAAAATTCAGTTTTAAGGAAATAATTTACCTAAATTTAGTTAAAAAATTTAAAGATTTTGGATTAACAAACAAACAATTATTAAATTTTAAAAAATTTATTCTTGAAAGCAAGGAATTTGAAGAAGCGATTGCCTATGCTTTTATTGGTTTAAATTTGGTTGTCATATTTGAAAACAAAAACAACAATTATGCTTGTTATCTCTGGGATTATTATTCAGTTTTGACCAAATATGACAGTAATTATTTAGTTTTTAATCTCACTAAGCAGGTCATTGAGCTTAAGGAAAACCCGAAATCAAAGGAAATTTTTAATTTTTTTCTTGATATTAGAAATTACGAAAACCATTTAAGTGAGAAAGAAAAAGAGTTTATACAAACTTTACAAAACAATGATTACGAAGAAATTGTGATTAAAAAAGACAACGAAGGGAAAGTGACAAAGGTCTACACTAATAAAAATTATTCCGACAAGGCATACAGCGAAAAAGAAATGCTTGATATAATAAAAAGCAAGAAGTGGGCAAAGTTTGAAATCGTAAAAACGGATGGGAGGATTGTGTCAATAAAGGAAAAAGAAATATTTAAATACTAATGCTTTGAGCTGTGCCTAAACCGCAAGCTCCCAGCTCTAATTAACAAAACTTTTGCGTCAGCGAAACCTGGGCAAACGGACTGCAAGTTAAACTTGCTTTTCAAGTTATGGAATATGCCCAAGGTGCAAACTGTGTAAAGGTTATTCCCACAGCGGGAAGAAGAAAAAAACCAATTATTATTCAAGGATACTTCAAGCCAGAAAGCGAAAAAGAAACCAGGGAAAGATTTGAGAATTTAGCAAAGAATTTCCAAAAGTTTGGAATAAAAAATGAAGTTTGATTAACCGCTTGAATAATAATCAAGCAGTTATATGCCAAAAAATAAAGAACAAATTCGGGTTGCATTTTATATCCGTGTCAGCACAACAGAGCAGGCAAGACACGGTTACGGCGTAGAGATGCAATTAGATGCTTTAAAAGAAACAGTGAACTTTAAAAATAAGTATAGTGGTTGGATAACTAAAGATGACTGGATTTTTATTGACGATGGCTACACGGGAGCGAAGCTGGACAGACCAGGATATAAAAGGATGATGGAAATGGCAAAGCAAGGTCACTTTGATGTGGTGGCTGTTTGGAAGATTGACCGTATGTCACGAAATTTAACTCATTTACTAAAAGTATTTGAAGATTTACAGAAATATGGAGTCAGCTTTTATTCACTAAAAGAAAACGTTGATTTTTCTGGTTCAATCGGTAAATTAACGTTTCAGATATTCGGTGCGTTAGCAGAGTTTGAGAGAGAAACAATCAGGTCAAGAACCTTGGAAGGAAGAATTGCTTCGGCAAAGTTGGGCAATGTGGTAAGCGGTACACCTGCGTTTGGATATGAACAGATAAAGAAAGCAAAAGAGGGAAAAGGAAGTACTTATAAAATTCTAAAGAAAGAAGCCAAATGGGTGTTGAAGGTATATGAGTGGTTTGTTTTTGATGAAATAAGTTATTCGGAGGTTGCCAGACATCTTAACAAATTTAAAGTGCCAAAAGGAGAAGGTAGTCCGCACCGTAAGACTAAAAAATTCTCAGAATGGAAAGATAACGAGATAAGAACGATGTTAATGCGGGAAGCGTATACGGGAAAAAAAATTGAAAGATTATCAAACGATGAAGGTGAATACGAAGAAATTGAAGTTGAGATTCCGCAGATAATCCCTGAGCCATTATTCAGGCAGGCAAAATACAGAGTGCAAATGATAAGCGAAAGCAAAGGCAAAAAGGGAGGCGGACAAAATCTATATTTGCTTAGCAGAAAAATTATTGACCTTGAAACAACCAGAAAGTTTATTGGTTATTCCAGAACTAAAGGCGGGAGCGGTTATCGCAGAAAAGGATTTAAACTTGGAAAAATTTCTTACAAGAACAAGGAAATTCCTGGTAAACCGCTTGAAGATTTTGTTTGGGAGCAGATTATGCTTGCAATAAACAAGCCTGAAGAATTTTTTAAGATTTATAAGAAGCAAAGGTATAATCATCGTGAGCTGGAAAGATTAAAGGATAAGCAGAAATTTTATAGGAATGAAGCTGTGAAAGCCAATGATGCACTCCAGAATGTGTTTGATGATTATTATGAAGGTAATCTGGCAGAAAAAAGGAAAACTCAGCTGGAAATTAAATACGAAGAAAGAATTGGAAATTATAAAAAAGAAATCAATAAAATTGAAACTCAAATCAAGCGGATTGGCGAGATTAAAATTGCCTCTGATGTGCTGGAAAGATTTTCTAAATACTTTAAAAAGCGAATAAATAATTTTACTTTTGAGCAAAAACGGCTATTGATTGAAATGCTGGTTGATAAGATTGAAGTTTTTGAGGATGAAAAGAATATAAAAGTAAATGTTTTCTTTCGGTTCGCCCAGGAAAGTAAGAAACCAGCTATAGTGGTGGACGAACCTAAAAAGGGCTTATCTAAAACGAAAAACACACCAAATGGTGTGTCTTCCGATAACGGTGGTGGATGCACAGGGACTCGAACCCCGGACCCTCTCGGTGTAAACGAGATGCTCTAGCCAACTGAGCTATGCATCCAAATTATCTAAATATTTTCTTCCTTGACCTGACTTTAAAAATTTTTCTCTTCTCATTGCCTCTGTTTTATTATCATAAACTTCTGTATGAAAAATTTTATAAGGTCCATTATTCTTGGTATATTTATTACAACCAGAATTATGTTCTTTTAATCTAGTCTCAACGTCTTTACTTGTATAACCAATATATCTCTTACTATTTTTTAAACTTTTTAATATATAAACCGTAAACATATATACGATAGCCCCCACCTGAGGCGGGTCCGCCTCCGGCGGAAACTGAGCTATGCATCCAAATTATCTAAATATTTTCTTCCTTGAATAATTTATGAGTACAAAATTATTAATCCATCCAAACTTCCATGACGGGTGAAAAATAATTTGTCAGCCCGGGGATAATCCATCTCCGGCGAAAACCCCATACTCATTATGCAGTGCCGCAGAAGGGAGTTGAACCCTTACGCCCTAATGGACACCAGCCCCTCAAGCTGGCCTGTCTACCGATTCCAGCACTGCGGCTGAAAATAATTTATTTAATAATTGTTTCCTTCAATCTCTTTTTATAATCACCTTTTAAGAAATAAAGTTTTGCCCTTCTAACTCGTGCCTGTTTTTTTATCTCTACTTTTTGAATCGTGGGTAGATTGATTGGAAATATCTTTTCCACGCCCACACCATCAGAAACCTTCCTAATAGTAACGGTTCCGCCCTTTTCTAATCCGTGTTTTTTGGCAATAACAATCCCTTCAAAAAATTGAACTCTTTCCTTTTCTTCACCCTTTGCATTGAGCTCTTTAATTTTTTGATAAATTTTAACAGTCATTCCCGGTTTAAGATCTGCAATGTTTACTTTCTTGACTTGTTCTTTGGATTTTTGAACCTTTTCTTTGGTTTGGGTTGTTTTTTTATCTTCTGGCATATATATTTGTTATTATTTCAAACCCCCTCCTTTCCTCTCTTTAGTATAAACGGAGAAACGGGGAGATAAGTATTTATAGAAATTAAAAATAGAACGATTAAGTCCTATTTGTTTAGATTAATATTATATTATAATAAAAATTTACAACTGTCAAGACTTTTTGTAAAAAATCCACAAAATAAAAAAATTATTTAATTTTAGCTATTTTTAATGAAAATCTAATTTTTTTACTTTTTTAATAATTCATTAACCTTTTTTAATACTTCCCTAACATTACTATTTGTAGTGTCAATTATATAATCATAATTCTTTTTTTCTCTGAAATCAAAACCATAAAACTTAATCCAACGCTCCCTATTTGTGTTTTCTCTTTGAGCAATAGCTCTTTCAGCATCTTCCTGTCTTTGATAACTTTCCGTGGTCCTTTTTGCCACCACCCTCCTTTTGGCGCGCTCGCCAATATCCGCATCCAAAAAAAACTTTATAGCATGTGGAATAAAAAATGGTGCCAACCAGGCATCTATCACAAAATTATCCTCCTTTTTACCCAATTCTCTTTGTTTCTTATCTATCATTCGGTCAATAGAAGGATCTGTTTTCTCCAGCTCCCCAAGCTCCACAATACTTACCCCCATTTCTTCTGCCACCTCCCTCTGCAAATCACCCATGGAGTAATGTTTAAATTTAAGCTTTTTAGCCAACCCTTTGGCAACTGTTGATTTGCCAGAACCGGCTGTACCACTAATAGAAATAATCATATTACTCTTCATGTTAACATTTTAACATTATTTACTTTAATTAAGATGTCCGTCATCTTTCTTAGTTAAATGTATAAATTCTCAATATATTATTAAGATGTTAAAACGCCAACATATTGATATGATATTATTTTACAACTTTCATAAAATCTTGCAACTCTTTTGGTAAATCTATTTTAAAATTTTGTTCTTTACCCCCCAAATCTTTAAACATTAATTCCGTGGCTACTAAAAATATTCTCTCCAGATTTAATTTCTTATTTTTAATTCTGGTCATCTTGGTATTGTATATCGGATCTCCTACAATAGGATGTCCATAAGCCGCCATATGCACTCTAATCTGGTGTGTGCGCCCGGTCTTTATTCTTATCCTAAGCAGAGTATAGTTAATGAATTTCTGAATTGTTGAAAATATAGTTTTAGCCTTGCGCACCCCTTGGCTGGGTTTACCCCTATCTGTTTCTGGAACAGCAGCCATTTTATGGCCCTTTGTGGAGCGTCTAATTGGAAAATTTATTTCACCTTCATCTTTTAATAATTTTCCATAAACAAGGGCTGTATAATATTTTTTAATTGTGCGCTCTTTAAACTGCTTTTTAAGATTCTCAAAACTGGCCTGTGTTTTGGCTATAACCAAAAGGCCGGATACGAGCCGATCCAAGCGATGCATCATGCCCGGATGGCTCAATTCATCTCCAACCCCCGCAATCTCCGGATACTTCTCTAAAATCTGATCTATCAAAGTTTCCTCCTTAATATGATCCGAGCCATGAGTTAGGAGACCGGCTGGTTTATTAACCACCAAATATTCATCATTTTCAAAAACAATGTTTAGTTCTTGCATAATTTGAAGAATAATGCGAACCCACTAATCAAAATGCAAATACAGCGAATACGCATTATGCGAATAATATTTTATTTAATTCGCATAATTCGTAATTTGAAAATTCGCATGTAATTCGCAGATTCACATTATATTAATATATCTTTAAACTCTTTAACCATTCTTTCGACTGAAAATAAACTATAAATTTCTTGATTTTTGGTCATCTTTTTATATAAATATCTATTTTTATAAACCCTGATAATCTCTTGCGCAAGATCTTCGGCATTTTCCGGTTTCACAGTTAAAATTTGATTTTTATTATAAAAAATTTCTTCTAAGCCAATATTGTTGGGTCCCACCACAGGCAACCCCGAAACCAATGCTTGGATTATGGCTGATAAATTGTTTAAATTTAAATGATCGTCTGCGCAACAAAAGACATCAAAACCGTCAAGCCATTTTTTTAAACATTCCTGATGCCCCACAAACCAAGAAAAATTGTTTATTTCCATCCTTTTTGCCAGCCATAAAAAGTTTTTTCTTTTTTCTCCGTCCCCAATCACAATAAATTGCAATTGAGGAATTATGGAAATACACTTTTTCATCGCTTGAAACATAGCTTCTATTTTTTGCAAATCATCCATAATCAAGGTAGTTCCAACGGTAAAAAATTTATTATTTACTCTAGATTGACCTCTTTTAGCAATGTTATTAAAAATATTATCTTGGCGAGCATGGTTTGACAATTTTATTCCCAATTTCATGTTGAAAACATTCTTAAACTTCAATTTTTCTAATTTCTGCTTAGAAAAACCATTAAGGGTGACAATGACAACCCACCTTGATATTAAACGAAACAAATTTATATTTAATTTTCCCGAATCTTTAAATTTTTCCCCAGGTGTTTCAAGCCAAATAATTTTAATTTTTAATACTTTTGCAGCCGGAGTCACGGTCAACTTTTCATATTTATTTATGAGCACTAAATATTGGATATTTTTTTTATATTTAAAATATAATAACTTTATCAACCAAATTAAAAAATTTATCGGCCAAAACAATAAAAATAAAAATAAATTAAATTTATTTCTTTTTTTTATTTTTTTATACTGCCAGTTTCTCTCCTTTATTTTTTGCAACGCCTTAACTCCCGATTCCATAAAGAAAAAATCAAACTCATCTGATGTTAATTCATCAAAAAAATCAAACAAGGGAATTATATCCTCTCCTGTGTTTATAACTAAAATATTTTTTTTCATAGTAATCTTTATTGTTTCCAAAATGACAATGAGGAACTTTATTTATTTAACAATATATTTATATCATTTTTAGATATACCTTTAAATAAAAATAAAAATAAAAAGTAAATCGCTACTGAAACCACTAAAACGAGCGGAAGATAAAAATAATCCAAAAACTTTAAAATATAGATTCCAAAAACCATAAAGAGGGAAGCAAAAAAAGATTTAAAAATAATTATAAAATTTGGAAAAAATTTCGTAAACTTATAAACCAAATAAATAGAGCCCAAAGTAATAACGGTCTCGGAATAAATAGTAACTCCAGCGGCGCCAAAATATGAAAAATGTGGTATAAAAATAAGATAGCCAATTAGCGAAGAAACAGCTGTGAACAAATATATTTTAATAGCACTTTTTTGCCTGTCAATCGCAATAATGGCGTGTGCAAACATATTGCCAACAAATATCATTCCGGCAGCCACAATTAAAAATCGTAATATTGGTCCTGATTCCACAAAATCATTTCCGGCAATTAAAAGCATTACACCGCGAGACACAAACTGAGTTCCAATAACAAGCGGGATGGCGATAATCATTAAAACATCTATTGATTTTTGCAATATTGTATTAAAAGAATCTTTATCTCCTCGCGCCCAAAGCGAAGTAAGAATTGGCAAAATAATTCCGGCAAACATAAAAGGAAAAATAATAACAACATCTATTACTTTATAAGCGGCCCCATAGAGTCCTACTTCCGCAATCATACCAATACTGGTAGGCCTTTGAATAAGAGATAAAAAGAGTATGTCTGTTTTTAAATAAATTAAATTGAGCACAATAGTGACGGCTAATGGCCAAGACCTAATAATTATTTTTTTCCAATACGCAAAATCAAACCGTAATCCAATTAAGGCAAATCTCCTAGAAAAATAAAAATGCAATATAAAACTAACAAAACTAGAAATAACTGTCGCAAACAAGATGCCACGAAGACCATAATCCAATTTTACAACATATATCACTCCTATCACCAAAACTATACGGCTAGCTATCTCGGCAATTGAAACTTTGTCTAATCTTAAATTTTTCTGAAAAAGTCCAACGAAAATTTGATTCAGGGCAATAAAGAAAAAGGAAAAAGAAATAATGGCTACTCCCTCCTTTACAGAAGAGCTATAAGGGAAAAACAAAACCGCCAAACATGCAAGTCCTAAAAACAGGATGGCGGAGACAATTCTAAGCCCCAGCAAATTTCCCAATATTTTATTTTGATCAACTCCTGGATGGCTAATTAATTGTACTGTAACCAAAGTAAGACCCAAGTCGGCGACAATACTAAAAAAAGACAAAAATGTTATTATAGTAGTATATTCACCAAAACCATTTGTCCCTAAATACCGAAAAATAAAACCAATTGCCACAAGCCCAAGAATAATGGCAATGATCTTGCTAATAATTTGCACAATAGCATTATAAGCGACTTTTGTAGATAATTTCATGAATTGAAAATTTAACTGATTTTAGGTATAATATAAATGTGATACTAATCTGCGAATCTTATACCAATCTACGAATTGCGAATACAATATTATTAGCAATTCGTATTATTTGTATTTATTAGCATATTAGCATTATACCTTATTATTATAACACAAACTCTATGATAAATATAAACATTAAAACTTTCATTCTTTCTATTCTATTATTATTACTTCTGTCTTCAATTTTCTGCATAATAGGCGCGCCATGTGTCAAGGCCGGACTTTGGGAAGATCAAATTGGTGTGGGTACTGACCCTGGTCAAATCGGAGAATCTTTTGGATATGTTGACGAACCAAATAGTCTCATGGTTTTTTTAGCTAAACTTATAAAATTTTTTCTAGGGTTCTTGGGGATAATATTTTTAGTTTTAATAATTTTGGCCGGTTATAAATGGATGGCATCCCAGGGGTCGGAAGAACACATCAATAAAGCCAAGTCTCAATTAAAATCCTCTGTCATTGGTTTAGTTATTATAATAATGGCATATGCCATAACTTTCTATATCACTAAGTATCTTTACGAGGTTGCAACATAAAAACTTAAATTAAATGCTTAAATGTATAAAAATATTTAAAAAAATCATTTACATTTTCCTATTTTTTTTGTTGCTTTTTTTAATTTTAAGCAGGGGGCATACTTATAAAACAGAAGATTTGGAATTTGGAGTAACTTTTTCTAAAAAACAAGCTGAAAATCTGGGACTTGACTGGAAACAAACTTATTCAAATATATTTGAAGAATTAAAAGTAAAAAAAATACGCCTTTCTGCTTATTGGAATGAGGTGGAGTGCGCACAGGAAAATTTTACATGGGATGATTTAGATTGGCAAATTCAAAAAGCCAGCGAGGCTCATGCGGAAATTATTTTAGCTGTAGGCGGTCGGCTTCCCAGGTGGCCGGAATGCCATTTTCCGGAATGGGCAAAAAATATGCCAGCTCAGGAAAGGGAGGCTAAAATACTGCAATATATCAGCAAGGTTATATCACGTTATTCCAAAAATAAAAATATAGTTGCCTGGCAAGTAGAAAACGAACCATTTTTATCTCATTTCGGTGATTGTCCTAAGCTAGACAGTAAATTTCTGGATAAAGAAATATCATTAGTTAAAAACATGGACTCCAGAAATATTATTATTACCGATTCCGGAGAATTATCTATATGGGTACCGGCAGCCAAAAGAGCTGATATTTTCGGCACCACGCTTTACAGAGATACTTATTCGGCGCATTTAAAAAGATATATCCATTATCCCATAAGCCCGGCTTTTTTCAGATTTAAAAAAAATATAGCCAATCTTTTTGCACATCCCTCAAAATGGATAGTTATAGAGTTGCAAGCGGAGCCGTGGGCGCCGGTCCCTTTTCAAAATACAGACCAAGAAACAAGAGACCGAACCATGAGCATAGAAAAATTTCAGGATATAATAAAATTCGTGCAAAAAACAGGATTTAAGGAATTTTATCTCTGGGGGGTAGAATTCTGGTATTGGGAAAAAGAAATAAATAATAATATCTTATTTATAGAGGAAGCTAAAAAATTATTTTAAATAAATATAATGCAAATACCGCAAATCAATATGCAAATCTACGAATTTCAAACCATGCGAATTATAAATAAAGCTTATTTGCATAATTCGAATTCGTTATATTTGCATAAAATTCGCTAAATTCGCATTATTATCAATATGACTAAAAAAACATATTCAATTGGAATTGATATTGGCGGCACAAAAATGATGGCTGTTCTTTTTGATGGAAAAGATGTGCTGGCAGAGTTTATACTTGCTACCCCCAAAGACAGTTTGGATCATTTTATGGTTATGCTCCAAGCTTTAATAGGGCCAATATTTGAAAAATGCGAAGAATTAAAAATAAAAATAGATGGAATAGGAATCGGCCTTGCGGGAGTGATAGATCGTGAAACTGGTAAAATGCTATATTCACCCAATATCCCCATCATTAATAATGTAAATATAGGAGAATTATTAAAAGAAAAAATAAATCTGCTTATAAAGATAGACAATGATGGTAATTGCTTTACACTAGCAGAGGCTCTGCTTGGCGCGGGCAGAAAATATGACAATGTCTATGGGATTATTGTTGGCACCGGAATTGGCGGCGGATGGTATTTTGACAATAAAATCTATCAAACCAAAAATGGCGGATCGGGAGAACCGGGCCAAATGATTGTTGATTTTCATTCCGGCACAATTTTGGAAAAAGCATTTCATGACCTAACAGAAAAAAAATCGGAAGAATTGGCCGAAAAAGCTTATTACGGAGATGTTCAGGCAGAGGGGGTATTTATGAATCTGGGAAATTTATTAGGATTTAGCTTTGCTAGTATTGTTAATATTATTTCTCCGGAAATAATAGTGGTGGGCGGAGGAGTAACCGAGGCAAGCGATTTGTTTTTAGGTCAAGCAAAAAAAATAATGAAAAAAAATATTGCTTCCCGTATTGCTGCAAAAAAAATAAAATTAGCAAAAAGCAAACTAGGTAAACAAGCGGGTGCTATTGGAGCAGCCTTAATGATAAAATAAAAAAACAGACATTTAATGCCCGAATCTGAAAATTAAGTGTCTATTTTTTATTTAAAAACTATATTTTAAGTCCCGCAAATATAAACCTTACTATGGAATAAGAAGCAAAAATAACTACAAGGCCGATGGTTGCCCATATCAGGATATCTTTTCCTTTTTGCACTTTCTCATTGCTGCCGCTGGACATCATCCATGTCACTCCGCCATATATAAACATTACTAAAAACAAAGAGCCGATAATGCCTAAAACGGCATAAATAATTCTTCCAATTAAAATTTGCAAACTAACACCATTTAACGGGTCGGGGAAATCAGCAGCCATAACCGGAAATACAATAACAAAAAAAGATAAAATAATGCAGAATGATAAAAATTGTTTATTTAATTTGTTCATATAAATTAAGCTATCCCTAATCCGGTAAACACTAATCTTACCAAGGCATAGGATGAAAAAATTACCACTAAACCAACCGTGGCCCACATTAAAATATTTTTTCCTTTTTGAATGGCCTCATTATTGCCGCTAGCCATCATCCAGATAAAACCGCCGTAGACAAACATCAGTAAGGCTAAAGAGCCAATAATCCCCAAAATACCCTGAATAACTCTCCCAACCAAAATCTGCCAGCTAACAGGAGCCGCTTTTCCATAATTCAGTGGATTCGGTATACCACTGCCGGAAATACCACTTTCCGTATTACCTTCAACACATTTTTTTACACTATCTACTCCTCCACAACTATTTTTGCATTCTGTACAATCTGAAACTACAAATTCCGATGTAGCTCCTTCGCATTCGCAAAAAGTAAGACAAAAACCAACCTGAGGCAAAATAAAAATACCTAGAATTATTAAAAATAAAATTTTATTAACATGCTTCATATCTTTTATTATACTATAAAATCGTTATAAATAAAAGACGGTGTATTAGTTCACCACATATTGGACAACATAGCCATTATTGATTAAATAATCCACAGGAGTCTCTAAATTTAGCCCCCAATGGAA
>MFGN01000023.1 GCA_001780285.1 Candidatus Falkowbacteria bacterium RIFOXYD12_FULL_34_57 | reverse complement strand
AAATCAAGAAAATGCAATCATTAACAAAGTAAGATAATATATGCCTCAACCAGAGGCAGTAAAGTTAGATTTTTAAATGTCTAAATGCGACAGATTGTAATTTTTCTCTATTTTTATTACAATATAGATATATGAAAGACTCAATTAAATTTATTTTAATTTTTACCTTTTTGCTCTTTGGTTTCTGTATTGCCACTTTTGAGTTTTGTGAATATCGGATAAAAAATGAGCAAAAAATAACTATTACTAATTCAGAAAACGGAAGCTGCGAACAACAATAAAACTTTTTACTAACTATTAACTTTATAATAATATGGATATCAAAGACCTGCTCGCAGACGCTAGAAATTTAACCGACCGAGATTTTCATCGCCGTTTGGAAAGTTTGGTGATTCATAATTACAAATATAAAAATCTGGATAAAGAAAACAGGGAGCTGGTTATGGGTCTCTTGAAAAAATATCAAAAATACCTGAAAAGAGGAATCGGTATTTCCGATACCATGATCCGCAAAGAGATGTATGAATTATATAGAAATAGAATTAAATTAAATCTAGATGAGCCGGACATGAAAGACATAAAAGAAATACTGGAAGGGTTTCAAAACTAACTTTATATTTACTTCCAATAAAAAATATGCATGTGTATACACGCATATTTTTTATTTTTATTTTTTAATTTAGACTTTCTACATTCACACCAAAACTCCAATCTACCTCCTCATACTTATAAAGAAGTTCACTGATATATTTTCTTAGTTCATTATATTTTTCTTGCGTTTTAGCTTCAAATTTTACAGTTAAGTACGGACCGTTTTGTGAATACCTCACAATAAACATAGAATCTTCCATTTCAAGTCTCACGCCATCACCAGCTCTTTCATCATCAATTACCTCAGCCTGAGGGTAATCTGCTCTGAGTTTTTCAGCGATTTTATCCATCAAAGCTACCTTAACATCATCACCACAACCAACTTTAATCTCCGGACTGGAAATATATTTAGGTAAAGCTTTAATAGCCTCTGACAATGACTGATTGGTACGAGAAAGATAATGAAGAAGACGTAAAGTAGAATAAAGACCGTCGTCATGATTATAAAAATCAGCCGAAAAGAAAAAATGTCCAGATAATTCACCGATAAATGCTGCTTTTATTTCTTGATTCTTTTTCTTTAAAAATGAATGACCGGTACGCCACATAAACGGCTCTCCTTTATAATTTTTTATGGTTTCCGGCACGACTTTTGAACATAGGGTATTGAACATAATCTTGGCTCCCTGGTGTTTATGCAGAACATCAATAGAAAATAAAGCTACCAGAACATCATTCCAAATTATATTACCTTTATCATCCACAATTCCGATACGATCTCCATCGGCATCATAAGAAAAACCAAGATCAGCTCCCACTTCTAAAATTTTATTTTTTAAACGTTCCGCAACCACCATCTCAGTAGGATCAGGAGTTCCCAGGGGAAAAGTCGGATCGATAGCACAATTACTTTCTATAACCTCACAACCTATTTGTCTTAATATATCCGGAGCAATAACACCGGCAGTGGAACAGCTAGAATCTATCACCACCTTAAATTTTTTCTCCACTGGCAACTTTTTAATAATGTCTTCAAAATAAGCTGCTCTAATATCCTGTTTCTCAATCTTTCCCTTATGCTCTCCCTGTTCATAATCTTCTTCCTCTACCATGCGGCGTAATTCCTGCATACCATCAGAAACCAAAGTCTCTGAATAATCGTTGGCAAATTTAAAACCGTTATATTCAGCCGGATTATGAGAAGCAGTAACAAAAGTACCCCCTTTAGCTTTTAAATAATATTGGGCCCAATAAAAAGTTCCGACCAAATTCATACCAATATTAATAGTATCTATACCGGCCCAAGAGAAACCTTTTATTAAAGCGTCAGCATACTCTTCACTGGTGGCCCGACAATCAAAACCAACTACCGCTTTTTTAATTCCGTTTCTCTTCATATATGTTCCATATGCTTTTCCTAAATGTTCTACGATCTCTGAGTTTAGATCATTATCAACCAATCCCCTTAGATCATAACCTCTAAAAATATGTGGATTAATTTTCATACATTTTAAAAATTAATAATTAAGCTTCTTATTTTAAGTAGAAGTCTATTAATTTTAGCAAATAATCTAGTGCCTAGTAAAGGGTTTTTAGCAAATCAAAATGAACGTTCATACGAGCGTTCATTTATTTATTCCATGCTTTATTATTTACTATTACACTTAAGTGTTGCTGTATTTAAGATAATACCAAACACTACCAATGCCATACCAAGTAGCGGCTAAACAAAACATCCAACCGACAACTGGAAGTGAACAAAGAACCCATATTGATAATATTCCAAAAATCATCATCCACATCAGAGAATCTTTTTTCTTTGGTAAAAATTTATTGATTATTTTCTCTCCAATCATAATACCGGTTAATATCTTAGCTAAGTATATAACGATAATCCATAAAATAAAAGAAATAAGCGCAGCCGGAATGCCAATCACCGTAAATAAAACCAACACACAAACAACCGGCGTAATAAACATTACTAAAATACCAATTCCAACCAGTTTCCACCAAGCGGTCTTATTGTTTTTTGTAAGTTTCTTGATATCTTTCTTAACTAAACTAATAATTATCAAACCGATTATCATCCAAGCAAAAAGAGAAACGATATTACCAAAACTAAAAACATCATTTCTCTTTTTATTATAAAAAGTATGTCCGACCTCTCCGCCGATACTTGCCTTCTCGGAAATAAAACCTTTGATGCTGGAAATATAATAAACATTTCCGCCGATATTAGCACTATCTTGAATTATTAGGGGCGTAAATCCGGTATCTTTTGAATTTTTCACACGCGCATCCATGCGCAATTTAATATCACCACCCACATCTCCAAAAATATTGACTTTAGCACTATAACCATGCACGCTGCCGGCAATATCACCATCAATATTTGATGAAGCTGAAACCAAAAGCACATCCATGCCCACATTGGAACTTTCACCAAAACTGACAGAAGAAGCCAAGGCTTGCACTCCCCGTATTACATCGCCGTTGATATTAATCATCTCTCCTACAACCCGCACGCTTCCGCCTATCTCTCCATTAATATCAACAAGGCTCGCTCCGGCAATCACATCTCCGGTCACTGTACCATTAATCTTTAAACTTTCTCCCGCTAAACAAATCACATCTCCATCAACTTTTCCGTTAATAATCACGGATGTACCGAAAGCATACAAATTACCCTTAATTGTCTCTTCTTTATCAATAAAGACTGTGTCTTTATTCTGAACCTCAAAGGCTATCACTGAAACCGGCATAAAAAAAAGAATAAAAACTAAAAAACTAAAAAATATTTTACGCATAAAATTATTATTAATTATTAAATTAATTAATTATTAATTATTATTTAATATAATTGTAGCATATTTTATCCAAGCTTTACAAAAAATAAAAATTATGATAAAAACAAAATACGAATTAAACTAAAATAAACTTTAATAATTTAAATTAACAAAAGGAAAAAATTAATGGAAAAAGACAAAAATGTAACAGAAATAAAATTTAATGAAAGATGCTACTCTTCTTATAGATCTGCCCGAATCAAAAATTTTATTTTCTATTCCACATTCTGGGTTACTCTTTGCCTTTTATGGCTCTTAATCACTTTTATTTTTACATACCCCTTAACAGTAATAGTGAGTATTGTTGCTGGAGTATTATTATTTTTCCTTACGACAGCATTTGCTTTAGTTATCCTCTTTGAAGGCTCTCAAGGAATAGATAAAATAGTTGGCAGTTTCGAATTTAAAAAAACAGAAAATGCTTTATTTGATTCTCTGGAAAAAATAAAAGAAACAGAAAATAAGCTTAGTCAATACACAAATAGTACAAAAAAAATATTTGATGAATTAGATAAAAGTGATACTTTCAGTACAAACGAAATTAAGCTCCAAGAAGTTTTATCTCTAGATTCGTTTCTGCCATACACCCAGGATTCAACTTTGATGTTTAAAATCCGTAACTATTCCATTCTTATCGCACTCATTAAAGAGGTCGAGAGGTTAAAAAAGGTTAAAAAAGAAAAAGAAAAATTTATTTCAATAAACAAAAACGATTACTTTCAACAAATTGAATGGGCTCTGGAAAAAAATAAATTTTTTCAAAAAATAAAATCTATCTGGTAATTTAATTACAAAAACCGCCATAACAGCGGTTTTTTAAATTTATAATCAACAATGCTTCATTAATGACTGGCTTCGTAGAGTGATGCCATGATAAAAGCGGTTATAGCATAAGATGATATAACTATAATTAAACCAATTACAGCGTTAGTTAATATCTTTTTAGCCTTGAGTACTTTTGTTTCATTTCCAGCAGATGTCATCCAAATAAATCCGCCATAAATAATTAATACTAAAAAAATAATTCCCAAAAGAGACAAAAAAACTCCGATTAACCCGCCAATAATCTCCGCAATTGATTTAGGCTCGCCAAAACCAGCCGCTTCTGCAGTAATTTTTAAATATTCTAATATTTTTTCTTTAAGATTTGGATTCATAACACCTTATTTAAGCACTTAACCAATCCTGTTGCTTGTTATTCTAAACTTGATTCAGAATGACATTAAAAATAATTTAACAAAATAACTACTTTCGATTTTATAAACTTTTAACTTTCGACTAGAAAATTTTTGAAAAATTTTCTACCTCGCTTTTATGTCTTCTAATTTAACAGAGAGAAGCTTACTGACTCCATCATCTCCCATGGTTACGCCATAAAGAATTGCGGAACGGCGCATAGTGGCGCGATTATGGGTAATAGCAATAAATTGGGTTTTATGGGAAAGTTCTTCCAGAATTTTAGCAAGTCTTTCAGAATTTGCCTCATCCAAAGCCGCATCCACCTCATCCAATACCACAAAAGGAGATGGATTCGCGCTGATAATCGCACAAATCAAAGCAATCGCCGTAAGTGCCCGCTCTCCCCCGGAAAGCATAGTAATAGAAGCAATTTTCTTGCCCGGGGGCGTAGCCTGTATTTCAATTCCCGCCAAACCGGTAGCATTGTGTTTTTGCAAAAACTTTATCCTCCTCATGTTAGCCAAACCTTCGGTTTTTTCTTTTGCAACTTTCTCCTCTTGTTCTTGTTCTGATTTGGCCACATCCTCTTCCATTACTTTAATGATTTTTGCTGTTCCGCCGTTAAAAAGAATCTTAAAATATTTTTCAAAATTACCAGATATTACTTTGAACTCTTTATCAAATTTTACTTTAATGGTCTCATCCAATTCCTTCACCACCCCCTTAAGTGAAAAGATGGTTTCATTTAAATCTTTGGATTGTCCGCTTAAAAAATCAAACCTTTCTTTGGTTTCACTGTATTCTTTTTCCACTTCCGGATCTATGCCGCCAATCATGTCCAACTGTTTTTTAACCTGCTTTATCCGCTCCATAGTCTTCTCTTTATCCAACTCTCCTTCGTGTCTTTTTTCTTTGATGCGCTTTATATTTTCAAAAGATTCACGAATTTCTGCCTCCATATCTTCTAGTCTTGTTTCATATCTAGTGGAGTTTATTTTTATTTCATTTAAGTTTATATTTAAAATATTTATTTCTTCTTGTAAATTCTGCAAATTCTTCTGCAAGCTTAAAAGATGGCTTCTTTTCTTTTCTTGTTCTTCGTTAAACTTGTTTAATTTTTCCCTGTCTTTTTGGCTCTCGGTATCAATATTTCTAACCTCTTCCTCGCACTTTTCTTTTAACTCTTTAATTGTACTAATAATAATTTTACCTTCAAAACCTGAACGTCTGATACTATTTTCTATATCCTCTAATCTGGTTTCATGCTTGGCGGAATTAAGGCGGTAATCATTTAATTTATTATTAATATTGTTTATTTCATGATTATAGCTTTGCAGCCGCCTTTGTAGTTCAAAAATATTATTTCTACTTTCCTCTATCTGGGATTCGCTTTTTTTGATTTCCGATTTTATCTGTTCTTCCTTGGCTTCAATCGGTTTTATTTTTTCTTCTAAGATCTCAATCTCCTTTCTAACAGAACCGGAGTCAAACTTTTCTTGAGATTTAGAAATTTTATTTTCAATTTCGTTCAGCTCGCGTATCAATCTTTGCTCTTTTTCTGCCAACAAGCGAACTCTTTCGGTTTTTGTATTTTTTTCTAATTCTATAATATTAATATTTTCAATAACCGTTTCTTGTTTTTCGGTAATCCTGGTTAGCTCTTCTGTTAATTTTTCCTGTTTTTTTTGAGCCTCTTCACCGCTGGCAAAAGCTAAAACCTTCTTTAGTTCATCTTTTATATTTAAAAGATTTTTTTTAATTTTTTCAAGATCGGTTTCGCGTTCCGCTAGAATAAGCTGGTCTAAAGAATTTTTCAATCTATCATTTACTTCTGTAATAATTTTTTTGGAACCCCAAGAATTAATCTCGTTTAGTTCTCCCCTAAATTTTCTAACAAGCTCAATTGTTTCTTCTTTTTCCCTTTTTAACCTCTCTAGATTATTTTTCTGTTTTAAAATATCCCCATCAAACTTTTCTCTTTCTTCTTTATTCCGGCTTAATTCTTTTTTAATTTCCTGCGTACGATTATTTAAGAAAGAAAGATCAAACTGCCCCATTGATTCTAACTTCATCTCCAGCCAAGCATTAAGACGATTAGTCTCCCTTATTAAATCATCTTTTTCATTTTTTAACTTATATAGCTCTTGTTCCATTCTTCCGAGTATAGCACGATTCTTGTCAGTTTCTTCTTGGGATTTGATTTTATTTTCCGTCTCCAAGCTTAATTTTAATAATTCATCCTTCTTATTCTCTAACTCTTTGGTATCCACCTCTTCAATTTTTTCATTTTTAATTTCAATCCAACTCTCCATTTTTTGTAATTGATCATGAAGTTCATTTTTTCTATATTGCAGCTTGCTTAAATTTTCCTGTAAGGCGTCAAACTCTTCTGTTACGGTTTTTTCTTGTTTGATGCCATCCAATTCCTTGTTTAAACCGAATATTTTTTGATCCTTGGAAAATTTTTCTTTTTCCAAATCTAAATATTCTTTATTGCTTTTTTTTAATTTATCATTTATCTCATGCCAAACCTTGCGATAATATTTAATCTGGATTTCATCTAGTTCTTTTTCCAATTCCCCTCTTTTACGAATCTTATCTACCTGGCGAGTCAAGCTTTTTAATCTTGGTTCAATCTCGGATGTAAGCATCTCTACTTGATTCAAATTCTCCAAGGCTCCGCGAAGTTTGTTTAAAGAAGCATCGCGCTTGATCTGATATTGCTTTACCCCTGTTGCTTCATCAAAAAATTCTTTTCTTTCAGTGATTGAAAAATTCAAAAATCCTTCTACTACCCCCTGTCCGATAACACTATAGGTCTTTTGTCCAAAATTTGCCTTAGCAAGAAGAATCTGGATATCCGACAAGCGAACTCGGTTATTATTAATCATGTATCCGCTATCACCATTGCGATACAACCTTCTGGTAATTATAATTTGGGAATAATCAATTGGCGCTTGCCGGCTCTCATTATTTAAAAACAAGGAAACCTCGGCCATGCCTAGCTTTCCTTTTTTATCTGACCCGGAAAAAATAATATCTTCCGCCTTTTTTCCGCGCAGGGTTTTCATGCTTTGTTCTCCAAGCGCCCAACGGATAGCATCGGCTACATTTGATTTACCTGATCCGTTCGGACCGACAATGGTCGTAATGCCTCTTTTGTCTTTTCCTAGCATTCCCGGAAAAACCAAAACATTCTTAGTGGCAAAAGATTTAAAACCTTGTATTTCTAATTTTTCTAGATACATTGTATAAAACTTAAAATTCAAAATGCTCCATCCAAGACGGATCAGCCAAAATTTTAATTAACATATAATGGCTGAAAAAATCAAAATTTTACATCTAAAATTTACTTAAACTTATATTTTAGTTATCTTTTATTATACAATAATTTAAAAAATAAAAAAACTTGACATAATTTCATGTTTATGCTAAACTATTTAATTCGTACATTTTAATGTTAATTTTTGTGTTTTTTTGATAGTAAATTTTAAACCTTAAAAAAGAGGGAGAGAAAAAAATGAAAGGAATAGTAAGATTTTTGGTAAGTTTGATCTGTCTTGGTCTGCTTATATCTACTTTTAGCTGTTCTCTACATGAAAAGGGCAACGGCGATCTGCGGAACCAACCGGAACCTCCAGCAACTCCATTGATCCAGGAAAAAACTGCTCCTCCTGCGCAACAAGATAAACTTGATCTTTTAATAAAAGCATTTATCGACCTCACCAAGGCGATTTATGCCGAAAAAACGATAAATCCTGAAACAGCCGCCCAGCCCAAAACAGAACTTAAGGAACCGCCTGCAGGCGCTTTTGGTGTTGACAAGACACTCGAAACAAAGAAACCGGTAGCAAAATCCGAAAAATCATTAGAAGAAGTTTGGAGGGTTGTACAAAGCAATTCCTATCGGATTGGGAGTGTAGAAAAGGGTATGGCTGAACTATCACTTTTGGTTATAGCCATGAATCCCGGCGATCAAATAGCTCTCCGAATCGGAAGCTTTGCTTCAAAAAATTCGGAGCTTTCACCAAATTTAATCAAACAAGCTGATGAGCTGGTAAAAATCATCAAAAATGACAATCTTACCATGACAGAACTTTGGGGATATTCTTCTCCTGAAGGAGATGAAAAAGGTAATCTGGAGCTAAGTAAAGAAAGAGCGGAAAGCGTAAAAGCGCATTTCGCACTCCGATGCCTTGAAGTAGAAAATATTATTGTCTCCGGAAAAGGCGAGGCCAGATTAAACGGTTCATACAGTGATAATCGCTGCGTGATCGTCATTTTGAAAAAAAATAAATAACTTAACAAAAAATAAAAGCTTCGGTAGAACACCGAAGCTTTTTTTATATTATTTATTTTTTTTCCAAATCAACAAAAGGAATATCCTTTCTGCTTTTTTCCAAATTTACAAAAGGAATTTTTTCTTTATTGTGTTGCTCTGCGTCCCGTAAAGGAATATTTACTTTAGTTGCTGATTTTATATTAGCTTCGGTATTTATGGTTTTATCCCTGCCAAAATTTCCAAACTTGCTCATTATTATTCTTTTGGCCTCTATGATATTATCAATAGATAATTTATTTTTTGGCTCAACTTCACTAATAATTCCACCTCTGGTTCCCCAATTCCATTTTTCCGGACCATCTATTCCGATTTTATCATCTTTAATTAAAATATCAAATCTATTTTGTCCGTAAGCATTTTTGACAGTAATAGTGTCATCAATACTTTTAATCCATCCTTTTCCGGCACGGGGGGGATAATCAAGCCCCAACAGTTCTTTTAAACCATCACCGACTTGTGCCTTATCTCCGGCAAAAACTTTCATATATCCCAATGATTTTGTTTCGTCCAACTTAATATCCTTGGGCATGGTAGCAAAAGCCTTTTGAAAATAAGGCTTATCTGCGCTGATTTTTAATTTTTCACTTATTTCCCTGATAGTGTTGCGATCATTAATATCCAAATGACTATTAAGCTTTTCGGCTTCAAATCTGTGTAAATAATCAACAATAGACTCCTTATCGGGAGCACCTATCGCGCCCTGTGCTTCTTTTAAATAGTTTTGTAAATCTTTATATGAATTTAATTGATCTATATTGAGCCCCTCTCCTCTTTCCATGAATTTTCCACTAATAAAATCCATAGCTGATCTATTTTTTATGCTTCCCCAATTTTCCAACTTTCCTTTAAAAATTCCTGAAACCCGATCAGTAAGCTTCTCCTGTGATATAATTTTAACGGTTTTATCTCTTCCATCCAATACCTTATCGGCTCCGGCAACATGTTTTTGGATATTTTCCTGCTTATCAAGCATTGCCTCTTTTATCTCTCGCGCCTCTGTATTTTCCCGTTTGGCAAATTCTGAAATATTTTCTTTAACAATTTCATCATGACCACCCATGCTTTCTTCAAGTCCTTTAGCTTTTACGATTGTCTCCCATGTATCTTTTTTTATATCGTTCAAATAGCGACCTGCTCCCTCTTTTAAAACCCCTTTTCCCCATAACTCATCAGCGTGATTATGAAGGTCTTTTACTAAATTATTGAATTTACTATAATCTTTAATATCCAACGCTCCGTTTTTTGGATTCCAACTAAGCACATCTTTCAAGTTTTCCGCTTTAATACCGGCGATATCTTTTCCTTCCGCCAATTTAACCAAATTAGCGGCTACATTCAAACTCTTTGCTCCTTCCTCGTCTCCAAATACTTGATCCGCCCCCAAAACATCTTTCATTGCATTCACAGACATCATATGAAATACGCGTTCCAGGCTTTTCGGTACTTTTTCTTTTCCCAGTACTAATTCAAAATTTTGTTTTAAACCCCTGATTTCGGTTCTTCCCATATCTTTGACGGCCTGCAACTGTTCAAATCTTCTAGTTTCCGGATCAACTCCCTTTGAAATCGCCGGCTTTTCGGACAGATCATTAAATTCTTTTTTAATAGCATCAGAGTCGCTTAAAATTCCTTTTTGATTTACGGATTGCTTTTCTAGTTCATCAAATTCTTTTTGAATAGCATCGGAGTCATTTATTGAATTTTCTTGTATGAAAGTTTTAATATTCCCAGATAAATCATCCGGATCGCTTTTAACAAAGAGATTTATAAATTTTTCGCGCACATCTTCATTAAGTTTTCCCTGCTTAAATAAACTCTCAAAAGCGCCTTGTGCCGCTTCCTTGCGAGCAGTTAATATTTCAGGATCTATAATTGATTTTTCGGGATAAGTTATTTCCTTGCTTACAATCTCCGGCGTCGGAGAATTAACTTTGTCTGTCACTGTGTCAGAATTATCCATTGATTTTAGAATATCTTTTGTTTCCACATTAATAGCCCCGGATTCATCTATTTGGGTTTTTGATATATCATTATTTGAAAACCAAAAAAGTGGTTTTTTAAATAAACCACTATAAAAACTTAAAAGTCTATCAATGTTCCCCTGATAATTATCAACTATATCAGAAAGTTCAGCTTTACCAGTCACGGTTTCCATTAACTTGTCCAAAGCATTACCGGCTGTTTCTGGATGCCATTTAGCCATAGCACCAAGGCCTGTATACCTAGCTATATTACCCCAAGCCTTAGTAAACTTTAATCCTTTTTGCCATTTAGTTGATGCATCACCTTCTTTGGTTTCTTTAAGTCGCATCTCCCTCCAGGTTTCCCTTATTCCACCTAATAAAAAGTCTTTAAATATTTTCACTTTCTCATCTTTCTCTTTTGCTTCTTTTTTTAAATTCAAATATCTATTGGTACTATCAAATATTCCGGCAGATACTCCACGCAAAGCGTAAGCACCACTTGCCGTAAGTAAAGTATTTACGCCTTCGCGTGCCGCCTGCACTCCGGAAATCTTAGTTTTTACATATTCATCTAAAGTATCGGTTAATTTTTCATTTTTTCCTATTCCGAGGGTTATCATTTCATTTTTGTAATTTTCTATCAAAGAATTTAATTCCTGTGTAAGCTTATTTTTTATTTCCTCGCTGGCATTCATTTTTTCGATTCTTTCTTCCATCTTTTCAATTTTTTGTAAATCTATTTTTTCTCCGATTCTTTCTTCGGTAATCTCTTTCTCTTTTATACCCTCTTTCTTTAAATCCTGAAAAATCTTATTAAATTCTTTCTTGTCTAAAGTAGTCCTAAATTTTTGTTGAAAGTACACGGGAACATCATAAATACCCTTAACACCGATAACAGAAGCTGGGACCGATATAATTGTTTTAGCTATTTCCAATTTTAATTCTTTGTTCTTCCTTTTTTCCTCATCAGCCATAAACCTATCAACAACCTCGGAAGCAGTCATAGACTTAAGGTCTTCTTTTTTTGATAAATTTTCATTATCTATTGTTTTTTCCGTTTTATTATTATTTATATACTTAAAAGTCATATATTTAAATTAGTACTAAAATTTTTTAAAGTATCGTTAAAATCTCTTTCTGTTTTTTCTTTTTTTTCTTTAAATTCTAATAATATTTTTTCTATCTTTTCTTTATATTTTTTATCAATATTACTGGTAATCTTATTTAAATATCTAGCCTCTAAAACATTAATAAATTTATCAATTTGTTTTAGGGACATTTGTGGTAATACTTTAATCCAGGAATCTTGTATATCTTTTGGAAAACCGGACTCTAATAAAAGTATAATTAATTTTTTTATTTGCACCTCCATCTCCTGTAAATTATCACTTTGATTATTGATCATATATTTTAAATATATTATTTAGAAAAAAGTTTATTTAATTCTTCTTCCTGCTCATCTTCACTTTCAACTTTCAACTTTTTACTTTCAATTAGACGATCTTCATCGTCATCATCTTCGTTATCATCATCGTCAATTTCTTCTTCCTCGGATTCGTCATCGGTTTCTTCCTGTTCGTCTTCATTACTATTTTCATCATCATCTTCTTGTTCGTCATCATCTCCAGATGCGTCATAACTCGTCTCTTCATCATCATTATTATCATCGTCATCATCTTCATCGTTATCACTATCTATAAAAACAGGGGCGCCTCCCTCCTCTTCCGTCTCCAAATAACTATCCGGAGCCTTGGAATCTTCACGGGAGTGCAGGCTGACGCCGCTTATTCCCTGAGCCTCCGTAGCGGCATACTGCTCTTTGGATATTAAAATTTCTCTTCCTTTGGCGCCATTGGAACGGCCAACAATTCCTGCTTGTTCCAGTTCATCTAAAATCCGAGCTGCCCGCGCATAACCTACGCTTAGCCGGCGTTGCAGAAGAGTAGCGGATGCTTTTCCCTGATTGATTATTATTTCTTTGGCCTCTTCGAATAAATCATCAAAATCATCACCGCTATCTCCCATACCAAAACCGCCTACACCCTTTACCTTTTGTCTTTCTGTTACGCCATCCAAGTACTCATGCCCCCTGCTTCTCTTTTTTATAAAAGTAACAATCTTTTTTATTTCATCATCATCTACAAAAGCTCCTTGAAGCCTTTTTGGCTTGGATATTTCCGCATTAATAAAAAGCATATCTCCGCGTCCAAGAAGCTTCTCCGCGCCAAGCGAATCCAAAATGGTGCGCGAATCAGTACCGGATGCAACCGAAAAGGCTATACGGGCCGGCATATTAGCCTTGATTAAACCGGTAATTACATCCACGCTTGGTCTTTGGGTGGCAAGCACTAAATGAATGCCGACAGCGCGCGCCATCTGAGCCAAACGAATTACCCCCGCTTCTATGTCTTTGGCGGCAGCCACCATTAAATCGGCGAGTTCGTCAATAATAAACACCACATAAGGCATTTTTACCTTTGCCGATTCGTTATAAGTTTGAATATTTCTTTTGTGGCATTTAGACAAAATATCAAATCTGCGATCCATTTCATTCAAACACCATTTCAGGGCATTGATAGTTTTATTCACATCGGTAATTACCGGAGTAAGCAAGTGAGGAATGCCGTTATAAACCGGGAGTTCAACCCTCTTGGGATCCACCATAATAAATCTAAGATCATCAGGATTGTTTTGATACAAAAGACTTACAATAATCGCGTTTAGACAAACCGATTTGCCTGAATTAGTTGCACCCGCTACAAGCAAATGAGGCATTTTACTAATATCGGCAAGCCACGATTTACCAGCTACATCTTTGCCTAAAGCAAGCATCAAATTATTTTTTCTCTCTTTAAAATCTTTTGTAAGAAGTGTTTCTTTGAGGCCGACGATTGCCTTGGCTTGATTCGGAACCTCTACTCCCACTAAATGCTTTCCCGGAATAGGGGCCTCTATTCTAATGGGGTGCGCCGCGAGCGCGAGCGCCAGGTCATTGCTTAAATTAGTAATTTTAGAAAGCTTTACCCCTTCAGCCGGACGAAAAGTATACTGAGTCACGGTCGGACCCACGCTGATTTCACCCATCTCTACCGGTATACCAAAATTATTTAATGCTTTTTCAATAATTATTTTATTTTCTTTAATGTCGCCTGATGTTGGTTTGCCCTTTTTACCGGAAAGAAGATTGATCGGAGGGATAGTTTCAAATCCTGTTGGCGCCCACCAAACACTATTTTCGTTCTCATTTTGTACCGGAGATGACTTAAATTTAATATCTTCATGATTTTCTTCTTTTTTTTCATCATCTTCCTCTTCTTCCGCCGCTTCGGTATCCAAAGACTCTTCTTCTTCCTCCTCTTCTTCTTTTTCTTCATCCCCCTCTTCTTCCACCGTTTCTTCTTCCTCCTCTTCTTCATCTTCCTCGCCTTCTTCCTCCTCACCCCCCCCTATATCTTCTTCATTTTTCTTAAATATTCCAAATATTTTAATAAACACAAAATTGACCGGATAAAACATTTTAGCCACAAAACTTTCTCTGCCAAAAAGAGCTACTAGGGTGGTATTAAGCATTAAAAGTAGGGATACAACTAATAAACAAAATAGTACAAATAAAGAAGCAATAAAACCCATTAACTTTACAAAGGTATCAGCAAGTAAAAGTCCGGCGTATCCTCCACCTCGTCCAACCTTGATTGCTTCCGGCCAAGCATTCATATCCACAAAAAGCAAAAGCAAGGCATGAAAAGAAAGAATAAATAAAACCATTCCTAAATAATTACTGGCTCGAACCTCAAATCTTTCTTCGTCATACAAAAAATAACCCCAAATAAGTAACAAAACGGGGATAATCCATCTACCCCAGCCAAATCCTAAAATTAACCCTGTTTTTATATATATTCCTATTGTACCAGCCAAGTCAAAAAGGCTTAAAGCGCTGATTCCGCCTAAAGCAAGTATAAACACAATAAAAATACCCTTTCTTGTATCAGGGTCTAAATCAAATGAGGGTAATTTAGGAAGGGTAACCCAGTCCAGTATGCTTTTTCTTTTTTTTCTTCTCGCCATATTTTATTTTTGTTATTTTAAAAAATTTTAAAAATAGGTATATAAAAATACCAGATTAGCAACCCTAATACTTTTCACTTTATAAACTTTCAACCTTCAACTATTCAATATTATACCATATTCAATGTTAAAAACAAAAACTTGACAAAAAATTAATTTTATACTAAAATTTTATGATTTATGGCCTTTAACATTTATAAATTAATTTTTATTATAAGGAGAAAAAATGGTAGAAAAAAATAAAAATATTGCGAATATTGATATTGAGGCTTATAAAAAAGCTTTGGAAAAATTTAAAAAAATAGAACCAATAGAAGATGTTCTTTTTAATCAAGGAATAACCGATATTATGCTAATCGGAATAATGCCCGAATCCGTAGATACTATTACAGTTGTTCTTTATGATACACCCAAAAACAGAAGAGAAGAACCAAGATTGATCAGACAACATAAAGAATTTAAAGTAAATTATCAATTTGGTAAAATATAAAAATAAAAACCATAACACATAAAAAAGGAGTTATATCATGTGCAAAGATTTTAATCCGATCATTCATGAAGTCGTGAAAGCGGCAATTGAAACTGGTAGCGTCTCTCCGGGATGCGCTAAAATTTTACAGACATCTGGTAAAATGGACAGGACTACCGACCATCGCGCCAAAGAATTTGCCGGTGAATATTACTGGTATGATTACAATTTTGAGTCAGAAGGCGTACTCTATCAGGGCATTCTTGGTTTTGATGAAAAATTGAATCTGGTTTCAATTAGTGAATTGAAGCCGGTGGAAAAAGATCATTACTTAATCAAGGAAATTGCCCAAAAACTTTTAAGAGTAATGGCAAAAAGAGAATTGAAAAAATTTTACCTTGATGAAAATATGATTGAAAAAATCATAAGTAAACTATTATCCGAATTACTGTCTGAGGGTGGTAATATGGAAAAGTTTATTTTCACGGATGAAAATTTTCAATTTATTTATAAAAATTTTTCCAGAGAAGAAATTAAAGCACTAATTGTGTATTACGAATATAATATGGAAAAGAAAATAGAGATAATTCAAGGTAATATCCAAAAATGTCTGGAGGAATTTATTACACATCATTTTTCTGGTGTGTTGATAAGATAATAAACAAGAGAGTCGAAATAATTCGACTCTTTTTTTATTTTAAATTTGAAAGAAAACTTTGCTGCTTTACGTAATAATAGGGAAAGAGTAAAATTAGATTAGGTGTTAATACTAGAATTAATTCTAATATTAATACTAAATCCCGAAAAAATCCTAAAAGCGGATAGGGCGGGATATCAGCTGAAAAAGTACTATGAACAAACCACAAACAAATGAAAATTTTTCCGATTATCCGGATGAAGAACTCGTGGCAATGACTTTGGAAAACCAGTCATTTTTTTTATATCTAATGAAACGCTATGAACAAAAATTATTACGCTATATCCTGCGTATTTCCAATATATCATATGAAGAAGCCGAAGATGTTCTGCAGGATATTTTTATTAAAGTTTATCAGAACTTAAACGGCTTTGACTCGGAACTCAAATTCTCTTCATGGATCTATCGCATTGCACACAATGAGGTTATTAATAATTTTCGTAAAAACAAGGCGCGCGCTCATGGCCACGCTGTTTCCATAGATGAAAATCTAATTAATAAACTCGTATCAGGAATTAATGTTGAAAAGGAAATAGATCAAAAATATTTACAAAAAAATATTTATAAAATTCTAGAAAAAATGGATATAAAATACCGCGAAGTATTGGTTTTAAAATTTTTAGAAGAAAAAGACTATAAAGAAATTTCTGATATTTTAAAAAAGCCCATGGGTACAATCGCTACATTAATCAACAGGGCTAAAAATAAATTTTTAGAAGAATTAAAATTAAATCCAATTAAATAACATTCGCATGTCCCGCATCCGCTAGCTGGCGGAATAGCGCTGGTTCGCGAAGCAAATAACATAATATATGAACAAAAAAAGTTTAAGTGAAAGAATATTTAACAAAATAAAAGAGAAAAAAATAATACCTAGGCCACGTTGGGAATTTTTATTAAAAAACTATATTGTCTGGCTATTGGGGGTTATCTCTCTAATTATCGGCAGCTTATCTGTCTCTGTAATTATTTTTATGTTTAAATTTAGTGACTTTGATATATATGAAAGTCTGCATAATAACTTTTTTGAATTTTTAATTTCCAATCTGCCTTATTTTTGGATTATATTTTTAATACTATTTATTGTCGTAGCTGATTATAATTTTAAACAAACTAAAAAAGGCTATAAATATAAATTAAGCACCATTATCCTTTCCTCTATTATTATCAGTATATTTTTAGGCTCTTCGCTTTTTGCTTTTGGTTCCGGGGAATTAATAGATAATATTATGAGTCGCCAAGCCCCTTTTTATTCTGAACTTATTAATCGCAATATTAAAAATTGGGATAATCCCGAAGGGGGAAAATTAATCGGCATTGTTGCTGCTATTCAGAAAAATGATTTAAATCTTTTAACTCATGACCAAAAAGAATGGGTAGTGTTTTATAACTCAAATCAAGTATTACCTCAAAAAGAAATTAAGGTTGGTGAACCGATAAGAATAATCGGGGAAAAACAGGAAGAAAATATTTTCAAAGCAAAACAAATTCTTTTAATGCCTCCTCCTGGCAGAGAATTTATAAACAGAAACCGCAAAGATATGCAACGTTTAATGCCAAATTTTAATGACCCGGAAGAAAAAAACAGAATGAAAGAAATGATTAAAAAAATGGAAAAATACCCGGAATTAAGAGAAACTATGATGGAGCGTCTAGAAATGGCACCATTGGAAATGAAACAAAATTTAAAAAAAGAACTTGGATTATATGAATGTCTAATTCACTCGGACTGCAAAACACCATTTGAATACATGGTACGCTCCGACTGCCCCTTCGAATCCCGTTGTTTAGAAAATAAATGCCGAGTAGTATGCCCAAGGGCTTTTGACTCTAAATTAAAAGAATCAATAAACAAAAAGCAATGCGGAGAAAATAAAGATTGTCAATGTGAACACTATAAAGATAAAAATATTAATAATGAAAATTGCCGCTGTGTTGAGGGGCAATGTCTTGCTATTGTTGAGTAAATTTTCATAATTTTAAATTTATCCGCAATTTGTGTTATAATTAATATATAGTAATAAATTTAAAAAATTAATTATAATCAATTATGTTTAAGAAATTTTTACCACTTATAGCTGCTATTTTTATATTGTCAGCTATATCAGCTGTTTCTTCTGAAAAAACAGCTAAAGCCTCAAATGAATACAACGGTCAATTAGTCAGAATGAACGGTTTGTCTTCTCTTTATTATGTAGCCGGAGACGGTAAACGCTATGTATTTCCTAATGAAAAAATTTATAACTCCTGGTTTACTAATTTTGATGATGTCATTACCCTCTCCCAGGATGAGCTGACAGTTCTTCCGCTCGGAGGAAATGTGCTTTATCGCCCGGGAGCATTGCTCGTAAAAATTACCACCGACCCAAAGGTTTATGCAGTATCCACGGGCGGAGTTTTGCGCTGGATTAAAACCGAAGCTGCAGCTAAAGCGCTTTACGGGGATAGCTGGGCTAAACTAATAGATGATGTTCCTGATTCCTTCTTCACAAATTATAAAATTGGAGATGATATTGATGATATTTCTGATTTTGATCCAAATAATGAGCTGGAAAATACAGATTCAATTGACGCCAATCACGGACTATCTACAGCTCATGCTCTTCAAGCTCATACTAGAAAATGCCAATTTATTAATAATTCTCGTAACTGTGGAACGGGTTCCGTGTTAGGAGTTTTTGATGACGGCAAAACTCCGTCTATTAAAAATATTCAAATTAGCAATCAAGGAAAAAGCGGCTATATAGACCTACAAGATAAAATTACTATTAATTTTTCTGAAGCCATTGATCCTAAATCAATAAATTCTTATCTCACCGCCGGTGATGATTATACCACTTTAGACAACAACATTACCGGTTCTGTAAGCGTTTCCCTGGATGGTGTGGTAACCATTAAGGGAATCGCTTCTTTCGATGCGGGAGAAGTAGAGGATTCAGGAAATTTTTCCGTAACCCTAAGTCTAAGTTCAAGCGGCAAAAGTCTAACAGCCACCTTAATAGCTGGGACAGATATTGAAATAAGTGATGAAGATTTTGAAGATGCTGCTCAAATCGCCGGTACTGTCAAAGATTTAACCGGAAACGTGATGGAAGATGATGATAATATCGGACAACCAAGCGGAACATTCGGCGGAAAAAATATTAATGATGGTATTGAGCCTTTTATATCAGCCATTGAAGCTTATAACGGAGGCAATGATGATTATATAGACATTAAAGACGAAATTCGCATTACTTTCAGCGAACGGATAGACGGAGAATCTATAAATAAAAACTTGATAAAAGGCGGCAGCGTAGATGATATTGAATATGATGAAACAGGCGGCGTGTCCGTGGATGACGATGGCATATTGACCGTAAAAAATATTGCCAGATTTTATGTGGGCGATGTGGAAGACGGAGGAAAATTTATTGTTTCTTTGGCCCTTGATTCCGAAGGGAAAGTCCTGACTGCTGCCTTAAAAAGCGGAGAGGCCATCGCGCTTGATAATGAAAATCTTGATGATGCTAAACAGATCGGGGGTAAGATGGAAGATAGGGATGGCAACGAAATGGTAGATGACCCCAACATCAATGATCCATCAGGATCTTTTGTGGAAAATACCGTGGGTGGAACCAATCCGTACATTACATATATAAAAATATATAACTATGGATACAAGGGATTTATTGATATTGATGATCAAATTGTAATTACTTTCAGTGAAGAAATAGATCCAAAAAGTATAAATAACGGCTTAAGCGCCGGAGGTACCGTAGATGGCATAGACCTAGATGAAACAGGGGGGGTATATATTGACAATAATGGTATTTTTACGGTTACAGATATTTTATCGTTTGATGTTGGGGAAGTAAAAGAGGGTAGCTATGACTTGGCAACTAAACTATCTTTAAGTTCCAATGCAAAAATATTAACTATTACTATTACCGGTGGTGATTCTGTAGAAATCAAAACTGAAAATTTCAGCCAAATAAAACAGTTTGGCGACACTCTTGAAGATGAAAATGGAGATGTAATGAAAACTGAATACGATATTGACAATCCAAACGGAACTTTTGGCGGAGACAGTACTGACACTCCTCCATATATTGCTTCTATAGAAATAAAAAACGGTAACAACGCCGATTATATTGATATCTATGACACCATTACTATTACCTTTAACGAAAAAGTTAATCCAAAATCAATTCATGATGACTTAAAATTAGGCGGTTATGTTAGAGATGTTGACGATAATGATACCGGGGGCGTGATAGTAGAAGACGATGGTACTTTGACGATTAGTGATATTGCCAGATTCTATGTTGGCAGCATTGAAGATGATAGCGAATTTGAAGTAAAATTATCCTTGAATTCCACCGGAAACATCTTAACTATTACCCTAACCGACGGCGATAATGTAGAAATAAATTATGAAGACTTTGGTGGTGCCGAACAAACTAGTGGCGCCATAAAAGATGAAGATGGTAATGAAATGGAAAATGATCCAAGAATAGACGACCCGACCGGAAGTTTCTAAATTAAAATAAATTTTTATATAAAATAAGCTCTAAAACAAGAGCTTATTTTATTTTGACAAACAATTATAATTTTGATAAAGTTTTTCTGCGCTCTTTTTATAATTAATTTAAAACCAACCACAAAGGAGAATAATAATGTTGAATCCAAACCCAAATTTTTTAGCTTTTACTGGTATAGGTGATGCCTACCTGCTACCCTTAGAGTTTTTAAACAAACAAAAGATGGATTTTTTTCTTTTAAAAGAAAATTTATTAAATTTTAAGGGGTATCAAGAGCATCCCGTATTTCATATCGGCAATGGTTGTTATACAGACGACACTGAGAGGTGTTTAGCGAATTCTCATGTCTTAATAAACAACCAAAAGCCTTTTACTAAATTAATGTTTGCGGATGCTTATATAAATGAATTTATCCGCGGAGGTCAACGAAAAGGATATGCTAATGGTTTTTATAATTTTTTAAGAGGTATAAAAACCGGGAAAGAATTCTTAGAAAAAATTAAAAATGATTCTGTAAAAAATGGTGCCTGCATGGGTGTTGTGCCCATTGGAGTTTTACCCAATATTCATGATGTAGTGGAAGTAGCGCAGATTCAAGCCAGTGTCACACACAATACCCCCGAAGGACTTTTTAGTGCTAAGGTTGTGGCTCTTATGAGTCATTTTGCTTTTTACACCTCTGAACCACTAAAAAACTTAAAGGAATACTGCCTGCATCTTCTTCCTCCAAAGGATGTTAAAAATTTCGGTCATATTTTTATTAATATTTATGACGGCAAACCAATATCCGGTAAAGCTATTCCTACTGTGCACGCAGCACTAGATATTCTTGGCACGCAAAAATCACTAAAAGATATTCTAATAAAAATTATTCATCTAGGCGGTGATACTGATTCTGCTGCTGCAATTTGTATGGGTATTGCATCCAACAGATACAAAAATGAAATATTACCTCCGTTTATGTTTCGTGACTTAGAAAGAAAAAATTATCTTTTAGATATAGGGAAACAATTAATTAATAAATTTTCAAACAGTAAATAAAAAAACAAACAGGATTAAAAAATCCTGTTTTTTTCATCCATCGTTTTTGTCTTTCGCTCTTACAAATCAAGATTGTGGATAAATTACCTATAAACAATAAGAAATGAAAGAAAAATATTTGAAAACTGTATTACATAATATAAAAATACCACTTGATGCTTTTTTTGTTTTTTTATTAAAAATAATTACATAATTATAAAAAATATTGTCTTATGCTTAAAAAAATATCCATCCAAAACAAACCTGCTTTCAGCAGAAAAAAATTAATAACCATTAGTTTGTTGATTGTGGTTCTTTTTTCTTTAATGGGTTGTAACAAGCAGACTTCTCAAAATTCTAATCAAACTGCAAAAAATTCAATCAAAAATGGCCCCAAAAGGCCAGATTTTGGCCAACCAGAAGAAAAACCAAATATTTCTGGATTAATAAAAAATGTTATTGGTAATGAGGTGACTATTTTAAAAATAGAAATGCCAAACAGGGAAACCGCGAACGAAAACACAAATAATGAAAATCTTAAAGTAAATCAACAGCAAAACAGTGCTCCTAGAACAAATTTAACCAGAACTTTTGGTGGTGGGGGTACAGGGGGTGATATGGGAATGCGTGGAGGAACTAGACCAGAAATGACCGATGAAAATCGGGCGCAGATGATGGAAAGAATCAAATCAATGAGCACTGGTGAAGATAGGGTTACGATCCCTGTTGGAATTAGAATGTTAAAAATATCAAACGGAGAACCGGTTGAAGCCACCCTGGAAGATATAAAACAGGATAAAATGTTAATGATTTGGATAGATAAAAATATAACCGATAGAAACATAGCGACATTTGTAGTAATCAACTAGACCACCCAAACATATTAACATACCAACATTTAAACATGTTGGCACTTAAAACTTAATAAAAATGTTAACATGCTAAAATGTTAACCTGTTAAAATGATATGATATCCATACTTGAAGAAAGTAAAAAATCCCGTCGCATGGGATTTTTGGGGAAAAATAAAAAAATAATTATAGGAGGACTAATCTTGATTATTGTTGGATATGCCGGCTATTCTTATTTTAGAGGAAATAAAACACAAACAGTTCAAACGGCTCCGAAAGAATGGATAGTCAAACAGGATGATTTACAAATTGCTATTGAAGCCGATGGAAAAGTAGTCGCCGAAGACGGCGTAGAACTATCTTTTTCGGTCAGTGGAGATAATCTGGAAGTAGAAGACGTATTTGTAAAAGAAGGCGACAAAGTTAAAAAAGGAGATAAAATCGCTACGGTAAAAACCGAAACCTTAGAATTCAATCTACGCAACGCTTATTCTTCCTATCAATCATCTCTGGCTGATTATAATAATACTATGTCCGGGGCTACAGAAGAAGAAAAACAAAATGCTTTAGACAAAATTTCTTCCTACGAAATATCTCTGGAACAAGGAAAAATTAATTTGGAAAACACCAAACAAAGTGCCGAAAACAGTATCTATAATGCCGAACAAGCGGTAAAAGACGCTAAAGAAAATCTGGACGACAACCAAGATGAACTTACTAGTGAGAGTGTAAAAGATGCTTATAAAATATTAGTAGATACTATTAAATCTATTAATATTTCCCTGGAAAGCATTTTGCCCGACTCGGATGATATTTTAGGAATAGATCACAAATCGGTAAATGATAATTTTGAGGAAAATTTAGGAGCTAAAGATATTACCACTCTAAGCCATGCCAATAACAGTTATATTCAGGCAAAAAACAAAAAGGAAGAATTAGAGCCGATAGCAGTTTCTTTGGATAGATATAGTGATTATAAAGACACGGAAGCAGCAGCAGTAATCGCTACTGAAACTTTAAATATCTTTGAAGATCATCTTTATGACATGAGGACTATGCTGGAATCAACTATTACCTCTACTAACCTAAGTCAAACATCATTAGATGCTCTCAAATCCACAATAAACTCAAATCGCACCACCATTAATACCAAAATATCCGTCCTGGCAGACGACATTGATGATATACAAGACGCCAAAGATGCTTTGGACGATTATGTACAAGATTATGAAGATGCTTTAAGAGATTTGGAAAATGCCAAAAAGAATGCCGAACGCGATATTGCAAATTCTGAATCCAGCCTGAAAAGCAAAGAATTAAGTCTGGAACAAGCTAAACGTGATTATAATGATCTGATAGCGCCATTAACCGATGCGGAACTCGCTTCTGCCAGATCCAAGCTCACCTCTGCATCCATTAATTTAGAAAAGGCTAATCTGGAACTTGATAAAGCAACAATTATTTCCCCGATTGACGGCGAAGTAGCCATGCTTAATTATAAAAAAGGCGATATTATAGTAGATAATAGTTCCAGTGATCCGGTAGCGGTAATTATTAATAACGATACACTATTTATTGAAGTAAATATTGAAGAAGCGGATATTAATAAAATATCCGTTGGACAAAAAGCTTATGCTACTTTTGATGCCTTAAATGATTTAAAATTTGAAGGCGAAATTAGTTTTATTTCTCTTACTTCCGAAACAAGTAATAGCGGTATAGTCACATATTTGGTGCGTATAATTATAACTAATACGGGAGAAGCAAAAATCAGAGAGGGAATGACTGCTTTTGTTGATTTTATAATTGCGGAAGCTAATAATGTCTTAAGCATACCAGTTGCGGCTGTTCGTAATATTGAGGGCAACCCATCTACAACATTAGAAAATGGAGAAATAAAAAAAGTAACTACTGGATTTACGGATGGAAAAAATGTAGAAGTTATAAATGGTCTTAATGCGGGAGATAAAATAATATATTAATGTACTGGTTAAAATTCGAAACATAGAAAAAATTATGGAAAAAAAATTAGCTATAAAATTAAATAAAGTTCATAAGTCATATTACCTTAGCAACGGAGAAGAAATACCAGTACTAAAAGGAATAGATGTGGAAATAAAGATTGGGGAATTTGTAGCCATTATGGGAGAATCTGGCGGCGGAAAAACAACACTTTTAAATATTATCGGCTGTCTACATCCCCTTACCTCCGGTGAATATTTTTTGGAGGAGGAAAATATAGGAGAGGTGCGGGATGATTATACTCTAGCTTATATTAGAAATAAAAAAATGGGGTTCGTTTTTCAGCAATTCAATCTTTTTTCGCGCCTGACAGCCCTTAAAAATATTGCTCTTCCTGCGCTTTACCTAGGAATTAACAAAGAAGAGAGGGAAAAAAGAGCCATGATTCTTATGCAGGGTGTGGGAATAGAGACTCGCGCCAACCACAAACCAACAGAACTTTCCGGCGGACAACAGCAAAGAGTTTCTATTTGCCGAGCGCTTATGAACGACCCGGACATTATACTCGCTGATGAGCCAACAGGCGCACTTGATTCTAAATCCGGGATTGAAATTATGAATATTTTCACTAATTTAAAAAATAAAGGAAAAACTATTCTAATGGTTACTCATACAGCCGAAGTAGCAAAATACGCTGACCGTATCATTTACCTGCGCGATGGAAAAGTAATAGACAATAATTACAAATTAACCTCGGATTATTAATAGGTAAAAAGATATTAATCAAACAACCAAGATTATTTAATTTACTAAATGACTTTGCTGTTTGTCTCGTGTTTAATACTTAATACTGAACAAAAATACTAAAATTATGTTATTAGAAATTATAAAAATGGCACTTGAGTCTCTCTATGCTAATAAAACAAGAACTATCCTTTCAATGCTCGGAATAATAATTGGTGTCTCTACTGTAATTGCGGTTTTTGCTATCGGACAAGGGGCGCAAAAAGCGGTTAATGATCAATTTCAGGGACTTTCTGCCAATTCTATTATTATTATGTCTATGCGAGGTAGGGGGACTACAGCTAGTTCAAAATTAAAAACTGAAGACGCACAAATAATAATAGACAACACAGAGCATGTTTCTGGGGCTACTGCTGTTATTCAAGGAAATAAAAATATTGCCTATGGTTCAGAAAGTAATTCTTTGGCGGTTGTTGGTATTGATGAAAAATATTTTAAAACATCTAGTATGGAACTAGACCAAGGAAGATTATTTACAGAAGATGATATAAAAAATGAAGAAAAATATGTAGTGCTGGGAAGTGGTGCAATCGAATCATTATTTCCTGATGAACAGATATTTTTGGGAGAAACCATAAAGGTGGACGGTAAAAAAATGGAAATAATTGGTAGTATTAAAGAAACCGGGAGAAGTATGGGACCAACAAAAACAGATGATTCTATTTTTATACCAAATAGCACAGCTCAAAAAAGTATCTTAGGATCAGATGGACAAATAATGATATATGCTTTAGCTGATAATGTAGATAATATAGAAATCGCTACCCAAGAGCTTACTTCTGCCTTACGAGAAGAACATAAATTAAAATCAACACAAGAGGATGATTTTCGGATTATGGATGCCGGTTCTATGATTAGTGCAGCACAAGACACTGCATCACTTATGTCTTTATTACTAACATCAATTGCTGCTATTACTTTACTTGTTTCCGGTATTGGAATTATGAATGTAATGTTTGTTACTGTCGCAGAACGCACCAAAGAAATCGGTATAGCCAAAGCAATCGGAGGCAAACAAGGAGATATATTAACTCAATTTTTACTTGAGTCAGTAGTACTTTCTATAATAGCTGGGTCTATTGGGATAATAATTGGAAACGGGATAATTATTATAGTTAATAGTACTAATCTTTCTTCTTTGATTACATTGGCTCCATCAGCAAAGGGAATATTGATAGGTTTTGGATTTTCTGTTTTGGTTGGTGTGTTTTTTGGATTTTATCCAGCATTAAAAGCTAGCTGTTTAGACCCTGTAGATGCTCTTAGAAGTGAATAATTTTAATAATATCTATATTTTTTACCATCCCCCTGGAATAAAAATGGTATTATTTTTATAAAATATTGTTAATAATAAATGAAAGAAAATTATTTTTTACACGTAATACCAAATAGGACGTCCAAATGTTATTCGCTTCGCAAACCAGCCCTACGAATGCGGGACATGCGAATTGATTTAAATAAAATAATTAATTAATAATTAAACTTCATCCTATTAGATAGCTTAGACGGAATCCCGGCTATCTAATAGGATGATAAAAAAATATGAATAAAAAAATTCAACTAGGCGCTGCTCTGTTGGGAGTAATCCTAACTACGGCGCTGGTAGCCGGGGCTACTTACGCTTTTCCGAGCGGATTCAAGGGTGGTATGGGAAATTTTGAAAAGGAAAAAGGCGGTTTTATGCATGATGCTTTGGAGGCCGGAGATTATAGTCTGTTAGGCGATAATCCGAAGATTACGGAAGAACAATTTAATAATTTACTAAAACAGTATAATGCAAATGATGGCAAGATGTTTATGATGGGCAGAGAAAGAGGAGGAATGCGCGGCGGAATGAGAATGAGCGATGAAAAGCGAGAAGCTGTACAAGCGGCACTAAGTGCCGATGATTATAATGCCTGGCTTACCGCTGTCGGAGAAAATTGTCCGATACTGGACAAGATAGATACTGCGGAAAAATTCGCCAGATACGCAGAAGCTTATAAGTTAATGGAGCAAGGCAGAGAGATTATGGAAGAATTGGGAATAAACGGACCGGGATTTGGCGGACCAATGCATTCTGTAAAATAATTGATAAAAATATTTAATAAAAAAAACAATACCACCTTAAAATGGTGGTATTGTTTTTTGTGAACTACTGTATTGAGAATTCAAACCCCTTGTTTTTGGAAATTAAGAGATGGTATATTGAAATTTGTAATTTGAACAAGGTAATGATAAGCTAATAATATATAATAACTTTAAAAAATATGTTTAATTTAGAAAAAATATTTGGAACAAAAGAACGAGGAGTTGATTCTGAAAGACAAGAATTTTTAGAGAATTCTTATCTAAAAGAAAAATATTTAACCCCTGATTATATCAAAGAAAAATTGGAAGATATTTCTCAAGAATTAAAAGAAAAATATCCTGATTATTTTAATTCTATTACGGTAGTTGGTGGATTAGCTAATGGAAGTTTTATGTTGAGACTAAAAGAAGAAAAAAATCCCGCTACTGATTTAGATTATTATTTAGTTTTATCAAATACGCCAAGTCAAAATATTTTAAATTCTATAAGTCAAGATATTCGAAAGTCTATTACTGAGATTAATTTAACTCCTGACCCACAATTAAAGGGAGATAATCCTGAAAATTTTCTTGATTTAAGTAATATTGACCAACATGTTGAAAATGAAGATTTTGATTTATTGTCTTTACCTTTTATTAAGTCTATTGGCGATACAAAAAAAGCTCAAGAAATAGTTATAAGAAATATTATTCAAAAATCTAATAAGCAAGAAATTTGGGATAAAATTCGAGATTATCATGACCAATCACTCTCGCTTCACCATGGTAAATTAGACGATAGTTTTAACGAAGAAGTATTTAGTGAATATTATCCTAAAAAAGTTGAAAAATTTTCTTTACCTGATAATCCTGAAGAATTATTGAAGTAAAATTTACGGGGTTTGATTTCCCCAAAAGTATCTACTAAAAAACTACCTAAAATTAGGTAGTTTTTTATCACGTGATCCCACGGGGGATCGAACCCCGATTACCAGGATGAAAACCTGGTGTCCTAACCATTAGACGATGGGACCAGAAAAATTATTTTTATTTTTTTGAGGACTTCAGGATGCCAGTCCAGAGTTGGTCCGCCTCGGGCGTAATAAAATTTCAACTTTTTACCAGCAACTTCTCAATTCGCTTTTTCCTGTTCTTTCACTGAATACTCATGAATAACTTCATATAATTCTTTAATCATGTTTTGCGGCAGGCCATAGTCTTTTCCTTTCTCTGTTAAAGATTTTAATATTTTTTTAAATCTTTCTGTATTCAAAACCGGCAGATTGTTCTTTTTTTTATAACTACCCACATTTCTTATAATTTCCATTCTCTCGCCCAAAAGACAGATTAAAGCATCGTCTACTTCATTAATTTCCTCGCGAAATGTCTTTAATTCATCCATAAACAAAAGTTGTAAAAAATAAAGTCCCTTTAATAAGGGCTAAAGATAGTATAAACCAAAACATGAAAAAAGTCAATAGTTTGTATTAGTTCACCACATATTGGACAACATAGCCATTATTGATTAAATAATCCACAGGAGTCTCTAAATTTAGCCCCCAATG
>MFGN01000022.1 GCA_001780285.1 Candidatus Falkowbacteria bacterium RIFOXYD12_FULL_34_57 | reverse complement strand
ACCATTGCAATATTTATATTTAAACCCCATTTGCATACTTATTGTCCTGCTTCGCAGTCCAATATGTATCTGAACTTATACAATTATTTTGATATCAGCATTGACATCGGAGATTTTTTGTGATAATGTGTAATTGCTTTTTGGTAAATTCGTTGAATAAAAGTCTAACCTTAAAAAAGGAGATGTGCAAAATGTGCGACTCAGACTGCAAACAAGGCGGAAAACATTGTGGCGATAAAGGATGTGATGGTACCGGTAAAAAAGACGGAACCGGCGGGCATTGTCCGGATGGTGGCTGTCCAAGCGGCGGTTGCGGCGGCTCTAATCAGCCCTTTCCCAACACCAAACCCTGTGGTGGGTGTGGACAGAAAAAAGACAAGAAAGATGACTAAAATTTAAGGCATTGGGGCAGAAAACCTGCCCCTTTTTAAATTATTAAAACTTTAAAACCTTTACAAACCTTAAATATTTGACAAAATAATAAAAAAATGCTATACTTTTTAATTGATATGAATTTAAAAAATTTATCTACAATATTAGAAAAAGAACCTCGTTTTCGGTTTAAGCAAATACAAGATGCTGTTTATAAGCAGTTTGTAGATAATTGGGGTGATGTTTCAAATTTACCAAAAAATTTGGTTGCTAATTTAAAAGAAAATTATCCATTAAAAATTAACGCCGAGATTATGAGTGATAACGGCGGAAATACAAAAAAAGCGATTATAAGATTGAATGACGGTGAGCAAATTGAGGCAGTTTTGATGCGCAATAAACAAGGTAAAAATACGGCTTGTATTTCTTCGCAGGCGGGATGTCCTATCGGTTGTGTTTTCTGTGCTACCGGACAGTCTGGATTCAAGCGAAATTTGCAAGCAGAAGAAATAATCAATCAGATTTTATTGTTTGCACGAATTTTAAAGAAGGAAGACGCAAAAATTGATAGAATTGTTTTTATGGGAATGGGAGAACCATTTTTAAATTGGGAAGAGGCAAAAAAAGCAATAGAGACACTTCTTGATAAGGATAAGTTTGGTTTTGGTTCCAGACATATCTCTATTTCTACTATTGGAGTTACTGAAGGAATTCGCGCCCTTGCCAAAGAGTTTCCGCAAATAAATTTAGCGGTTTCAATACATAGCGCAAATAATCAAAAAAGGGAAGAGCTTGCTGGTATTAACGAAAGATATAATTTAAATAGAATTAAAAAAGCAATAGAATATTATTTGAGCATTACCAATAGAAAAGTTTTTTTTGAATATGTGATGCTTGATAATTTTAATGATCAAGGAGAGGATGCGCGGGAATTGGCGCGTTATATACAAAGTTTTGACAAGCGCCATTTGATTCATGTCAACTTGATAGCTTATAATAAAACGCTTGCGGAGTTTAAGGCGAGTTCCGGAGAAACACAGGAAAAATTTAAAGATTTTTTGGAAAAAAATCATATAAGCACTACAATTCGCAAAAGCTTCGGTGGTGAGGTGGTGGGGGCGTGCGGGCAGCTTAAATCATTTTAGCATATTAACATTTAAGCATTTAAATAAATTATAAATTTAACAATTTATCCGTCATTCCTGTTTTCTTTCAATTCGGCGGATAGATCGCGGGAATCACAAAAGATATTTGTAATTAGATTTTATTACTTTTTATAAATAATGTAATTTGATTATAAATTTAATTGATATTTTAACAACATAATATTTTAATGAAAGGATTATTACCAATGAATGCAGAAGAGTATGCAGAAAAGCGAGTTAAGGTTCACAAGAAGGTTAGAGAGGGAAATAATTTTTTAATCGTGACTCATGCGGGTCCGGATTTTGATACTATATCATCCGGTTTAGCGTGGGCTCTTTATTTGATAAGACTAGGAAAGAATGTCACGGTTTACAATGAGAGGGGCAATATTTTTGAATCTAAGTTTGGATTCCTGCCTTATTCAAATTGTATGGTGTCTAGTATTTCTGATATTTCAAGTTTTGACGCAGTTTTTATTTTGGATAATGGTGCTATTTCCCGGGTCGGAAGAATTGCCGAAGATCTGAAGGGGGCAAAATATCTTATCAATATAGACCACCATGAAGACAATGACTTGTTCGGCAATTTAAATATTATTGATGATCAAGCATCATCCACCTGCGAATTAATCTTTGGTCTAATGGAAGAAAGATTTATTAATCTGGATATTGCTAATTGTTTGTATACGGGTATTAATTCTGATACAGGATCGTTTAATTACAAGGTTAGCTCCAGAACTTTTTTTGTTTGTTCTAAGCTTCTGTCTTATGGTGTGGATGTAGAATGGATAAAAGAGTGTATGAATACACCGATAGACAGGGATAAAATAGATTTGTGGGGCATGATTTATACAAAAAGAGAGCATTATAAAAGTTTAGCCCTTGTTTATCTGGATCCGGAAACTATTGCCGGTTTAAATTTTGAGCCGGAAGAAATCAAAATAAATATTCACTCAAGACTAAGATCAATCGACGGTGTAAAAATCACGGTTCAGATTCAGGCCATTAAGATTGATCCGGAAAATCCAAAAAATAATCAATTTCGGCTTAGTCTTCGCTCTAAGGGCGGTATAGCTGTAAATAAATTTACTCATAGATATCCTGGCGGCGGCGGACATCCACTGGCTGCCGGTTGCGATGTTTTTGGAAAAACACTTGAGGAGGTAAAACAGGATTTATATAAATTTGCAGATCAAAATTTATAATTAAAACTAATAAAAAAACGGTCAAAATGATCGTCTTTTTTTATTGTATAGGAATTTTCCCCCTTGGGTGGAGATTTCAAAAAGCTTTTCAGGCTTTTCTTGTTGATTTATCCACATTTTTATTAATAAAAACAAAAAAATTATTAATTTTCTTTTGTTTGTGGAAAGAGTGTTGATAGTATTTTTTAAAATAAGCGAATTTTAGATAACTTTGGCTAATATTAATTTAAAAAGAAGAAAAGAAAGGAAGATTATTAGTTGGTTTTATAATTTGATTTTTTATGATATAAAGTGGTATAATAAAATCATAAATTAAAAATCTCGAGGCTCGATATTTGGTAAAAATCTATAAAAAGTTGTTTCTCGACTATCGAGAAACATTAAAAAATAAAGGAAATTTAATATATCGAGGGTCGAGATAGCTAATATTGGGTAAATTAATAGTTTTAGTATATTTACGATTAAATATCTATTTCCTGAAATTTACGGAATGGATCCCGGATAAGTATTCCGCTATTACTACATACTTTCCAGGATAACAGAAGGATAAAATGGAATTAAATAATGACAAAAATTTAATATCTTTAAAGGAAGCGGCTGAGATTTCTGGATATTCTTCGGATTATGTGGGCCAATTGATTCGATCAGGTAAAATTCCTGGAAAACAAGTGTATTGCAATGTGGCTTGGATGACTACAAAAGAAGCTGTTTTGGACTATAAAAATAAAGGAAAGAGTAATAATCAAAAAGTTAGCTTAAAAGATAAAATTTTTAGTAAAAAGAGACAAGTTTTTATGGAATTAGATATTATAAGGTTGTTTTTTAAGACTTTTAAAACCGCCTTGCCGATTCTCTTGGTGGTGATTATCAGTTTTTTTCTTTTAAGTTTTTATTTTTTATATTTAATATTTGATAATTCAAATATTGTGCAAACAAAAACAAAAATTATAGAACAAAATAAAAATACAATCACTTACTAATTATTTTGCCTTAATTAGTTTAACTAAGTTTTGCTGTTATTGAATCTTTTATAGATTCACACATCCCCATGCGTAACTCGCAAGACAACCGAATAGGAAACAACCAAAAATATTTTAAAAAAATCCCGCATTTTTTTGCCAAGTTTGTTGCGCCAAAAAAAGCGGGATTTATTTTTGGTTATAAAAAAGTTTTTTCTTTGTTTTTTGGTTTTATTTTTGTTTTGTATATTTTTACCGGATATTCTCCAATTGATTTATTTAATGGAACGATTAGCGCTTTGGTGGGAAGAAGTAGAACTATTAATCTCTACGCCTCTTCCGGGGTTGTAGATAATAATATAAATGCCAACAAGGGGTGGTGGAATCAGGAACGGGCGCTGGGGGAAGCGGAAGTATCAGAGCATGCTACTATGTTTTCTTTTTCAGAGGAGACCAGCGCTGTTTATTCTGGCGGAAATTTTAGTTTAGTTTTGTCGGATTTTATGTTTTTATCTTCTTCTAAGGAATCTTTTGTAGAGAAAGAGGCGGGTATCCAGAGTGATGAAGAATGGGAAGCGCCGGAGGGTGGTGCGGATATGTACGAAGATACGGATTTAACTCAGGAGGAGATTGAGAAAGAATTGGAGAATGTAGATATTGGGAAATTGGAAATTGAAAATTGGAAATTAGAGAGTTCTACTGATGATGTGGGAGATCTTGATATCGGCAGTATAAATGATATTAATATTTCTACTTCCACATTATTATTAGAGGAAGAAATCGATATACGAGAATTGATTGAAAAGATAAAAAGTAATGATATTTCTACAGGTTCATCAGAAAACGAAGATCAGAATACTGATACTGTAGAGACGCATGGCAATGCGTCTCTACATGAAGAACCGAATAATGATTTAGTAGAGCCGAATGACGATATGGAGGTTGAAATTATTGACGAAAAGACATCTTTTATGGATAAAGTTAAAAATTTTATCAACGCTTATAATCCTATTCTGAAAATGATAGCGACAGCGCAGGAGATACTTTCTCCCGATATTAATACCTTGGAAGATTTGGGTGAATTTAAAAGTGCTAAAATTAAGTTTTCTTTTGCGATGGAAAGCGGGTTTGACTTCGTCAAACCTGTTGAAAGTGGTGATAATAATCAAAAATCAAGTACATTTTCCAACGTCATTCCGAGTGATAGTGAAGAATCTCGTGAAATTACCGATAATGCATCATCAACCCTCCAATTCGGCGGGCGGGCGGAATCCTTCACTGGCGTTCAGGGTGACATAGGGGATAAAAATTATAGTGAACAAATTTCATCTTCGTCTGATTCATATATTTCATCCAATGTAGAGACTCGCCCCTCCAATTCGGCGGGCAGGCATGGCGAGTCTCTACGTGATGGGCAGATTGAGGATACTGTTTTTGGGATTGGTGAAGAAAATGTAGTGGAGGTAGCCGGTGAAGAATTGAATATTATAGAAATTAACAGAAATGGGGATGAACCGAAAAATGATGAAGTGATTATTGATTCTAACGTGGAAGTTATTGAAGCAGAAGAGCAAGATGTCGAAGTTGAGGTTAGTGGACCGAGTGATGCGGACGGATCAGATAGGATGAGCTTGATAAATAAATTAATAAAGGTCAGGGATGCGCAAGCCCAAGAAGGAAATGGCCCCGTTACCATGGATGCTAAAATCATTGTTTGGTATTCGGTTGATTCTGCTAGCGGCACGAATGATCGTGTTTGGGAAAAGCTGGATGAGCTGTCGCTTAATACTTTGTCAAATGTAATTAACGGAGGATATTTTGATTATGATGCTCCGTTTCTTGATTCCTGGGAGAAAGTTGAAGGATTGAAAATTAAATTTGAAGGCCTGGTGGATGAGGAAAGTATTTTTACAGCTTTTTTGGATAGCGTGTGGGTAGAAGCTGAATATGAACCGGGAAGTGATATAGAAAAAATAGACAAGCGTCAAAGATGGGAAGAGGCTTTGGATCTTTTGTCGGAAAAGCTTGTTTTTCAAGTTGGGGAAGAGGGTGTGCTTCGATTTAGATACAACAAAAATGAAAATAGGATTTGGGACACCTTGGGTGAGATTATTGGGGTGTCTAATTTTTGGAAAGATATAAATATTGAAGCCCGCCTTGTTGATAGTAGCGGAAGAGAAGTGGGAGAGCTTTTAACTTTTATTTTTGAAGAAGACGGCGAGTTTGAAATTCGCCTGCCGGAGATGAAAGAGTTAAAGCCGGGCAAGTATACTATTAAATTTATAATTACAGACAGTTCCGGCGACGAAGAGGAGGTTTTGGAGCTTAAACAGAGTTTCAGCTGGGGTGTACTGGCTATGAATTTTAATAAGTCTGTTTATTTGCAGGACGAGAAAGCCTATATTCAAATGGCAGTTTTGGATGACAATGGGCACACTGTTTGTGATGCAAGTTTGAGTTTAAAAATTAATAATCCTAATGGTGACACTATTACCCTTTCTTCTTTTAACAATTTGATTACCAGTAATCCGGCATGCGCTAAAGATAATGTGATTAGTACCCCTGATTATTTTGCGTATTACAATTTAGATGCGGCCGGGGAATATGAGATTACTTTGACTGCCAGCACTTCAGCAGGAGCAAAAATTATAATGGAAAATTTAATTGTTAAGAAAAAATTAGATTTAGAAGTAGAGCGTGTGGGGCCGACCAGAATCAACCCTAAATCAGATTATAGTATGACTTTAAATATTTTAGCTAATACGAATTTTAAGGGTGATTTTGTAGAATCGGTTCCTGACGGATTTAAAATTAAAAATTACGAATTAAAAATTATAAATAATAACGAAAGAGATCCTTTTGGGTCGAATTATGAATTTGAGGAAGTGCTGATTGACGGTCAGAAGAAGTTGTTTTGGAGAGATGTAGAGTTTTTAGAGGGAGATGAAATAGAGATTCAATATACTTTTGATGCTCCGGATAATTCACCTGAATTTTACTTGCTTGGTCCGGCGCACTTTTCGGGAATCTCAAAAGTAGAAACTAGTGCCAGTTCAAGTGGAATCATGGAAACCATAAAAGATTTTATTATTGGTGAGAAAAAAATTAATTTTACAGAATATAGAAATTGGCAGATAGCCTCGGACGCGGTTAGCAAAAGAGCGCGCACGGTGATGTTTATGGCCGGCACTTACAACGGCGGGGCTACAGCGGGACAAAACACTAATGACAATAATGTATTTAATAGTTTTAATTTTCGTTTGGCTGAAACCGGAGTAGAGATAAAAAACGCTTTTGTATTTCTTGAAACCCAAATAGAGGCATATAACTCTACCGGTGGAAACTATACAGGATATAAGCTCGGTTTTGATGCGTGTGATGAATTTTGCAGTGCTTTTGGCACGGGTAATGGACAGGTTTTGGATGATAATAGTAATATCCTGGCTTATGACGAACTTGAGAGTAATCATTTGCGCCTGCTTCTTGATGTAACAAACGAGACTGATTTAGCTAGTTATACCGGCGGTAATACTGAGCTTGAGGCGCAGTTTGGGTATAATATAAAAAATGGCACTACTAAAACATCTATAGCAAGCGCTCGAGCTGTTCTGTATATTACCTATACCTATGATGCTGATTCCTCTAATGTAACCAATACTGTTGTTTATCCTTTGGCTTCAACAGATACAGCTCCTACTCCGGATGATAGCGGTACTATGCAAAACAGTGTCAGTGGTTGCACTAGAAACAGCACTTGTCCTATTTATGATTATCATATGGAAATTCCGGAATTTCCGTCATATGCTACATCTACTTATCGCCTGGATAGCTGGTTTAAGATGTTTGACGGCAATGACGGTAATAATGCGGTTGATTTGGATCCGAATGTAAACATCCAGGGATATGATGTAGATAGTGAGACATTTCATTTTGAATGCGCGAATGGCGGCACGCAGGGCAATATGCAATATTTCTTTTTCCCGGAGTGGGCAAATTCCGGTTATGCGGAAAATATTACACAGCAATTGGAGTTTTATATTAATACTGGTACGAATTATGCTGTAGGCGGAGAGGTTTACGAAACTTATATTGCGTCCAGCTCTGCCGCCACCAGCACTAAGACGGTTAGTTTTCCTTTGGGTGTTATAAATAATGGAAATACTACCGCATTGACGTTTAAAGATGTGGATGTTTATTTTCCGGAAAATGGATCGGGAAGCGGCAAGGTGCGGATAAAAAAAGCTTGGTTCAGAATCATTGATCACCACTACAACAATGGCGCATGGACTACCACTGTTTCCAGCAAGGTTGGTGCAAATGCGACATCAAGCAGCTATGTTTATAATTATAACGGCGGCGGTACGGTGCCGCGGCCCACTTATAATATAGTTCACATTATCCCGTCTACTGATTATGCCGAGCTTCAGGGTGCTAATTCCGCAAGTCCTAAAACAGTACGATTAAATATTACGCAAAGCAGTGTTACTTTTGGCGGAATTTCTGCTGAACTGATGATTACCTATGTTTATGACAATGATAACTCAGAAGGATATCTTACAAGCCTTAATATTTTTGCCGGCCAATCATCAGAGGCGCCTGCTACGAGCACAACATTTTCCACAATTTATTCTGTATTTCCGGAGAATGCCGGAAAAACAGTTTATGCCGGAGGAATATGGGCATATTTTTTGAACAGTGACAGTGCCGGTGATGTGGCTGCTGGTGGTTATTTCGGACTTGATGCAAATATCTCTACGGGGGTTCCGGTTTGTTCACCGGATTACTGGGCGCAGCCGGATGCCATAAATAGTTCAGCGGAAATATACAAAGATGTGACCAGCGCTCTGGATGCTACGGATAATCAATCCTATACAACCTGTTATGTTAGTGATGACACCGCGCTCATTCCGCAAACCGACGGCGCTAAGATGAACGGCATATTAACATATACTTATGGTTGGGAAAATACAGCTCCAACCAGCACACTTATCTCTGCTATACAAAAAATAGATGGAACAGGCGTGGTGGATATTGCTATTGAGGTGGATGATCTGGATGGACATGAGGTAACAGCAAAACTGGAATTTGCTACCGGTACTTCTTGTGTGTTTATTCCATCCGGAGACCCGACCCTGGATGAGGCTGATGGTAATATTACGGCTGATTATGGGGATCCGTATATTGAAAACGATAACGAATACCAGATCGGCACGGTAGATGCTTATATTCAGACAGCTTCCGGATCAAACACAGTATTTTTTGATTGGCAATCAAAAGCGGATTTGGGCAGTGTAGAGGGTGATTATTGTTTAAGGCTCATTGCCAATGATTTATTTTCAGATCAAGCAACTCCGGCTACGACTACCGTGTATATTGATAATATCAATCCTACTGCGCCGGAACCTCTAAGTTTGAACAGCAGGACCGGCACATCTCTTACACTAAATTTTGGCGCTACATCTACGGAAACTAATTTTAAAGAATATAAGATATATTACAAGGTAATGGACGGTACAGCACCCCGTGAAACAGATAGTATACTTGCTTCATCTACTGATGAAAATTTAGGAGATATTTTATTTAATGATGAGGCTACCACTACCATCACTTCCGGGCTTGTGGCGAGCACTACTTATAGCATTGCGATCTGGGTTTATGATTGGTATGGCAATAAGGCTAGTTCTAGTTTTGTAAATATTACCACCAATGATGCGCCGACCGGTATTTTTAATAAAGCGACCACCAAACAGAGACAGAATGGGTCGGGAATCGTGGATATATCTTTTGATGCGGATGATGCCAATAATCATGATACGCTGAAAGCAAAGATTGAGTATGCGACATCTTCAAATTGTAATTTTACCACCCCCCTGGATCCGACGCTTGATGAAACTGATGCTAATGTGACAGCTGATTTTGGCGATCCGGATCTTAATAATAATTGGGAATATCAAATTGGTACTTCCGGCGCTTGGATACTTACTTCTCCCGGAGAAAATACCATTGAGGCAGATTGGTTTAGTAAAACGGATGAGCCGGAAGCAGATGGTACCTATTGTCTGCGCTTGACCGTAAATGATAGATTTGATAATCAGCTTATTTTGGCTACTACTACTTTAACCCTTGATAATACGGCGCCGACATCGACCGGTTCTCTTTTACAGGGAAAGGTGACCACTAATAGTATTACCATTCTTTATGCGACTACTACTCCTGGACAGGATACAAATGAGCCGGCAGTTGATGCGTATAAGATATTTTATAAACAGGGTATATCGGGGGTAACTGAGGGCGGTGTGGGAATGACAGAGGTGGATAATACGAATTTGAATGCTTATGACTACAATAGCGCTACTTCTACCTTGGTTACGGGGCTTACCCAAAATACCTGGTATGTTTTTAATATTTGGACTTATGATGTTTACGGCAATAAAGCTAGTGCCACAGAAGTTGCCATAAAAACCAATGCTACCATCTCTAATGTATCGTTAACATTCACTAACGCCTTTGCTACAAGTTCTGCTGATAATATAGTAATGGCGGGATCGGGGACGGAATATAATTTTAGGGCAGTGGTTACAGAGACTAACGGTTGGTATGCAATTTCATCCACAACCTTAAGGCTTGCAGATAAGAGTGATAATGCTTCGCCGTACGACGATTTGAAATTTTATTGGAATCAGACTACTGATGAGTTTTATGAGAGCGGTAATGATATTTTGAATGTTGCAACTTTATCAGGAAATAGTACATCAAGCTGCGCGGTAAATACCTGTATTTTGGATTTTAAAATAATATTTAACAAAAATTTTGCGTCTACTAGTGTGGAGTATTCGGCCGAGCTTTCAAGCGGTAATGATATAGGAATTATAGATAATGATAGTTATGCAGATTTTTATCAGGTAACTTTTCCGTTTGTGAAGCAGATACACTATAGATGGAGGAATAATGATGGAGGGGAGTAATTATTTAATCTAATATCATTTATTTTTTACTGCGCTGCTAAGCCCGACGCGAAAAGGGGTGCTCGTAAAAAATAAATGATATTAGATTAAATGTTGGTTGGGTGTGGTAATAGTGTTAAGTAGAGAGTAAATAAAGCATGTATAAAACATATCCCCATGCTTTATCTGCCTTAGAAAATAATTTTCTAAAAAGCTTTATTTACTCTTTAGTTGATGGTATTATGTAAAAATTTAGCACAGGATTGTTTTTTGCAAAAAGAAGGACTATATTATTATGTTTGTGTGTCCTGAGGTTATTGTGGCGGCGGCCGGTGGCGAATATTACTTAGAGGAATTATTATATCTGTATGGGTTTAAATTTAAATAAAATGTTTAATATTAATAAAAAAATTCTGATCTTGTCAGTTGGTTTTTTGTTGTTTTCTTTTTTTGGGTCTTTAGTGAATGCGCAAAATATAAACAACACAAATGTCATTCTGAGCGAAGCGAAGAATCTTGTAGATAATGGTAGGGCGTCAACAACCCTCCAATTCGGCGGGCAGGCGGGATTCTTCGCTAACACTCAGAATGACAATAGTATTTCATATTCGTCTGATTCATATATGTCGCCCAATGTAGAGACGCAAACACAAGCGTCTCTACGCAGCGGGCGCGAAACAGTTTCCAAAATCAATAAAAAAGATTTTAATTTGAATTTGGAATCGGGCCGCAAGGATTTTTCATTTGCCGAAAAACCGCAATTGGAATTTAGATTTAAAAAAAATAAGGGGGTATTCGGTAATGTGGGATCATTTTTTAGATCTTGGTTTACGGATGAATATAAAAATATTAAAATAGAATCTTTTGTTGTAGACATTGATGGAAAAAAAATAAATAATATTGAATCTGAGGTTATTTATGATAAAGACGGAAAATTTACGGTTAATGTTAAAAATAAAGGGCGCCAATTGAAGATTGGAAAATATTCCCTCAAAGTTAAAATATCTGATCAGGAGATTACATTGGGAGATGTAGTTGATTTTAACCAAGATTTTACTTGGGGGGTGCTTGCTTTTAATTCCGACCAATCTTTGTATTTACCGGGAAGCAGCGCTTATTTACAAGTGGCGGTTTTGGATGATGAAGGAGATACTGTTTGTGGTGCGGATGTTAGAATTGAGATCGATGAACCGGGTTGGGGCAAGACGATCCTTTCAACAGCAGATGATAGTATTGCGAAAAATAATGCTTGCGGACTTAATAATGTAATTGATGAGCCTGATTATTTTGCGCATTTTGATTTAAAGAAAATCGGAGAGTATAATATTACGATTATTGCCGAAACGGCTGATGGACAAAGAATAATATCCGATAAAATTGAGGTTAAGAATAGTTTGTCGTTTATTGTGAAGCGGGAAGGACCGACGCGTATTTTTCCGAAGGCAGATTATGGTATGGTGTTACGGGTCAAAGCTAATGAAGATTATAAAGGGTCTTTAACCGAAATCGTACCGAAAGGGTTTAGAATAGTGAATCAAGAATTAAGAATTAAGAATAATGATAATGAAGTCTTAATTCATAATTCTAAATTCTTAATTCAGGAGGGAGATATAGAAAATAAGTTGATTTGGGAAGATATTAGTTTAAAATCAGGAGAGGAACTAATAGCAACTTATACTTTTGATGCGCCTGATATTTCCCCTGAATTTTATTTGCTTGGCCCCTTGTCTGTGGTTGCAGACGGAAAAAGTGTTGATATTGAAAATCGTCAATGGCAGATCGCCTCTGATGCCGTGAGCACCATCGGGCATTATTATAAGTATGACAATAATGCGTATTCCGGAGCTCCGGGGGGCGGGGTTTGGGATACTATTTCCAGCTATCAAATATCATCTACCAATTTTACGGCCGGAAAAAAATATTTAATATCCATAAATTTCAGTTTGAATAATTCCAGCGCCAATGCCAATGCCATGGCTCGCGTTCTGCACGGATCCACGGAATTTGCGGGATCGCTTCATCGCTGGGAAACATCCAACACGGGAGCGGCGAACACCGGTCATGGTTATAGATTTTTTACTGTATGGACGGCTGTTTCCGGGGAAGCTATAGAAGTTCAGGTTACCAACGCTTCCGCTGTAACATATTATATTAGCGCTTATCAGGCTTTTGTGATAAATTTATCAGATGATTTAGTTGAAAATACGGACTGGTATTATTCAACCGCGTCAAACAGCGGAAATTTATTGACCTCATGGACCACAAACGGTGCCAGCGTGTCTATTGCCGGCGGGGGAAACGATTGGATGATTTTGGGCTTGGGGCACTATCTTTCAGACAGCACTTCAGCCGATTTAAGAATGCGCCTATATAACGCGACCGATGGGGTTGAATATAACGCCATACGCTATGAAACAGAGGACGCAGTTGATGAGCGGTCGTTCGTTCTAATGAGCGGCGCCAATATTTCCGGCACAAAAACCTGGAGGGTTGATGCGTCGGTTGATGTGGCATCAACGCACGATTGGACGGATTCGGCTATTTTTGCCATAAATCTTGATAAATTTCAAAGTCATTATATCGGATATTCAACTGAAAATATTTCTTTAACGACGCAAAATACCTGGTATCAGTCAACCTCCACCCCTTTTTCGGTAAAAGCAACGGGTGATCATCTTATTTGGTCGCAGGAGGTGGCAGATACCGGCGATAATGCCAAGGTAATAGAAAGCAGGATTATGGTCGATGGATCTGTGGTACCGACCGGATTTCCTAGTGTAAAAAGAGATTTGCCGCATGGAGCTCTTGATGAAAATGCGCATCATAATTTTTATCTTGGTTCTTTGTCGGCCGGCAGCCGTTCAATTGTCGCGGAAATGAGAGAAACCGTGGACATTTCGCCGGCGCCCGTTGTTGATATTCATAATTTGGTGATTTTTTCAATGGAGCTTAAAACTCCACCAACATCTTCTTTTAATTCCGCGTTAGAACGAAATAATGGTTCCGGAGTGGTGGATATTTCCATGGAGGTAGCTGATGCCGACTGGGAACCGACTCGAGTAAAAGTGGAGTGGGCGACTTCAACGGATTGTTCTGTTTTTTTTGCTCATGATGCGACACTTGATGCAACCGATGCGAATATTACCGCCGACACTGGTGATCCGGATATTGATAATAATCATCCTTATCAAGTAGGTACAAGTACAGCTTATATTATTACCAGTTCCGGAAGTAACACGGTTAACTTTGATTGGTTTTCAAAAACCGATCTGCCGGCGGCCAACGGAGAAACATATTGTTTGCGTTTAACAGCCAATGATCTTAGAGTGGATCAAGCTAGTTCAACCGTGGCTACAACCACAATAGATAACACCATTCCTGTGATATCATCAATTGTTACCAGTAATAAAATGTATAAAATCGGTGATACTTTGCGTGCTACTACTACCGTCGTTAGTGAATCTGGTAATCTAAGCATTGGTCCGGGGTCTATGATTAATGGTGGACAAGTAATAAATATTCAAAAAATAAATAATACTACTTTTACTGTTGATTATGTTATTGCCGCCGGTCAAACTGATCGTTCTCTTGGTGATATTCCCTACAGCATTGCCTTAGTTGATTTGTATGGGAATAAAAGTGCGACCTCCAGTGGAAATTTTGCCAACGGATCAATCGATGCTAACGCGCCGAATATTACAAATATGTCCGTTTCAAACTCTATGTTTAAGGCGGGGGATCTTATAATAGCCACCATTACCGTAACCAGCGATATCAGTGTTTTTAGTTTGGATCCGAGCACTATAAACAATGTTACTGTTACTAATTTACAAAAGATTGGTGATACTACTTATACTGTGGATTATTTAGTAATAGAGGGAAATACAGATCGCGCTACCGGCACAATTCCTTATTCAATAGCCCTTAAGGATGGATACGGAAATATTAATTCCGCCTATACCGGAAGTTTTACAAACGGTTCTATTGATGCGCATTCTCCGATAATTCAGGCAGTATATCTTTCTAATGGTGATTATAAAATCGGCAGCAATATTTCCGTAATTATTGATGCTGATTTGAGCGGATATCATGAAAGCGCGATCACTATCAACGGTAAGTCGATTATTAATTTTATTGATAATGCTGACAGCACTTATAATGTTACTTATGTTGTCGCTGAAGGGGATATTGACAGAGAAATCGGAGAAACACCGATTAGTGTAGTGTTGCGAGATAATCATGGCAATGTAAACAGCCCGGCATTTACTAGTCCGAGCGGAAGCATAACAATTGATGCCAATAAGCCTAAAATTTTAACAATAAGTTTGCCTAACAGGGTTTATAAGGTTGGGGATGTGGTGCGGGCCACTACGACTGTTTTGGCTGATTTGGATGATTATACTTTATCTGTAAGCACCAGTTCTATCAACTGGGCGACCAGCTCTACCGGCAATCTGCAAAAAATAGATAATTCTACTTATACTTTTGATTATACCGTACAAGAAGGAGACCAGGACCAGGCAGCAGGGAATATTCCGGTTGTCTTAACGCTTGAGGATGAAGCGGGACAATATAACTCTCCGGCCTCAACTTCCGTGCAAACTAATACAGCATCAATTGACGCTAATTCTCCGATTATATCCGGTGTATCATTTGTTCCGAGTTCTGGAGTTTTGAAGGTGGGAGACAGGGCAACCGCCACTATTTCTGTTGTAGGCGGAGAGTTGGGCTGTACATCCGGAACTATTATGAAAATTAATAATGTGGATGTTATTAATACTTTTTTTGAGGTGGGCAGTGGAAATTATAGAGTTGTTTATATAATCGGAGAAGGAGAGACGGATCATCCCGATGGAGATGATTTGCCAGTTAATTTCAGGATTAAAGATGCGGCCGGTAATGAATCAAATGCTTATTTAATTTCTGACCCGACAAATAGGCCGGGGGTAGATGCGAATACCCCAATAATTACGGATGTGACATTTTCTATCAGTTCGGGGGTCTTGAAGGTAGGAGACACGGCAACAGCTACGATTACAGTAGCTGACAGTGAATCCGGACTTAATGCTGGAAATACGATGACAATTAATGGTGTGGATGTGACAGGTACTTTTGACGATATTGGCTCCGGGCAGTATACGGTTGTCTATACTGTGATTGAGGGGCATACGGATATACTTGATAGTAATGACCTACCCGTAGATTTTATAATAAAGGATGATGCTGGTAATGAATCTGTAAATTATACAACCACTGATCCTAGTGGCAGGCCGGGAGTGGATGCCCATACCCCATCTATTGCCAGTGTTGCATTTTTTCCGGTATCAGGGGTATTGAAGGTTGGAGATACGGCAACAGCGACAATTACAGTGGCAGATAACGAGGAAGGACTTAATGCCGGGGATATTATGACCATAAACGGTGTAACAGTGTCGGGAACTTTTTTTGATATTGGTTTCGGACAATACACAGTTAGTTATACTGTTTTTGAAGAAGATAACGATGTTTTAGATAGTAATGATTTGCCGATTATTTTTACTGTAAAAGATGATGCCGGCAATGAGTCAAGTATTTATAATACAGCGGATTCTGATGGTCGGCCAGGGGTTGATGGCAACACCCCCGGGATCGCTACTATTACTTTTAATCCTAGTTCCGGTGTTTTGAAGGTGGGGGATACGGCTACCGCCACTATTACCGCCATCAATTTCGAAACTTCGCTTTCCACCGGTACTACTATGACGATTAACAATATAGATATATCTAGCACTTTTAGTGAGATTGGCTTGGGCCAATATACAGTTTCTTATACTGTTACCGAGGGAGATATTGATAGGTTGGATTCAGCAGATTTGCCTATTAATATTTCATTTAGGGATTCTGCGGGAAACGAAAGCATGGCATCTACTACACCGGATATTGCCGGCAGGCCAGGGGTGGATGCGCATACTCCGGCAGTTTCTATTGTATCTTTCTTTCCCTCTTCCGGGGTTTTAAAAATCGGTGATACGGCTACAGCGACACTTACTTCCCTGGAAGCAGAAGCAGGATTGAATGCAGGCAGTATCATGACTATAAACGGCACCGATGTTAGCGGCACCTTTAATGAGATTGGTGGGGGCCAGTATACAGTTACTTATACTGTAATCGAAGGAGATACCAATAGATTAGATTCAGATGATTTGCCTGTTGCTTTTAATATTAAAGATGATGCCGGTAACGAATCCTCTATATTCAATACCGCCGATATTTTAAATCGTCCCGGAGTAGATGCTTCTAGGCCGATAATTTCTAATGTAACATTTAATATAAGTTCCGGACTTTTGGGTATTGGAGATATAGCTACCGCTACTATTTTTTCTGACGGAACAGGATATACTGCCGGCACCATAACTATTAATGGCGTGGATGTATCCGGTACCCTGCTTGCGGCTGCCGGAAATAACTATACAGTAACTTATACAGTTGGAGAGAGTCATGCGAATATCGACGATTCCTCTGATTTGCCGGTTAATATTACTTTACTTGATGCATCCGGAAATGATTCAAATGCTTATACTGCATCTGATATTGCCAATAGACCGGGGGTGGATTCAGATAATCCAACTGATCCAGGAAGTTTAAATTTTGATCATAATCATAATAATAGTATTACTTTGATATTCGGCGCTACAACCACCGAAACTAATTTTTTAGAATATAAGATATATTATAAAAAAGGAATATCCGGAGTAACAGAATCAGATAGCGCTTGGACACAGGTAGAAGATTTTCATTTAGGAAATATTTTATTTAATGGATATTCTACCACCACCATTACTGGTCTTGCTACTGCAACCGATTATGTTTTTAATATTTATGCTTATGATTCGGCCGGCAATAAAGCGCAAGCTACAGAAGTTAGTTTTAGAACAAATAGTCAACCCAATATACCCGGGGGAATGAATCAGTATAAAAATGACGGCATAACCACTATTGTGAATGGTGGTTGGGTGGATAATGGAGATTTGATGTTTACGGCCTCTACTACCGATATTGATACGGGTAATAATGTATCTTTTTATTTAGAACTAGCTTCCACCAGCGCTTCTTTGCGCACAGCAACTACCGTGCCAAGCGATGCTTGTGGAGACGGCGTTGCTTATAATTCTTGCGATAGCAAGATATGGACAAAGGCAGCCACCTCTCCTGCTTGGTATAGTTCTAATTGGTTATATCGAAAAAAGATAATAATTGATGCGGGCCAGATTTTATCTAATGAAGATAATTTTCCAGTTCTTGCCACAACTACAGATTTAGGTCTCAAAAATAGTGCTCGGGAAGATGGTTTTGATATTTTGTTTACCGCGTCTGATGGTGTTACTAAATTGAATTATGAAAGAGAATATTTTGCTTCTTCTACCGGAGAACTAGTAGCTTGGATAAAAACCAATATATCGTCCACCACCAATACAACTCTTTATATGTATTATGGAAACAGTGGCGCTAGTACGGATAATGCGACTACTACCGGAGTATGGGATTTGGATTACAAGGGAGTGTGGCATTTGCATAATAATCCATCCGGTACAGTAATCGACTCTACACTGAATGGTAATAACATGACTCCGGATGCCACTATGAATAGCACTGATTTGGTCGCCGGCCGCATTGGACAAGCTATTAATTTTGACGGAACAGGAGATGAATTAGTAAACTCTTCTCCGTCTGGATATGGCACTCCGGGAAATTATTCTATGTCCGCTTGGTTTTATTATGACCTAAATCCGTCCGGTTATGATAATTTTTATAGCCACACTACAGCGACAGGGGATTATGATCCGCAATGGACAATGAACAATACCGCTATAGAAGTTTATGACAATGGCGGAGATAATCCTAGTTTCGGCACCTTGATTGGAGGAGCTGGTTCGTGGCATAAAATTGATTATATTCGTACCGGTAGCAATGTAGTTGTTTATGTTGATGGTGCGGTTTTTGGATCAGGTACGCACAGCAACACCTTACTTGTGCCAACTGCTACTTATATTGGAGCTTCTTCATTGAACGGAGAGCTCTGGAGGGGCAGATTAGATGAAGTGAGATACAGTGAGACGGCTCGTAGTACCGGTTGGGTTAAAACTGAATACAACAATCAAAATAATGTAAATGATTTTTTGAGTTTTGAAGCAGAAGAACAGGAGGTAACAGAAATAAATATAACCGCTATTTTAGAATATGCTCCTGGATACAAATGGCAGGTTATGGCTTGTGATAACGAAGGAGCTTGTTCTTCTTGGGCTGTCTTTAACCAGAGTACGCCTAATTTTCGAGTAGATTTAGCTTTGCCTACAGCACCGGGAAAATTAACATTAAACAGTAAAACCATTACAGAGGTTAAATTTGATTTTGGTGCGACCACTACTGAATTTAATTTTTTGGAATATCGCATATATTACAAAATAGGCAGCACAACCAACATCACCGAGTCTGATAATTTGTGGGGCACATCAAGCGACTCTAATTTAGGAGATATATTGTTTAACGGCCAATCTTCAACCACTATTACCAATTTAACCGCTTCCACTACTTATAGTTTTTCTATCTGGGCTTATGATTTAGCTGGAAATAAGGCTAGTTCTGCGCCCACAGTAGTTACCACAAACAGCGGCGGACATGCACCGGTTGGCGCAATAAACTCTGTAGCGCAAAAAACAAATGGTAGCGGTGTTGTAGATTTTTCTATTGAGGTTGACGATATTGACAATGAAGACATCTTACGGGCAAAAGTTGAATTTGCTACCGGTACTTCCTGTGTTTTTGTTCCATCAGGTGATCCGACCTTAGACACTACGGACGCAAACATAACAGCTGATTATGGTGATCCCGATATTGATAACGGCGCCATATATCAAGTTGGTACCACATCGGGCTGGATACTTACTTCTCCTGGATCAAATACCGTAAATTTTGACTGGCTTTCTAAAAATGATATTCCAAATGCCAATGGAGATTATTGTGTCAGAATTACAGTAAATGACGGTGATAAAGATCAGGAAGATTTAGCTACTACCACGATTACTATTGATAATATTAATCCAGCTAACCCAGGAAATTTATCAGTAATTAGTCAGGCTACTGATAGTGTGATTTTGCAATTTAGCGACCAGAGTAGTGATACTAATTTTTCTCATTATGAAATACATTATAAACTGGGAGATTCCGGGGTAACAACTGCCGACACAAACCACGTCGATACCAATTTAGAAAGCGTGAACTACGGCGGCAAGTCTACTACTACCATTACTGGCCTACAATCAGGGGTTACTTATGTTTTTAAAATTTGGGCTTTTGATGATTATGGCAATAGCGCCAGTTCGACTGCCGAGGTAACCGCAACCACTAACTATACTCCTGATAATCCAATTAATTTATCTCAAAAGAAAACAGATGGTTCGGTTATTGCTAACGGCGGATTAATAGATGATAATGATGTTCAATTTAGAGCAACGAGTACCGATGTAAATTTCGGGGAAACTATGACTTTTTATTATGAAATATTGCCAAATGACGGCACATTCACTGTTGCGAGTTCGGTTCCGGGAAGTTTTTGTTACGAGTCTACTGCTTATGCTTCTTGTAGCAATAACATCTGGGCGGCTTCTACCACTGTGAGCGGTGTTCCTTCTGGTTGGTATAATTCTGATTGGATTTACCGAAAAGAAATAATATTAAAAGCTTCAGAAATAGTTTCTAATGAAATAGATTTTCCAGTTTTAATAAATAGTGTTATTAGTGATCTGGTGGGCAAGGCGCGAAGTGATGGTTATGATATTTTATTTACATCATCTGACGGCATAACCGAGCTAAATTATGAACGAGAATCATGGAATTCTTCCACTGGAGCATTGGTGGCATGGGTGCAAACCGACATATCATCTACAACGGACACCACGCTTTATATGTATTATGGAAATGGAGACGCGAGTATAGACAATGCTACTACCACCGGGGTGTGGGACACGGATTATAAAGGTGTTTGGCATTTAAATAATGATCCTACCGGAATAGTAACTGATTCTACTGTTAATGGTAATAATATGGTTTCCGGCGGATCAATGCTTTCTACAGATTTGACCACGGGGCAGATCGGCCAAGGCATTCGTTTTGATGGCAGCAATGATTCATTGCAGGATACTAGTCCTAACGGGTATGGCACCCCGGGAAATTATACTATGTCAACTTGGTTTTATTATTCGGTAAATCCTTCTGGTTGGGATAATTTTTACAGCCATACTGTGGGCGGTACGAATTATGATCCGCAATGGGCTATGAATAATACGGATATTCGAATTTATGATAGCGGCGGGGATCAGCCGAATTTTGGCGCATATACCACGGGTAGCGGTGATTGGCATAAGATTGATTATATCCGCACCGGCAGCAATGTGGCAGTGTATATTGACGGCATTTATTTTGGGTCCGGTACGCATAGCAACGCGCTATCCGTGCCAACTACTATTTTTATAGGAAATTCTACCGTCGCCGGAGGTGAACCTTGGAATGGTGTTTTGGATGAAGTTCGCTATAGTGAAATAAATCGCAGTACGGGTTGGATTAAAACTGAATTTAATAACCAAAATTCACCATCCACCTTTATGACGCTAGAATCAGAAGAGATATATAAATATTATTATTCATCCGGACTTACCGTTTCCAATATTACTGATTTAGGTATGGGATATAAGTGGCAGGCTATGGCTTGTGACGATGATAATGCTTGTTCATCATGGCAACAGTTTGATGCTGATATTCCTAATTTTGAAGTAGATACCGAAGCTCCGCAAATTCCTGGAGATATGACGGCCGTGAGTCAAACCGCAAATAGCATTACTTTGGATTTTGGAGATCAAACTGTAGATAATAATTTTCGTGAATACAGGATTTATTATCAAATTAGCGATGGTGGGGCTACAGAGGTTAGCGAAGCCGACATGCTGTTTGGATCAAGCACTGATTCGAATTTGAAATATATTAATTATAACGGCGCTGCTACTACCACGGTTTTTGGCCTGCAAAACGGTACGGAATATGAGTTTAATATTTGGGCTTATGATATTTTTGGCAGAAAAGCAAGCGCTACCACCCCTGTTTTTGCGAGCACGAACTACGCGCCTCAAGGTAATTTTATTGCGGTTCAACAAAAAAGAAACGGTTCGGGAATTGTTGATATTACTATTGAAGCAGATGATTTAAATAGCGATAATTTGCGCGCCAAAATTGAATTTGCGACAGGTACGACTTGTGTGTTTAGTCCTTCCGGAGATCCGACATTAGACGAAACTGATGCCAATGCCACATCTACTTATGGTGACGCGGAAATTGAAAATGATAACGAGTATCAAATCGGAAATGCTGGCGGGTGGATAATAACCGACACAGCAACTAATACGGTTTATTTTGACTGGTTTTCCAAAATAGATATTCCAAATGCTAATGGCACTTATTGTCTGCGGCTTACTGTAAACGACGGAGTAGATGATCAACTTGTTTCCGCTACTACCACACTCATAATTGACAACACATCTCCGACTGCACCGGGACCATTAAGTTTTTATAGCCGGACAAGCAATAGTTTAACACTTTTTTTTGGGGCCACAACCACCGAAACAAATTTTGTTTATTATAAAATTTACTATAAGGCCGGCGTAGATACGGTAAATGAGGGAGATACCAGTCATACTGACCCCAATTTAAATAATATTTTGTTCAATGGAAAATCTACTACCACCATCAATGGTTTAAGCGGCAACACTCAATATAGTTTTAAGGTTTATGTTTATGATGCTTATGGTAATAAAAACAATTCAATCCAAAAAACATTTAGCACTAATGCTTATCCGACCGGAGTTTTTAATTCTGTTGCTCAAAAAATAGATGGTTCCGGCATAGTAGATATTTCTATAGAGGTTTACGATTTAAATGGAGATAATGCAAGCGCTAAATTAGAGTTTGCAACAGGTACGACATGCATATTCAGCCCTTCCGGGGACCCAACATTAGATGAAACGGATAGCAATATTACTGCGGATCATGGAGATCCGGGAATAGATAATGACAATGAATATCAGGTCGGCACAAGCACTGCAATGATAACCACTTCCGGAGGTTCTAATACGGTAAATTTTGATTGGTTTTCAAAGATTGATGTGCCTATTGCAGACGGCGATTATTGTCTCAGGCTTACGGTGAATGACGGAATCAGCAATCAATTCATATCGGCTACTACCACTATTACGCTTGATAATATAAACCCTATTGCTCCCGGAAGCCTAACTGATGAAGAGGTTACCGGTCTTACTGTAAAATTAAATTTTAACGGCGTCGGTAGTGATACTAATTTTTCTGAATATAAAATATTTTATAAAAAAGGCACATCGGGGGTAACTGAATCAGATACGCCGTTCACAAAACTGGATGATGTAAATTTGGGAGCGGAAGATTTTAACACTAAGAGTTCCACAACTATTAGTTCCTTAAGCCAGAATACGGATTATGTGTTTAATATTTGGATATATGATGATTTTGGCAATAAAGCTAGTGCCGCCAGCGAGGTGTCTACTACCACTTTAATCGTACCGTCTGCTACTTGGCGGGAAGAAGAAGACACAGTAGATCCAACAATCAGTACACACATTGGCAGAAACGCTCCTTTACGGGTAAGAATTTCAATTGTTAATACGGGAGATTGGTTAGCGGAAGATTATCGATATAGATTGGAATATGGCCTTAAAAGCGGAACATGTAACGCTGTGTCATCCTGGACTCCGGTTCCGGCCACATCTACCGGAGAACATTTTGAAATGGTAGAGAGTATTTATTTTATAGACGGAGAGCCGACTACTGCCAGATTTATCAATTCGGAAGGATACATTTTTGTTCCGGGGTATATGTTGCAAAAACAGACGGCCATAACCGCCAGTACCACCCTGTATAAAAACCAATATACAGAATTGGAATACACTATTCAGGCTACGGCCAGCTCCACGGCCGGCGCCACTTATTGTTTTCGGGTTACTGACAATGGAACAGTTTTGGATAATTATAGCCAATATCCAGAATTGTCTCTTGCGCCGCTTCCAACCGGTACTTTTGTTTCAGCTCAGCAAAAAAAAGATGCTTCCGCAATTATTGATATCTCTATTGAAGTAAGCGATATTAATGGAGATTTATCTAGAGCAAGAATTGATTATGTAGTTGGCACTAGTTGTGATTTTACTATTCCACTAGACCCCACCCTTGATGAAACAGATGCAAATATCACGGCTGTTTATGGAGATCCGGATATTCATAATGGCTCTTTATATCAAATTGGTACAGGAACTAATAAAATTATTACACAATATGGGGCCAATACTATTAATTTTGATTGGCCGACTTTAAATAACTTAAGTGATGCTGATGATATATATTGTTTGCGCCTGACAGCCAATGATTGGCTGGATGATCAGTCTGTACCAGCTACCACCACCGTTATTATTGATCAGGTTCGTCCTACCGATATTGGAAATTTAACCCTTGTTGATAAAACCAGCAACAGTATTACACTTGGCTTGGGTACGTCTACTATAGATACAAATTTTCGAGATTATCGTATTTATTGGAAAGAGGGTACATCTGGAGTTACAGAATCAGATAATCTTTGGGGAACATCAAGTGATGCTAGTTTAAGGTACGCAGATTTTAATGGCGCCACAACCACCATCGTTACTGGATTGACAGTAAATAAACAATATGTATTCCGTATTTGGGCATATGATGATTTTGGCCATAAAGCCAGCTCTTCAGAAGAACTTCAAGCCATGATTTCTTATGTGTCCGTGTCAGAAAATTGGCGTTGGTATTATGATTATTCTACCTCTACTCCGCTTTATCCAATGGCAGATGAAGATGCCACACCTTCTGATGTGGTGAGCGGAGCCGTTGTGAAGCTGAGATTTGCTATGCGCGAGATTGAAGATATAACAGGACTTGATCTCAAAATGAGATTGCAGTATTCCACATTTTCTGATTTTTCTTCCGATGTGCATTTTGTGGGAGAAATCGGTTCTACTTCAGTTCTTTGGACATATGGTAATGGTATAGACACGGATGATGATAGAATAGAAGATGTTCTTTTGAGTGGCGTATCTTTGGGGGCCACACATAATGAATCCGGTGTTTCTACTTCCACCTTTGATCATCTGGCGGGCAGTTTAGCTGAATGGGAATTTACTATCCGCAACAATAATGCTGATATCGGCACTACTTATTATTTTAGAGCTTATGACAACACTAACGGCGCGGTAGTTTCTAAAAATGTTTCATTTACTTATCCCAGCATAATTCCGCAATCCGGAAATCTTTCTTATACTATGACCGGATTTGGAATTGGCTCCAGCACAGAAGGGGTTGTTACCAATATTGTTACTACGCCATCCTCGGTTCCATTCGGAGTCTTAACGGAGGGAGAAGATGTTATTGGAGCGCATCGCCTGAATATTAGTACTAATGCCGGACACGGCTATCAGTTATTTGTTTATGAAAAGCAAAAATTAATCGCAAACAATGGAGCGGATATTGATCCGGTAACTAGCCCCAATGAAAATCCGGCAAGCTGGCCTATTTCCCCTTCTCCGAGCGCTTTTGGTTATCACTCTGGTGATGATACTTTATCCGGCGCATTTTCTTCTCGTTTTGCGCCAGATGACAGTTACGCTAAATTTGAAACTGACATGAAAGAAATATCTTATAGCGAGATTCCGGTTATAAACGAAACAGTGGACCTTGTATATAGAGTAGAAATAGATAGAATGCAGGAAGCAGGGGATTATGCGACGGAGATCGTATATATTTTAGTGCCGACATTTTATTAATCCCTTTTGTTGATTTTGAGAATAAAGTCTATAGAAAAAAAGACCATCCTTTTTGGATGGTTTTTAAGTTTTTTGTTATTGTCTCAGGCGTCCCTTGAGGAAGCCGGCAAGTTCATTTTTGTCTTTGGGAAAAGCTTGATTTTGTTGATAACCCTCTTGGAGTCCTCGGCTGTATCCCTGATCAAAGAGATTTTTTGCTTCCAGTATTTCCTGTTCTGTGATAATGTTGTTTTCTTCCCATTTTGTTTCAGGAATATACATTCGGGATAGGAAGGATGAAGATGTTTTGGGTATAATAGCTATTTTTTTTGTGACTCGATGGAATACATGGATTTGATTTTTGTTGTCATTAAGGCGGAAAAAGATGTATTCACCCTCAACGGATATGATTTCAAAATTTTTTTCTTTTTCTATCATTTCCTTCTCCTTTTTTTGTTTTTTAGGTGCGTTTTATTTTTATTGTCGTCATATTATCATAAAGATTATTTTTTGTCAAGCACATCTTATCTTGGTTTTAAGAATTTTGAAGTTGAACTATTATTAGTTATTTTTAAAATAGATAGATTAATTAATAAATTTGCTAGTAATAGTAAAAAAATTCAATAAAAATAGGGGTTATCCACATATTTATGGATTGACTTTTTCTTAAATTTAAGATATAATATAAGTAGTGCTATAGTGCTATAGTGCTACAAACAAAAAAAATGTTGTTATTTAGCCAAAATTAGTAAATAACATCAAGCAAAAATCAAAACAAAATGAATTTCGCAAAATACAAAAACCATAAATATTTTATAGATTGTTATATTTTAACATATTTTAAAGCTTTTTCATTTAGAAAATGAAGAAGTTTTTTGTTTTTTGACAACTTAAATGCTTTAAAATAGGTCTAAATTTATAATTTTAGACCATAAATTAAAGGTCGAATAAACTTCATAAAAAAGATGATTTTTAGAAAGTTGTCTTTATATGAGGTGGGTTTATCTCCCAATACCATGTTTAATAATTAATTTAATTCGTATGTTCCCGCATCCGTCAGCTGGCGGAGCAGTGCGGGTTCGCGAAGCGAATAACCTTAAAGGGGGTATTTGGCGATAGACCCAAAAATATCTGCCCGAGGCGGACCAGCCCAAAATTAAAACAAAAAATTAGCTGGAAAATTAAAACAAAAAATATATGCAAAACAAAAAATATCGTATTAAGGATATACTGGATAAAGTAGACAGAGATAAAACTACATTAATACGCTGGGAAAAAGAAGGTCTGATTCCCGAAGCGAAAAGAGACTCCCGTGGGTGGAGATATTACAGCAAGCGGGATATAACGAACATTATTAATCAAGTTTTATCTACTGATTATTTTCGAAATATTTCCAGTAGATCTCAAATTTAAATAAAAATAAAAATAAAATTTATGAAAACTAAAAAACAAAAGAGATTCATAGTCGCCATGTTGGTTTTTACCATGGTGATTATGTACGGCATAGTACCGTCTGTGCCGATCGTCAACGCAGTAGACTCTTTGACGAATGCTAAAGACACAATTAGCGATTCTGATCGGGGAGCTGTTGCCACCCATACCTTTAATTTTACCACTCAAAGCACAACAGCTAGTGGGGGTGTATGGAGAGTTATATACCCAGCCGGATTTACCGGAGTTGGCGGAGGATCTGAAACTTGTGGTTATGGAGGATCATATTTTGGAGCAGCATCTACTTCCGGGCAGATTATTGAATGTATTGCAACAGCACAAGTAACCGGCGCTACTTCTTCCCAGATAATAGTTACCGGAGTTACTAACCCAAATCCGGGATCCGCAACATCATACGCTATTATCATTGAAAAATATAGTGATGAGGTCGCGAGTGGGGGAACACTAGAAGAACGCGTAGAAGTTCGTGTAGCCATACTTGATGATGTATGGATGACTGCCAGAGTTAGTTCCAGTTTAACCTTTACGGTTACCGGAACTACTACCCCGACACTCAACAATGGTATAGTGTGTCAAAATCCGGTTGGCACTACAGCATCTACCACCCCATTTGGCACTTTAACGGCTGGAGTGCCGGTAACTATTTGTCAAGATTTATCAGTAACTTCTAATGCGTCTGATGGCTATACTGTTACCGTTGAACAAAGCGCAGAATTAACTAATGACGGATTAGACACCATTAATAGTTTTAATAATTCTCCCGATGGAACGGGTTCTACTACGGCAGTTGCTTGGACTAGCCCACTTAATTTATTAGATCAAAAACATACCTATGGTCATATGGGTCTCACATCTGATGACGCTGATTTACATAGTTATGGTACCGGTTATAATAATTTTTCTACAGGAAATTTTGTCGGTTTAAGTGATACAAACCCAATGCCCGTAATGCACCACACCGGTCCTTCTCTTGGTACTACTCCAAATATAGGTTATACAACCATTGCTTATCGAGCAGAAATTGGAAGCTTGCAGGAAGCAGGTGACTATGAAACCCAAATAACTTATATTTGTACTCCTATTTACTAAGTTGAAAGTCTAAAATAAAAAAAAAGTCCTCTTTTTATAAAGAGGACTTTTTTGTTTTTTAAATTATTAAAAAGTTAGTAAGTTTTATAATATTAATAGATAAATTTGCTATTTTATGAAATATTTATAAAAATTTTAGATTTTCTTTATAATTTTTTTTATCTTTTCTTAATGTTTGATATGGTAAAATAATCTTATATAAGTTAAATTAATATTAATAAAAAAATTATGGAACATAAAACAACAAAATTTAAAAAATTTACCCATCTCAGGCGGGATAGGGAAGAAAATGATAATTGGTTAAAAAGTAAAATAATAGGAGTATTGGGTATTTTTACGTTTATTGTCTTGGGAATATTTATATTTAGTAATGCCGTTTTAGCTACTACTCCTATCATGGATACTGATATAGGAAACGATGTTTTTTATGGAAATTTAAATCATGTTGAACAAGAAGTAACTGTTCCTAGTGGGGTTACTAATATTAATGGAGCATGGATTCATAATCGTGATTATGGAGCCCCAAATAAAATAAAATTTTGTATAACCTTAGAACACAAAGAAGGTAATTATTCTGGTGGTGATACTTTAGTGTGTAAAGTAGTTGATAATGTTAAGTGGGGTACAACTATAATGCTTGATAAACCTTTTCCTGTTAACGAAGGAGAAAAATATTATTTGCATTTTATTGGACGAGATCAAAATGATCTTATATTTAAACCTTTTGAAGCTTATTTTAATTTAGATAACCCACTAGATGGTAATGTGTATCTTTACCATAGTACAGGGGTTTTTCAAAGCTTTATTGATCGAGATCTTAAGATGATTGTTTATACAGATGAAAATTGGCCACCACCCCCCCCTGTAGAGCATGAAGATATTTTAGAATTTTACCAAAATATTCCCACAAATGGTTTTCCTGAAGCTGAATATTTTGAGATAAATGGAGATAAGTATTTAGCGGTAGTAAATTTTGCTACTAAGAACATAAAAATATACCAATGGGAAAATTTATTTTTTAATGAAATTCAAAATATTCCTTATTTAAATAATGTATATAGTTGTGAGTCTTTTAAAATTAATGAAGAAACTTATCTTGCAATCGCCATTGTTGGTGGAGTTGATTCAGTAATATATAAATGGAATGGCACAAATTTTGAAGAATTTCAGTTTATTTCAATTAAAGAAGTTTATGATTGGGAGAGCTTTCAGATTGATGGAGAAACTTATATTGTTGGTGCCGAAAATGGTAGTGATGTAAATGTTTTATATTATTCTAAAATATATAAGTGGAATGGTATAAATTTTGAAGAATTTCAGTCTATAATTACTAGTAGAGCTCGAGAATGGGATAGTTTCGAAATTGATGGGGAACAATATTTAGTTGTTGCAAATTCTCACTATAATGCTGATCCGGTAGTTTATAAATGGAATGGAGAAACATTAGAGGAATTTCAATATATTTCTAGTCTAGAACATCAAGGAGAATTAATATATAATTATGGTTGCGAAAGTTTTAAAATCAATGGAGAAACATATCTTGCAATTGCTAATTTTAGAGATTGGAATACTATGGAAATAAATTCCTATATTTTTAAATGGGATGGTAGTGCTTTTATGGAAATTCAGGCTATTCCTACAAATGGAGCTTTTGGCTTTAGGAGTTTTATTATTAATAATGAAACATATGTTATGGCTTTGAACTATGGTGGAACAGATTCAGTAATATATAAAGCTATTTTATCTAATAGTTCTCCGTTGGCTAATGCTGGTATGGACCAGTTTGTTGTTCGTGGTGATTTAGTAATATTGGATGGGGGCGGTAGTTCTGACCCGGATGAGAATTATCCTTTAAGTTATAGTTGGGATATTGTTTCTAGACCCATAGACAGCACAGCAGTATTATTTGGTGAGAATACAGTTAGTCCCACATTTATTGCTGATTTGCCAGGGGATTATGTTGTTCGCTTAACAGTTACAGATAGTTTAGGATTAGTCAGTGATTATGACGAAGTTTTAGTTAGTACTTTTAATACTCCGCCCATTGCTGATGCCGGAGAAGATCAATCTGTAATTCAAATAGGAGCGTTAATACAATTAGACGGTAGCCAAAGTTATGATGAAGAAGGGGACAATATTAATTATTTATGGACTTTTGTGAATAAGCCGGTCGGTAGTATGGCTGTATTATCGGATGTTACCGCTGTTAATCCTACGTTTACAGCTGATATTCAGGGTGAGTATATAATAGAATTGACAACCAGTGATACATGGTCTACTGGTAATCCTGATCAAGTAATAATTACTTTTGAGAATGTTGTTCCTGTTGCTAATGCCGGAGTAAATCAATCAGTATTAGAGGGTGATATTGTATATTTAGATGGTAGTGGAAGTTTAGATGCTAATTTAGATTCGCTTACATATTCATGGGGTATAATTAGTAAGTCGGATAGTAGTTTAGCAGAAATCAATGAGTCAACATATATACAAACTAGTTTTGTAGCTGATATGAGCGGACAATATATTATTAGTTTAACTGTAAATGATGGTTTTACAGATAGTGAACCAAGTAATGTTACAGTAGTAGCTATTAGTTATCAGGATGCCGTTACTGATACTTTACAGGAAATTATTATAGAAATAAATGAGTTGGATTTGAGCGTACTTAAGAATAAAGATATGCAAAATGCTTTAACTAATAAGATTAATAGCGTATTAGCTAAGATTGATGATGGGTTGTATTGGGAAGCATTAGATCATCTGCAAAATGATATTTTGAAAAAAACTAACGGTTGTACAGAAATTGGAGAGCCGGACAACAATGATTGGATTCGTGATTGCGTCAGTCAGAGGAAAATATATCCTTTGATTATTGAGGTTATTGGATTATTAGAAACATTGATATAAAAAGACCTCCACCCCACCCCCTCCTTCGTGGGGAGAGGAAGAAGGTATAATAAAAAAGATACCCGTTTTATGCTGGTATCTTTTTTATTCTAAACTGTAAGTTCTTGTTTAGTATGTTGGCGTACAGATATAGGTAAGTGTTGTGGAGTAGTCTCCTGCTTCCTGAACATCTGAGATTTGAACAGAGTAGGCAACATGGACTCTACCTATTCCCTCCGTAGCTCCATCTGCGGGATTATTATGAGACATCACAGTTAGCGACTCAACTGGAGAATTAACACTGACGCTATCTAATGACCTATATTGGTTTGCGCCAACTCCAGATATATCAGTACCGGTTATACCAATATGGCCCCAGGTTCTTTCTTCGTTAAGGTCTGGTGATGTTGGAGCAGCCCAAGCTGTAGCGGTTGAGGTAGCGCCCCATAGAGGATCTATGTCGCTTCCACTTTGGGTTTGTAGATTTTGTGTTTGTTCAACAGTTACAGCAAAACCATCAGATGCATTAGTGCTTACTTCTAGTGTTTGGCCGGCAGTATATTTGGTGCCGGATAGAATATTACCAAAAGCAATGGTGGTTGAAGAAGTGTTTATATTTGTTGTTTCGCCATTGATAATAGCACCAGAAGTAGTAGCATTAACTGTAAAAGTTAAGGTAGCCTGAACAGTGGCGGTAACATCTACATCATTTAAGATATAAACCCGAACCTGTGCACTGTCAATCTCTGCTTTTGTAGTTGTTGCAAGTGTTTGTATGTCAATAGCATAACTGTCGGCAATTGAAGGGTTGGTGGTGGTGGCTACTGTTAGTGTTAAGTTTGATCCTGCGGGCAGAGCCACGCCGGTACAATCAACAATGGTCACAGCTCCGTTATCTGTTGTTGATGCTGTGCCGCCGCTTGGGCACACAACATCGCCATCTACTACGCCGTTAAAATTATTGTTAAAATTAACACGCAGCCAAGCACTAGCACCGATGCCGGTAGAAAGATTTAATGTGAAAGTGTGATTAGACAAAGCACCGAGATCGGAGTCGCTGATTAAATCACTAGCACTATTAAAACCTCCCGCTATAACTAAATGATTTCCACTATGCATTACAAGTAGTGAAAAAATCAATACAACAACAAGCAAAAACTTTCTTTGTTTTTTCATGTGCATGGGGATAAAATTTAACCAACTAATAAGATAGTTAACTAAATTTTATTTAAATTTTTAGAAAAATAGTCTTTTAAATTAAAATTTATAGACTATAAAAAAATAAGCTTACTTTTTTATGACCCCTTGGTTTTTGAAATCAAGAGGAAAAAGTTAAAGGGTTTTTAGAGAAAAAACTCTTTTTGATATGACCAATCGACCTTTTTATCTCTTTCGTTGCGGGCTAAATATTAAAGACTCTAATTTTAATATTTACCAAAAAGAAATATTGATCCTTATATAAATATTATAACATATTTTTAAGTTTTTTAAAACACTGTTCACAGGCTAGGGATAACTTTTTAGGGGATAGTTTTTATAAAATTTAAATTAATATTAGTCAAATTAAAAAATTATAAAGAATTTAACCACAATCAGTACACTTTTTTATAGTCAGGGCTGTGGATAAAGTATGAAGTTTTTACAGGAAAAACAAGGTTTATAGCTTCGGATTATTTTTTTGCGTTGTATGTATAAGTTCAGATACATATTGGACTGCGAAGCAGGACAATAAGTATGCAAATGGGGTTTAAATATAAATATTGCAATGGTTTTGGCAGAATGTA
>MFGN01000021.1 GCA_001780285.1 Candidatus Falkowbacteria bacterium RIFOXYD12_FULL_34_57 | reverse complement strand
CAAACTCACGGCTTCCTCAAACACGCTGTTCGCAGCCCCCTTTTACTTGACTTGGTTTTATTATATATCTGATGGGTTTAATATACCAACAAGTGATAAACGGTTACGATTGAATAATAATTATTTTTTATTTTTAAACTCTATGAGAAAAACTGTGTTAATTATAATATCAGGACCTCCAGCCACGGGAAAAACTTCTGCGGGATATCTAATATCTAAAAAATTTAATTTACCTTTTGTCTGCCTTGATGAAATCAAGGAAAAATTATTTGATGAAGTTGGTTTTAAAATTGGAGATAAAAAATGGGACAAAAAATTAAGTGACGCAAGTATTAATATCATGTATTACATCTCTAACAACATGTTGAAAGTTGGAGCATCACATATTCTAGAAGGTGTTTTAGTATCTTCAAAACACATCAAGCAACTAAAAAACCAACTTAAAAAACATAATCCAATTATATTGCAAATTCAAATGTCAGCAGACAAAGACATTATTAAAAAACGATATCAAGAAAGAAGTGATTCAAAAGACAGACACCCAGGTCATTTTGATGATGAATTTATTGCTGAATTAAAAGGTACAAGAAAAATAAAAGAAAAATTAAATTTTTTAGATATTAAAAGCAAAAAGTTTTCTATTGATACAAGTGAAATTAACATAAATACTTACACGGAAACATTCAAAGCAATAAAAACGTGTTTAAAAATAAAAAAATAATTATTATTCAATCTATACCCAAATTTTTGAAATAAATATTAATTAAATATGAATTTCAAAAACTTCGCTTCTCACCAACGTTATGTGAAATTTATTTTTTTTACTATTTTAATCTAATAAAAATATTATGAACAATGTAGAAATTATCGGTTTTGTAGCCGGCACTCTTGTAGCGATCTCAGTTCTTCCTCAAGTTATTAAGTCTTGGAAAACAAGATCAACTAAAGATGTTGCTCTGGCTTGGAGTGTTATAAATCTTACTGGTCAAATTTTGTGGGTTATTTACGGTTTCTATATTAATAGTTATTCACTTGTTGTTATGAGTAGTATCACCCTAATAATGAATATTTTTATGGTATCTTTAAAACTAAAGTTCGGGTAAGGAAAAATAAACATCAGATAACAACGTATATCTGGTTCCAAAAATTTTTTTCAATCCAAATTTTGACACCCCCATTGTATTTTTATAAGGAGGTGTCGAAACTTCAGATGATATATAGACGTTATCGAAAATAATAAAAAAATTTCCCATTCGAGAAATAATTATTTTTAGAAATTTTTAAATAAAAAACGGAGGCGATATATTATCACCTCCGAGATGAAGTTCACGGTTAAAAAATGTTCAAATGTCTTTTACATAAAGACCAAAGCCAAAACCCCAATTTGTCCATTTCTCCATATTGAATTCGTTTTTCTGATTAAAAGCTAGCCTCAACTCATTTATGACTTGTGGCTTGAGTTTAAAATAACATTCTGTTAAAGGGTCGCATTTAGGATGTTCAAAAATTATTTTGTCATCTTCAAATCTAATGTTGGCTGTGCCATTTAGGAAAGCTACTGGAAATGTTTCGCAAAAAATACTTGTCTTTGTTTCATGACCTTCTTGCGATTTTAATTTAACCCCGTTTATTAGCCCCAATCCATTTCTTGTTACTTCGAATCTAATTTTTAAATCCATGTTCTTACCTCCTTTTTGGCTTAATTTAAAAATATTGCTATTATCTATACGAATTTTATTCTTAAAAGATTGATATTATGATTTTACAACATTTAATCGATATGTCAAGACACAATTTTTAGTTTTTTAACTCCATTCAAACCCTTCAATTCGGCGGGCTTCGCTTATTGGTCATGTTAAGTGTAATTATAAAACGGCGCTAAAAATCCAAATTTTTATTTATACTCCAAATATTTTTAATATTATGAAAATAGAAACCGAAATCAGAAGTTTTATTTCAAAAGAAAAATTTGATGAACTTCTTGATTTCTTCAAAAAAAATGCTTCTTTGGAAAAAGAAGATTATCAAGAAACTTTTTATTTTGATTGCGATGAAGATTTGAGAATTCAAAGAAATAATTTTTTTTCTAAAATTTGGATGAAAAAAGGTCAAATTCATGATGACTATAGAGAAGAAATTGAAATAAAGTTTGATAGAGATGAATTTGAAAATTTGGAAAAATTGTTTATTTATTTGGGATATAATATTGAAATAAAATGGTTTAGAAAAAGATTTGAATTTAAATGGAATGACATAACTGTTTGTTTGGATTTTACAAAAGGTTATGGTTACATTATTGAACTTGAGAAGATGTGTACAGAAGATATAAAAATCAAAGAGTTTAAAAATCTTGAACAAAAGCTCGAATCTTTAAATGTGGAAATAACTCCCAAAGAGGAATTCAATAAAAAGTTTCTTTATTATAAAGAGAATTGGAAATCTTTAGTCTAGCGCTCCGAAATTTTTTAACTGAAAATTTATTTTATAAATTTTATCGCTCCCTGCAGGATCTTTGTTTATCTTACTATGTTCAAGACGCACAATAGCGGATGCTTACGCTGATGCACAAGTCTTGCTATCCTTGTTTTAGCTTCGCCGCAATAGTGGCAATAAGCCTTGCATGCTCTTAAGGGTAATATGCAATTTAAATCTGTGCACAATTCATAGCTAGTCAAATATTTAGCAGGATTTATAATTAATAAATTTTTAAATTAATATGCATATAAATAAAACAAATAAATTATTCTTATGTTTAAAAAAGAAAAAATACCTGAAGGAATAAGAATTCTTACATGGAGTACTTCTGTTAGATGGTTCGGTTGGGGGCTTGGTGAGGCTTTTGTCCCAATTTTTCTGCTGTCTTTTTCGGAAAATTTTTCAGAAACAGGCTTGTTAGCATCTATTTACAATATTACCTTTTTCCTTTCAATCCCTTTTGCAGGATATTTAGCAGATAACATTAAGATAAGAAGTATGATTCTCGCCGGGTTAATTATTTATATTTTTATTGGGCTGGGATATTTTCTTGCCGGAGCTACAGGCGCAATAATTTTTATAGTTATAGCAAGAGGATTAAACGGTATTGCATATTCTCTTGACCAAGTAGGGCGAGAATCTTATTTTATCAGGCATTATCCTGAAGATAAAATTTCTAAAATTTTTGGAAAATTTGATGTTATTACAAATTTTTGGTGGATTATTGCGGTTATCATAGGACTTTTGCTTGTTAAGTTTGCATTTTTGCCAATCCATTGGTTGTTATTTTTTATTACGCCCACTTCAATAATTTCTTTTTTAATTGTATTGAGATTAAAAGAAGGGGAAAGGAACCATAATAAAGGAATTCTATTTTTAAAGGTTTATTCAAATTTATTTAGAGATATAAAAAATTTTAGTACGGGTTTGAAATTTATTCTTGTGTTGACTTTTATTACAGGTATCTTAAGTTCAGTAATTTATTTTTTTATTCCTGTTTTTGCTTATCTTAATGGGGATGGTTTGGTTAACTCTACAATTTTAGCATTAGTGTACGCAATGCCTATACTTTTTGGAAAAATTCTCGGCAAGATTGCGGATGAAAAGAGGGAGAACATCTATTTTATCAGTTTTTCTTTTGTTGTTTTAATTTTAGTAAGTTTAATGTTTACTAAAAATTATTTTTTACTATTGATTATAATGTTCTTATCGAGTGCAATTTTTGAGTTAATTTCTTTAACAAACAAAGGAATGATTGCAAGATTTGCAGATAGAACTCACTTGGGAGAAATTGATGGTTCACTAAATGGGGTTTCCGCGGTTGGCGCGGTGGTTGGACCGCTTTTGTTTGGATTTTTATTAGATTCTATTAGTCAGCCCAATGCCTATCTGTTTATTGTTTCTATTTCGGCGGTTGCATTATTAGTAAGTTTTTGGGGGACAAAGAAATGTTTTCAAGTTAGATAAAAGCATTCTGTTTTTTGTCTTAAAAAGAAGGAAATAGGATGGGCGGCTTATAAAAAATATAATATAAATAAAAATTTACAGTTTATTAATTATTTAAGGTGTTATGAATAAATTCATATAACCAGTAATTTATTATATGACAAAAGATTTTAACCAGCTAAAAGAAGAAATAAAAAAGTTCAATCTGGAGAGAGATTGGGATAAATTCCATAATGTTAAAGATTTGATTATCGCGTTAATTTCAGAGGTTGGAGAATTGGCTGAGTGTTACCGTTGGTTATCTGAAGATGAAATTTGTAAAATTCATTCAAATTCAGAGAAAAAGAAGAATATCGAAGAAGAAATAGCAGACGTTTTGATTTACCTTTTGATTATCTCATACAAAACTGATATTGATATTTTTGATGCGATTGAAAAAAAACTGGATAAAAATAGAAAAAAATATCCTATTAATAAATCGAAATCTATTCACACAAATCCGATAGAGGGGTTCAAGGGCAAATAATATGGAACATATAGCAATAATGAAAAAATCATGGAGATTGACCCAGAAAATTTTGTCTGGCCAGAAAAAAATTGAATCAAGATGGTATAAGGTGAAGCGTGCTCCCTGGGATTTAATAAAAACGGGTGAAGCTGTTTATTTCAAAGATTCAGGGGCGCCGGTTACCATTAAAACAGAAGTTGATAAGGTGATTCAGTTTTCTGATTTAACTCCGAAAAATGTTAAAAAAATTCTGTATCAATATAGCCGAGCTGATGGGCTTGGTATTGATAAAATCCCGGAATTTTTTAAGATGCTCAAAGACAAGAAATATTGCATATTAATTTTTTTGAAAAATCCCCAAAGAATAAAACCTTTTGAAATTGACAAATCCGGATTTGGTGCGATGTCTGCCTGGATTTCTGTTGAAGATGTTAATTTAATAAAGGTAAGTCTCTAAATTTTTAGTTATTTGAGAGTTGTGTTTAAAATTTTAATTAATTTTATAATATTTATCTAAATTTTATCAAAAATAAATTTAACAAAATGAAAAAAATAATATTATTTATTTTTATAATATTGTTATTTATAGGTTATTCTTTTTTTGATGTAAACAAAATTCCCAAAAACGAAGAAAGTAAACAAGTTAATATTGATGAAGAAAAAATAGCAATAAATAAAGTTTTTTCAGAGTTTATTGCTGCAGAGGCATATTGTGATATTACAACAGCAAATAAATTGATAACCGAGGACTCAAAAAAAGTCGTAAAGTTTACTTGTGCTAATATGGATGCAGAACAAAAATGTTATCAGGAGAGATTATTTAAAATAAATTATAAAGGTAATCAGGGGGTATTATATATTGACCCTTTTAATCAAGAAAAAGAAAATCCTTTTTTCTTCACAAGAGAAAATGATGAATGGAAAATTGATTTTAAAAGAATGTCTGAAGGTCTGGTAATGAAAGGCAATAAATGTGATTCTGGTTGGGATTGGAGAAATACTGATTTAAGAGATGAATTTTGTACTTATTTTAAAAAAGATAAATGTCCAATTTAAGAAATAATTCAACTATCGTTTTGTTTCCTGTAATAAAAATTTAACACAGGCAAATGTAATCTTATTATAATAAATATATAATTTGAAAATAAAAATTATTTATATAGATATATAAAATTATGCAGCGCGTGTCTGCTTGGTATTGATTGCCGTTATAACCAGAAAGGCAAACCAAATGATAAAATAATCCAAATGGCCAAGGATGAACTCTTGATTCCTGTTTGTCCAGAACAATTGGGCGGCTTGGCGACTCCGCGCGCGGTTGCGGAAATTAAAGACGGACGAGTTATTAATCAAGACGGAAAAGATGTTACTGCAGAGTTCCGGCAAGGAGCCGGTGAGGTTTTAAAGATTGCCAAATTTTACGATATCAGAGGGGCGATTTTGAAACAAAAAAGCCCTTCTTGTGGATGCGGCAAGATATATGACGGGACTTTTTCAGGCGTGGTAATTGAGGGCGATGGTCTGACAACCAAGCTGTTAAAAGAGAATGGCATCAAAGTAGAAACAGAAGATGATTTGTAAATTTAGTTTTATGATATGAGTTGGATACAAATTAATGGTAGTGAATGACAAAAGAGGGGATTTTTTTTAAAACATGTTCCAGAGTATCTGATTAGTTATTTCATGGTGGAAGATTATTTCGGAGGTTTTTACAATACTGCCTAATTTGCGGGGGCTGCGATCAGCCGCTGCTTTTTTATATTTCAGATATTTTTCTTTGGCTTCTGGAAAAATAATTTTGTCTATAAACTCGTTGGTTTTAAATATCTTGATGGCATCGTTGATATCGCCCGGCAGATATCTGGATCGTGGCCTTTTATTTTTTTCCTGTTTCAGCTTTTCTCCTTCAAAGATAGTTTTAATGACGGCAAAGAGGGTCATGTAAGGATTGGCGTCAGGCGCTACAGAGCGTATTTCTATGCGGGTGGTTTTTTCATTGCCTTCCGGAATGCGGATCATGGAGCTGCGGTCGCGGGAAGAAACTTTTATTTTGTTGGGCGCTTCGAAATTCGGATCAAGCCTTCTGTAGGCATTGACGCTGGAATTTAATATCAGGCTCAATTCCGGGGCGTGGTTTAGTATTTTATTAATGGCATCCCAGGCGATTTTGGAAAGATTGTTTTTGCCTTTTTTATCATAGAAGATGTTTTTTCCGTTTTGGGAGAGGGATAGATTGATATGCATGCCGTTGCCGTTAATGTTTGATATGGGCTTGGGCAGAAACGAGGCGGTCATGCCCATGTCGGCCGCGATTTGCCGGCAAACCAGCTTATAAAGCTGTATCTGGTCGCAGGCCCGCAGAAGGTTGGAGTAGGAGAAATTCAATTCAAACTGGGCCGGCGCGACTTCGCAGTGGTCTTTTTCATTATTGAATCCGAGGGCTCTTTGGGTTTCGGCGGATTTATCGATAAATTTTCTCAAAATATCCAAGGGAAGGGAATGATAGTAGCCGCCGCTGGAAATCAGAGAAAAGCCTTTGTTTTTGTCGTAGTTTACTTCGGCGTTTGTTCCTTGCAGTAAAAATCCTTCTATTTCCGCAGCTGCATTGGCAATGATGTTTTTTTCTTTTTTGATTTTTTCCAGATAATCCTGCAATCGGCCGCGGAAGTCCGACGGATGCTTGCTTTTATCGGTATTTAAGACAAAAGCAAAGATGATTACTTTTCCGGCTCCGAAAACATCAGCCGGCAAATGCAGAAAACTGGTCCAATCGACTTCCAGGCGCAGGTCTGATTCGGAGATATCTGAAAATCCGCGAACAGAAGAACCGTCAAAGGTGAGATTTGAATAAGAATTTAAAAAATATTTTTTGTTATAGTCCAGCATGTGCAGGCGCCCTTCGATATTAGAAAAGCAGATCGTAACCGCCTTGATGCGCTCTTCCTTTTTTAAATAATCAATGATTTCTTTTTGGATTTCGAATATCTCTTTGGTTTCGGCTGTTTGGATCATTTTTTGGTTCATTTTTTCCAGTTTGTCATAAGGGATTTCCAAAAAATCTTTTAAATTAGTAGTTTTTTCATTATTCATATACTTTTTATTTTAATTATTAATATATTTATTATAATTATATATTATTTTAATATAAAATACAATAATATTATATTAATTATTATATAAATAATAAAAATAGTTTTTTAGCGTTTTTTGTTTGTTATAAGTGTTATGTATGGTAAAATGAATTTAGCTTATTGTGATATGAAATTTAATCAACAACAACAAAAAATAATTGACAGTATTTTCGGGGCTTTTTTGGTTTCGGCTCCGGTGGGTACCGGCAAAACTACTGTTTTGACGGAGAGAGTGGTCATGGCCATGGAAGAAGGAATCAGGCCGGAAGAGATTTTGTGTTTGACATTTACCAATCGGGCAGCGGAAGAAATGACCGAAAGAATCAAAAAAAGAATCAACAAAAAAAATGTGGCGGATAAAATTATGATTTCTACCTTTCACGGATTTTGCGCTTTTTTTGCGCGCGCGGAAGCTAAGCGGCTGGGAATCAGTTCTGATTTTGTCATATTTGACGAAGCCGAACAATTTGAGGTAATGAAAAAGGTTTTGGAGGAATTTCCGCAGGTAATCATTGATGAGCAAAAGAGCAAAAGGGAGATTATAAACATAATAGAAGAAGTTTACAAAAGAAATCTGTCCAGATTGGAGAAGAATATCGGCTGTCTTGTACCGGAAATAAAACAGGATAAAGTGATGGATAAAATAGGTGAGAAATATCTGGAGGAATTAAAAATGCAGAATGCCCTTGATTTTAATAATTTGGTTTTAATTACCATGGAAGGTTTGTATCGGGATAAGAAGCTGCAGAAAAAATGGTCTAAGAGATTCAGGTTTATCCAGCTGGATGAGTTTCAGGATACGCATTTATCCGAATATTTGGTCGTGAAGGAACTGGCCAAAAAACATAAAAATATTTCTTTAATCGGGGATTTGGACCAGACTATTTATTCCTTTCGGGGAAGCGAGCCCTTTTTGATAGCCGATCTTTTTCGCGCGCATTTTAAACCGGTTACGGAGCTTCACCTGGAAATAAATTACCGTTTCAACAGGCATCTTTTGGATGCGATAAAAAGTTTTTTGGATAATCTGGAGAGAAGGGCGACAAAAAATATTAATACTGAAAAAGAAAAAGAAGGAGAAAAAAAATGCATAAATGTTTTTGGCGGGTATAATTTGCGGGAGGAGATAGAATGGGTGATAAGCGAAATAGAAAATATTAAAAATAGCGATAAAAATGCCGGCATCGCGGTGCTGGCGCGCGCTAATTATATTATTACCAGCATCGCGGAAGTGTTCAACCAAAAGGGCATCGCGCATATTACCGTTGATAAATATGATTTTTTCCGGCGGCAGGAGATAAGGGATATTTTTGCTTATTTAAAGATACTTTTTAATAAGTTTGACATGGGGAGCGCTTATCGGATCATTCAGCGTCCAAGCAGGAATATTAGTGATGCTGTTTTAAAAAATATTAGAGAGGACGGCGTACGCACAGGTCTTAGAATTTCCGATTTTTTGGATTTTAAAAATTTTAATTTTAAAGAACCTTTCGAGAATTTAATTCGTAATCATGAAAAAGGACGAGTGGTGGTTCTAGATACGGAAACCACCGGAACCAATGTCTTGAAAGATGAGATTATTCAGATTTACGCGATAGAAGTGGTGGATGGTAAGCTCGGCAAGGATTTTCATTTTTATTTAAAAAATACGATTCCGGTAGGAATATCAGGGGAGGTACACGGCATTACAGATGAATTTTTAGAAAAAGAGGGCCGGAATCCGCGTGTAGTGCTGCAGGAACTGCAAAATTTTATTAGCGGCAATGTTATAGTCGGGCATAATGTAAATTTTGATCTTTCAATGATTATTGAAAACGGCAAAAGGCATAAGATAAACTTTGATTTAAAAGAATATTATGATACTTTGGATATTTCCCGCAGATTGGTGGAAAGTGAGAATTATAAATTAAGCACTTTGGCAAAAAAATTTAATTTGGCCACGGCTACACATGATGCGCGCGATGATGTGCTGGCAACAGTCGGGCTTTTGGGAGTGTTAGTAGAAAAATTAAAAGAGAACCAGAGAGAACGGATGGAAATATTTTTCTCTGTTTCGAAGAAATTTATTAAGTTGGCCTCGGAGATAAGCATGTGGAATAAAGGGATAGTTAATAAAAGACCGGCTGAAATTTTAAAATATATTTGGGAAAAGTCTGGGCTGCAAAAATATTATAGTGAAAAAGAGGACGGGGACAAAAGATTAAAATCCATAGATATGTTAATGCGGCTTTTTGAGCAAAAAGATGATTTGAGTCGTCCGGGAGATATTGTGCTTCGGGAATTGATAAATTACGCGGCTTTGGTGCGGGACATTAATTTTTTAGGAATTGACAGGGGCAAGATTCCAATCGTTACCGTGCATCAGGTTAAGGGCTTGGAATTTGATTATGTCTTTGTGGTCGGGATGAACGAATTTAAATTTCCTGTTTTCAAGGGCGACTTGGAAGAAGAAAAAAGGCTTTTTTATGTAGCCTTGACCCGGGCCCGCAAAAAAATATTTTTATCATACAGTCGTTTTGATGATTATGGCCGGAATATAACCAAGAGTTCTTTTATTTCCGGGATTAATCAGAATTATATTAAGTTTGATAATTAATTTTTTATTAATTAAGTTTATCTAGGATTTATAGCATGGATTCCGGATATTTTTACTTCATTGTATTCCGTAAAAATTACAGAATAACAGAGGGGAAGATGGGTTTTAATGATTATGGCCGGAATATAACCAAGAGTTCTTTTATTTCCGGGATTAATCAGGAGTATAAAATGTTTGACAGTTAATAATTTTTCTTTTATAATTGCTTTAAATTGAGTATTTTAACAACAAGGGAGGTGGTTATGGATAAAGATTTAGAAAGAAAGATTAAGGAACGGCAACAAGAAGCACTGGATAAACAGATTTTTGCCAAGCTTAAAAAAATCATGAAAGAATTCGGGAATCACACAAGGCCGAGCTATCAAGATAGCGGAGAAATTTTTTATGAAGATTTATGGGTATATCAAAAAAAGGGTTTAAATATTAGTTTGCATCAAGGACATTTTGGTCATTATACTTTAATCATTAAATATCAGGATAAAATTGTATATAAGTGTGAACAATACTGTGACAAACCCGAAGAAATTAATGCTTATGCACCCGGAAAAGTATGGGAAAAAATAATTAATTCTCTTTTTTCCCCATTTAAGAAGGAAGAAGACCAAGAAAAACAAGAAGCAGAAAAAAATTTAAAAGCCAGATTTGGACTTTAAAATTATACATTATAACGGCTATATAAAATAGCCGTTTTTAGTTTTGTGATAATTAATCTTTTTATGGTATAATATTAATTAGTAAAAAGTTTAAAGTTTGCAAAGTCAAAAGTTTGGAATTATTAAATAATAACCATTTTTGGCTTTATAACTTTAAAAATTTTTAATTTGCAAATTTTCTGATTATTGGCGGAAAAATTTGCTGTTTTTTTGTTATGGATCCAATTATTACTCTTAAAAAAGTAAACTTTACTTATAATCCGGGAAAGACTAATGAATATCAGGCTTTGATTAATATTGATTTGGAGGTTTATCCCGAAGAATTTATTATATTTTTTGGTCCTTCTGGCTGCGGCAAATCCACTCTTTTAAATATTTTAGCCGGCCTAGAGGTCCCTGACAATGGGAGTGTTTTTGTGTTTGGACGAGATTTAACCAAAATGAGCAGAAATGATTTTGCCATGTATCATCGTGATAATGTCGGCATGATTTATCAGCAGTATAACCTGATTACCAGCCTGACTGTTTTGGATAATGTGGCTTTGCCGCAGATTTTTATAAATATTCGAAAAGGAAAAAGAAACAAATGGGCCAGAAATCTTCTGGATCGTTTTGGAATACTGGATCATGCCGATAAGATCCCGACCGAGCTATCCGGCGGACAGCAGCAGAGGATCGGAATCGCGCGTTCAATAGTTAATAATCCGCAAATGGTTTTGGCTGATGAGCCTGTGGGAAATCTGGATTCAGTTTCCGCTGAAAATGTTTTGGAAATTCTGGATAATTTAAACAAGAAAGAAAAGAAAACAATCGTAATGGTAACCCATAATCCGGAACATATTCATTATGGCGACCGAATCATTTACATGAAAGACGGAATTATTACCCGTGAGGTTATTAATCGCGATAAGTACAAGAAAAAACTAAAGAAAGAGGCAACAGAAGAAAATCCTATTGCTCAAATATCCAATATGATGCGCTCTTATCGGGGTCTTTCACCGGAGCAGATTAATATTTTGATTATGCCCTATAAAGCTAAAATATTTGCGCATCATTTTATTACTTCAAGGACTTTGGAAGAAACAAGGGTTTTTGAAGAAATAATCCAAAGAAGGATGCTTGGAACTATTTCCGAAGATGAGGTTTATGATATTTTAAAAAGATCTTCGCGGGAAGGCGGGGTAGGATTTAACAAACAAACTGCCGGAAAGATTCTGAGAAGGGTAAATCGTGTTGTGAGAATGGCCTTTTTTGTATATCAAAAAGGAAGACAAAAGAAAGATGAAGCGGGAAAACATGAAAAAATAACCATAGAAGAAAAGGCGCAAAAGATTACGGATTATTTATTAATGACCTGCTATCATGAATATTTTCAACATTTAGATAAAATACAAATTGATAGATTGCGCGGAGCGGTTATGAATCGCTTGAATAGCGATATCCAAAAAATGGAATTTTTCAGCAAGTTAGACACTCCTTTTAATGATGGAGGAGTAGGTTTAAATAGTAAAACAGCCAAAGCTATAACGGAGGAAATGGAATTGATATTAATTTTAGGGTTTGGTATGGTGCAGAGTGATAATAAATTTTCCGGCAATACAGAGTTTTCAGATATAAAACAAAATGCAGAAAAAAATAAACAGCAGACAAACCAAGAATTGACAGATAAGGATAAAATATTGAAAGAAATTTCATCTTCAGATGGAGAATTTTCTCAAATAGCGACCATGGAGAATGATAAAGAAAAGAAAAAAGAAGAAAAAAAAGAAGATGAAGGTTTGAATAACAAGGATATTCAAGGGGGCCTTCAGATTTTAAATAAATTTTTTCCGCACAGTGAATCAGGGTTAAGCGATAAAGAAAAACCGGAAATTTCCTCAAAAGATTTAGAAAAAAAAGAAACAAATGAAACCCATGAAGAGAAACATAAATCCATGGAGGATATAATGCAGGCCCTGCAAGAGCGGGAAGATGAAATGAAGAATAAATAGATTTATTAAATATATCGCATAGCGATTCCATAATTTTGTACTTCGCACTTTTAGCCGGCAAATATTAAATTTATTTTTTGGCTAATCCGTCCAGAGTGGAGCACTTTGCATTTTGTCTATTATGTTAGTTATTGATATTTTAAGATTATCAACAAGAATGTTCAGGACTAATCGTTCCAGAACAATATTGACTATTCTGGGAATTAGCGTAGGGATTGGCGCCATTCTTTTTTTGGTGTCTCTGGGTTATGGCTTGCAGCAATTGATTTTAAACAGAATTACCACCTCTGATGCCCTGCTTAGTTTGGATGTGACTACGGCTGATGTTTCTGGTTTGAGAATGAATAGTGAATCAGAAAAACAAATAAGCGCGATTACCGGAGTTGATAAAACAAGTCCCATGGTTACGTCTCAAGCGCAAATCAGAATTGATGATATTTCCTCAGAGCTTTTAATGAACTTTGTGAATCATGAATTTTTTCTCTTGGATGGTACAGTTTTAAAAAAGGGAAATTTTTATACAGATGAATTTAAAGATAAAAACAAAATCATTATTTCTTCCGCAGCCCTGCAATTGTTTAATTTATCAGAAGAAGATGCTTTTGGAAAAATTGTTAAATTTACTATTTTTGTTTCCGGGGACGAAGAAGCGCAAGAAAAAATAACCAGAAGCTTCGTGGAGCTTGAACAAGAATTTAAGATTATAGGAATTGTAGAAGAAGAAAGTTCCAGCTATGTGTATCTGCCTTTTTCCGTAAGTCAGGATTTGGGAATTGATAATTATAGCAAGATAAAAGTAAAGGCTGACAAAAAAGAGAATTTGGATATTATAAGAGAAAGTATTATTGATAAAGGTTTTATGGTTAGCGCTTTATCGGATATTATTGAACAGGCTAATCAGATTTTTAAAGTAGTGCAAATAGTGCTCGCCTCTTTTGGAATAGTGGCCTTGATTGTTAGCGCCATCGGCATGTTTAACACAATGACTATTGCGCTGCTTGAGCGCACTCAGGAGATTGGTATTATGAAAGCCTTGGGCGCTACCAGTGTTGATATCTGGAATATGTTCTTAGCTGAATCTGTGGTGATTGGATTTTTGGGAGGACTAGGTGGAATTATAATCGGAATCATTGGGGGTGAAATATTTAATTATGGCTTGAATTTCTTGGCGGGAGCGCTCGGCGGAGAAAAAATTGATTTGTTTTATACTCCTCTTTGGTTTGGACTTACAATTATAATATTTTCAACAATTGTCGGCCTCATGACTGGTTTTTATCCGGCTCGCCGTGCCGCCAATATTAATTGTTTAGAAGCGCTTAGATATAAGTAGTTTATATTTTTAGTAAAATTTATGACATTAAATACAAGACAAAAAATAACCAAAGAAGAAGCATATAAAAAATTAAATGAAAATCCCGAATTAAGATATGCTAGAATTTTAGATCCTGTTTCTGGTAAAAAACTATATGGTTTCGGGGCTCGAAAAGCATTGGCCGGGGTTTTGAGCAAGCTTCCGTTTAAAAGACAAAAATTAGAGACTTTGAAAAACAAATGGGGCTTTGAAGACAGAAAGGCTAAAAAAATAGTGAGCGGGTTGGAGGATAGACAAAAATCTGAAACAGAAATAAAATCAGAAGTAAACAAGATAGTAAAAAATTTGGGAAATATCAGTGAAGCGAAAATAAAAGAAATAGAAAGAGATGTAAGAATCGGAACAAAATCCTGGTCAAATATTAAGAATGATATGTCACAGAGATTAAAGGGGGAGCGAGCCAGAAATGTTATTGCTAGTAGATATAGCTACGAACGAGAAGCTTCTAGGGCACAAGGAGAAGAGGCTGTAAAAAAAGCTTTAACCAAAAGCAGTGACAGTGATAATGTAAAAATTGATCACACCAGAATTACCAAAGGGCAAACTTACGGAATTTCAGCTCTTGGTAATAATTTTTCTCAGGATGATTTTTCTGCTCCTCGAGCATCTGTACAATCAGGAAAAGAGGCCCAGGGAGTAGCATCTGGTATTGGGGCAAATAAGAAAGTTGGAATTAATGCGCCTCTAAATAATACAAATCTAAAAGGCAATAAACCAATTGGATTTTGATTAAGTATAAAGGGGATAGTTTTTAGAATTGCTTAATAATTAATAATTTATAATATGTTAATTGATACAATTTTTTTTCTACTAGGTTTTATATTTTTAATCAAGGGTGCCGATTTATTAGTGGATGGATCTTCTTCTATTGCTAAAAAATATGGGATATCAAATTTTGTTATCGGTTTAACCATTGTGGCCTTTGGAACATCTATGCCGGAACTTTTGGTAAGCACCCTTGCTTCTTTTAAAGGCAGTGCCGGTGTTGCTTTGGGAAATATTATTGGTTCTAATATTTCTAATACTTTGTTGATTTTGGGAATTTCAGCTGTAATTCGCCCCTTGCTTGTTAAAAAAAATACCGTAAATAAAGAAATACCCTTTTCGCTTTTAGCTGTTTTGGCTGTTGGTTTTTTGGTAAATGATAAAATTATTGATGGGTTCCAGAGCAGTATACTGACCAGAATTGATGGTTTTGTTTTAATATTATTTTTTGTAATATTTATATATTATACTTTTGGAATCAGTAAGGACGAATCTACTATTTTGGAGAGTATTTCAGAAGAAAAGATTGAAACATATAAATTTTACCACTCTGCCGCATTAATTATGGCTGGGCTTGTGGGCTTGTATTTCGGGGGGGAATGGATTGTGGGCAGCGCAATAAATTTTGCTAAAATTTTTAACATCAGTGAAACTTTGATTGGCTTGACGATTATAGCCGTAGGAACTTCGCTTCCCGAGCTTGCCGCATCGGCAGTGGCGGCTTATCGGGGCAAAACAGATATTGCGGTGGGTAATGTAGTAGGTTCTAATATTTTTAATATTTTATGGGTTTTAGGAATAAGTTCAGTAATTGCCCCCATTCCTTTTTCTACTATTTTGAATGTTGATTTTTTTATTCTATTCGCCGTCACCATATTGCTTCTGTTCTTGATTTTTGTTGGAAAAAGAAATATACTTGGTAGGGTGGAAGGTTCATTTTTAATATTTTTGTATATTATTTATTTAATATTTATCATATTTCGGGGATAAGACAAGGAAAGTATTAAATTTTTTATAAATATATAATAATTTGTTTTAATTAAATACTTTTAATTAGAAAATTCAAATAACAAATTTCAAATAACAAATAAATCCGAAATAACAAATTCGAAATTCAAAACATTTAATTTAAATTATTATTTAATCATAAAAGTTTTAAATTTATTATTTTGAGTTTGAAATTTATTTGTAATTTAATTCTTGTGATTTGATATTTTTTTATTTTAATTTTATTATGAAAACAAAAAATAAAATTTATATTATTTTTTTAGGAGCACCTGGTTCAGGTAAGGGTACTCAGGCTGATATGCTTGGGGAATATTTAAATATTCCGGTCATATCTCCGGGGGAGCTTTTGCGACATGAAATTGAAACAAAGAGCCTTTTGGGCAGATCAATAAAGAAAAAATTATCAAAAGGGCAATTGGTGGCTAATGATATTGTGGAAAAAATAATTGACAAAAGAATATCAAAAAAAGATACACAAAATGGTTTTATTTTGGACGGATATCCAAGACGCTTAAAGCAGGCATCTTTGCTTAAAGATCGGTTGAAAAAAATAACTTCCCAGAATAGCGTTTTGGTTATTGATATTATTATCAGAGACAAAGTGATAAAAGAAAGGGTTACCGGCAGGAGAGTTTGTGATTGCGGAGCTACTTATCACTTAGTAAACAATCCACCTAAAAAGAAAGATGTTTGTGATTTGTGCGGTTTAAAATTGTACCAAAGAGATGATGATAAACATAATGTTATTGCCGACAGACTGAAGCATTTTCATGCCAGAGTAAGAAAAATAAATAAATATTTAGAAAAATATTATAAGATAGTAAAAATTAACGGAGAATTAAGTATAAAGGATACTAAGAATGAGATTATTAAGATAGTGAAGAATGAGATTGAATAACCTATTACCCTCTTTGCTTATGAGAAAATATATAAAAAAAGTATATGAAATTAAACAAGATGATAAAAACCAAAGAAGAGATAAAATTAATTCGCGAAGGAGGGGTTATTTTAGCTGAGATAATGAAAAAAATCTCTGTTATGATTTATCCGGGAATGAATACTGGAGAACTGGAAAAGAAGGCTAATAAAATAATGCAAGCTATTGGTGCACGGCCTGCTTTCAAAAACTTTGTGATGCCCAATGGTGAAAAATTCCCTACGGCGCTTTGCACTTCTATTAACCATGAAATCGTTCATGCTCCCGCTATTCCTTCTCGTATTTTAGAGTCAGGTGATATTGTGGGTATTGATGTAGGAATGGAGTATCCTTATAATGCTACAAGAAATCCGCGCAATAAATATTCTCGCGGAGGGGGGTATTATACGGATATGGCCCAGACATTTTTAGTGGGAGATGTAAAGCCTGAAATTAAAAAATTAGTAGAAGTAACAGAACAATCATTGTATTTAGGATTAGAACAAGTAAAACCGGGAAACACGCTTAATGATATCGGCAAGGCTATTCAGGGATATGTAGAAAAAAATGGTTTTTCAGTAGTGCGTGAATTAGTGGGTCATGGAGTGGGATATGCAGTGCATGAAGCGCCACAAGTACCGCATTATGCGATTACCAATAAAAGTATTAAGAATATAATTTTAGAACCAGGAATGGTTTTAGCAATTGAACCGATGGTTAATGTGGGTTCATGGAAAATTAAAGAGGCGGTTGATGGCTTTACTTTTGAGACAGAGGATGACAGCTTAAGCGCTCACTTTGAGCATACTATAGCTGTAACCGAGAAGGGTTGTGAAATTATTACTAAATTTCAATCCGGGCAAAAAAATAAAGAAAAATACTTAGGAATCGATTGGGGGGAGAAGCGAATAGGACTTGCTATTGGCGAACGAGGATCAAATATGGCAATTCCTTTTGATGTGGTTGGTGATATAAACAGCCTAATGAAAGTAATTAAGAATGAAAATATTAATCGGTTAATAATTGGAAATCCGATTAAAATGTCCGGAGAAAAAAATACTACCAAAGAATTTGAAATTTTTATAAAAAAATTAAAAAGTATTTTAGATATCCCGATGGAGTTTGTAGATGAAAGATTAACCAGCAAGGAAGCCGATGCTTTGATTGGTGACAAGAGAACAAAAGCGCCTCGTGATTCAATTGCCGCCATGCTGATTCTGCAGCAGTATTTGGACCGAATAAGTTAATTGTTGGATGTTAAATGTTATGGAAGAAACATATATTACCAAGATAATTGTATTGAATCGCTGGATACACAGAGAGCATGACAGTAAAATTTTAGCTTTTAGTCCTGAACTAGGCAAGATTGATTTAGTGGTTCGGGGCGCGCAAAAAAACACCTCTAAATTATCCGCGCATATTGAACCGATGAATTTGGGCAAAGTAATGATTGTGCGTGGTAGAAATTGTGATTATTTAGGCGGTATTGATAATGAGCGTAATTTCCGCAATATTAAGACTGATTTTGATAAGATAAGATTTTCATCTCAAGCGCTTAAAACTGTAGAAAAGTATACTTTCAGAAGCGATACTAATGATTCTTATGAAATCTTTTCTTTATTGGCAGAATTTTTAAATTTTTTAAATGATTTTAATAAAAGCATAAATGACTATTTGTTGTTTTATGCTTTTTTTAAATTAAAATTTTTGGCTATTATCGGTTTTTTGCCAGAGATGTATAAATGCACGAAATGCGGCCGAAAAATTATTCCCGGCATGAATTATTTTAGTTTTGCCAGTGGCGGAGTGGTCTGCATTAATTGTGATAATGTCGGCAGCAAAAAATTGACAATTAGTGATTCCTGTGTTAAAGTAATAAGATTTTCATTGTATAATGACTTTGTTGATATTCAAAAACTGAATATGGCGGAAGAGCAGAAAAAAGAATTAATTCGCATAGTGCAACTATTGTATCAGTATAATTTTAAATAATATAACCAGAAGTTCATTTACAAATAAATAATAAGGAAACAAATCATGATTAAAGCGTATTGGATATTTAATAGAAGTGTGCAAATGTCTATTCCTAAGATGATTATTCAGGCCTGCCACGGAACGGATTTGATTCACGAACACAGGCATTTGATCCGTGATTACAGGAATTGGTCTTGTAAACATAGAAGAAAAATATTTTTAATAGCGCAAAATGATGAGATTTTTAATAAAATAATCGATAAATTAAAAGAAAAGGAAATCATATTTTTTAAAATTTTTGACATGGGTTTTACTGAATTTTTTCAAATGACCTGTACCGGAATAGTTATTGCTCCGATAGACGAGGAAAAAATTCCCGGAATCGTGAAGCATTTGCCTACAATTAAAGATAGGGATTTTATATAAAAAAAATAAAAAGGAGAACGCGATGAGGATTAATTTTTATCGGAATTATCATGATTATCTTGATGATCATTTTATGGAAAATCCGAATTATTTTTTATGGGAAAAATGCTTTACTTATCGGATGAAGAATTTAATCATCAATATTGGTGATAAATTTTTGGAAATTTTTTTATTTCCCCTGTTTATTTTGTGGTGGTTTTTTGCCGGACCGGTATATTGTGTCATGTGTTTTTTTGAAAAAAGCGAATATGAAAAAATATTGCAAAGAAATAAAGAAATATTTCTGTATAGCGTATTTTTCAGGATTTATGAAGAAAAGCAAGTGAGTTTTTTACAGGCTATTGGCATGTGGGGCGCTGATTATGTTGATATTGAAGATTTTAAAGAGGGGGAAAGTTTTTTTGAAATGTTACAACTGGATGATATTGTTATGAATTTTTTAAAAAATATAGGCATCAAAGAATGTTCAATATTATTTGAAAGTGGTAAAATTTATCTGTTTGCCAACGAACAACAAGTAGAATATCTCCAGGAAGCTCTTCGTGAATTTGATGTAGAAGTTTACGGTGATGAAAATGCGGAACGGATTTATGCCTGAAAAACTGCATGAAGCGGAAAATAAAATCGTTTTGGACAAAGAGGTGATCCGCCGGGATATTGAAAACGCTTTTTGTAACGACCCGGAAATAAAAGGCTTGTTTACCGAAAAAGATATTGATAAAATGCTTGAGCATTTTGAGTCGTATTTTTTAAAAAAAGAGGTGATTGATGTTTGAGAAATTGGATGAAAAAACCGGAGAGATTCTTTTTTAGCCCAGTGATGAGTTGATCAATATTTTAGAGGAATACACATTCTGAACTTCTTTGATCCTGATTGGCCGCTGACAGAAAAGGATCTGCGGAAACAAATGGAAGAAGCGTATGAAGACGAGAAAGATATTAATATTGATGAAGTAATCTTCGAATTTAGATAATATATTTAGATGATAGGCAGGCAGATTTAAAATAGGGAGGTAGTTTTGGATAATATTAAATTAGAGAGATTGTATGCCAGAATTTCTGATTCGGGCATTTCTGAACAAACCAAGCAGGAAATGGTGGATCAGTTGACCCCGGAAGAAAAAACAGAAATGTGTCTTTTTATCATTGAACAAATGGAAAAAGATATTAAATAATTATTTTTTAATTAATTTAACAAAACCAGCAAAAGGCTGGTTTTTTAAGTTAAAGAGATGTTGAGCAAAATAGCGGAATCCTGCCCTCCGAAGCCTTTGCCGTAGGAGGGTTGACTATTTTTATTATTTTTATTAATATTTAAATTAACAGCCGACAAATTCCCTTGATTCCAGATGTGACACTGGAGGAGGAATACAATAGAATATCAAAAGAGGTTTTATTTAAATAACCAAATAAAACAAGCGGGGTGGCACCGCGGAATACGGAAATTATTTAGTAATTTCCAGAATTCGTCCCTGAGTATTATGAAATATTTTTATATTTATAATACCCGGAGACGAATTTTTTTATTATTTCTTTTTCGTGTCATTCTGAACTTGATTCAGAATCCATGACGTTTTGATCCAGTATTACTTGGTGTATCCTGAATCAAGTTCAGGATAACGGAGGAGAATATTTATTAATAAAATATTGTAATTAAATTATGTTAATATGCTAAAATATTAACATGTTAAAATGATATATACTATGTATAAAACACACAATTGCGGTGAATTAAATAAATCACAAATTGAACAGAAGGTTGCTTTAGCCGGCTGGGTGCACAGAAGACGCGATCATGGTGGCATTATTTTTGTTGATCTTCGCGATTCTCATGGATTAACACAAATTAAGTTTGATCCGGAGATAAACAAAGAAGCGCACGCACAAGCGGAAAGTTTGCGTAGTGAATGGGTTATTTCCGTAAAAGGTAAAGTTATCGGTCGTCCCAATGATATGATTAATTCTAAAATGAAAACCGGAGAAATAGAAATGCAAGTAGAAGAATTAATTATTTTAAATAAGTCTAAGACCCCTCCTTTTGAATTGGATGAAGAGAAGGTGGGTGTTGCGAATGAAGCTTTACGTTTAAAATATCGGTATATTGATCTCAGGCGCGAAAAAATTCAAACCATGCTTAAGACTAAAGATTTATTTATTCGTTATATCCGAAAATATTTTCAAGATAAAGATTTTACTGAAATTCAAACACCGATTCTGGCTAATTCTTCTCCGGAGGGGGCAAGGGATTTTTTGGTTCCATCTCGGCTTTATCCCGGTAAATTTTTTGCTCTGCCGCAAGCCCCCCAGCAGTTCAAACAACTTTTAATGGTCGGCGGAATAGATAAATATTTTCAGATTGCGCCATGCTTTCGCGATGAAGATACCAGAATTGATCGGCATTATGGAGAATTTTATCAGCTGGATATGGAAATGAGTTTTGTGGAGCAGGACGATATTTTTAATATCATGGAACCATTGATGATAAATTTAACAAAAATATTCAGTAGTAAAGAAATTGTCGGCTTGAATGATGGTGGTAGATTCAAACAGATTTCTTGGAGAGATGCTATGAATAGATATGGCAGCGATAAACCAGATCTCAGATTTGATATGGAGATTAAAAATATTACAGAAATTGTAAAAGACTGCGAATTTAAGGTATTTGCCGATATGGCCGCCAAAGAAGGGCATGTAGTTCATGCTTTGAAGGTGGAAGGAGCGGGGAATTTTACCAGAAAGGAAATAGATGATCTGGAGGTTTTAGCAAAAAATAAAGGAGCAAAAGGACTTGCTTATATTCAGGTTAAAGGAGATAAATTACAATCCCCAATCGTCAAATTTTTAGGAGAAGATTTAGCAAAAAGAATAGTGGAAAAATTGGAAGCTAAAACAGGGGATGTGATATTTTTTGGGGCAGGCGCATGGCGGGAAGTATGTGAAATATTGGGGGTAGTGAGAAATGAGTGTGGCGCCAGATTAGGACTCAAAGATAACACTAAAGCTGCCTGGGCTTGGGTGGTTGATTTTCCAATGTATGAATATTCAGAAATAGAAGAAGGACGAATTGATTTTGGGCATAATCCATTTTCCATGCCCCAGGGAGGACTTAAGGCCCTGCAAGAAAAAAATCCTTTTGAGATTTTAGCGTGGCAATTTGATTTAGTGATAAATGGTTTTGAAGCATCAAGTGGCGCAATTCGTAATCATGATCCGGAGATTATGTATAAAGCCTTTGAGGTTGCCGGTTACGAAAAGCGTGAAGTGGATAGTCGTTTCGGCGCCATGGTTAATGCTTTTAAATATGGTGCGCCGCCACACGGAGGTAATGCTCCCGGAATTGATCGGATTCTAATGGTTTTAAATGATTGGGAATCTATCCGAGATATTTATGCTTTTCCTAAAGACGGACAGGGAAGAGATTTGATGATGGATTCACCGAGTGAGGTAAATGAGAAGCAGTTAAAAGAATTGAATATAAAATTAAGGTAAACAACATTGTCATTTTGAGTATAGGCGAAGAATTTAGGAATTTTTTATTATTATCAACGAGATTTTTAATTTTATTCAGAATGACACCATATTATATATTTGCATGTCCCCGCATCCGCCAGCTGGCGGAGTAGTGCTGGCTAGCGAAGCGAACAATAGTTTGTTCTTTATAATTTTATATTGTGTGATTGGGAGGTGGGGATGTCTATTAATAAAATATCCCACAATAATTTTATTTGGAAAACCATCAAGCTCTTTTTTTGGTGATTATTATTAGTTTATTAACCGATAAAATATCAGCTAAGGAGAAAAAAGTGTTAAACAATGATATTTGGGAAAAAGAAAAAAGGGGCGAACCTTTTTATTTGGTAGTACAGAAAGAAATTGGTATTAAGCCTCAGAATAATTATAAGAAATATTCTCAAAAAAGACAGGATATTATAAAAAATGCTTTAAATTATCTGGGATTGCCCTATGACTCAGGAGAAAGCCAGCAAAATTTAAGCATCAAGGATGAAGATGGGGATTATCTTTTGAAAGATAATAATACAGGTAAGGTTTATAAGATTAAATTGCCAGATGGAAAAAGACCATTAGTTTGTACTGATTTAGTAGTACAAGCCCTAGAGGATGCGGGATATAAAATATTCCTTGAAGGCTTTGATAAAAGAAGAATTAAGACAGTTTTAAAAGAATATTTTAGGAAGAACAAAAATGATTTCTATATTATTAAATTGGAATTTTTTGGTTATAATGATATAGATTTTTTTCCAAAGGTGTTACCGGGGGATATTATTGTTACCATGCACAACAAAGAGAAAAGCGGGTGGACAGGTTGGCATACGGGAATTGTAGAGTCTGTGAATAAAAATGGTTTTCCTGAAACGGTTATTAACTCCAAAGGACATGCTGGTGTTATTGTTACACGAGCTTTGAGTGCTGGCAGTTACACAGATCATAATTACGGGAAGATAAGATATGATGGATTTTTTTTAGAAGGAGATATGGTGTGGATAGTGAGGATTAGGGAATAAAACAAGGGTCGGATTTTTGATTAAAAAATCCGACCCATAAAATCTTATTTCCCATTTTGTTATCCTAGGGGCTTAGAACAAAGTGGAAAGAACCCGGGATCCACTCGTAATTAAATGAAAAGCGGTAATTTTAATAATAAGGTATTAATAAAAAAAGAACAGTAAAAATAAATTATTAAATTACATATAAAATTTTAATTCACATGTTCCCGATAGTTATCGGGATTCGTGAAATAAATAACATATGAAAACTATTATAAAAGAAATATACAAGAATACGGATAAATATTTGGGTCAAGATATCAAGATTGAAGCTTGGGTGCGCACTATTCGTTCTTCCAATGTTTTTGGATTTATTGAATTAAATGACGGAACTTTTTTCAAGGGGATTCAAGTTGTTTTTGAAAGGGATTTGAATAATTTTGAAGAAATAATTAAAACCACTATTGGGTCAGCTTTGGAGATTGAGGGCAGATTGGTAGAATCACAAGGAGGCGGACAAGCTTTTGAAATAAAAGCTTTCAAGATAAACATAATTAGCATGGCTGATAGTGATTATCCTTTGCAGAAAAAAAGACATAGTTTTGAGTTTTTGCGAACCATTGCACATCTCAGGGGAAGATCTAATACATTTTCAGCTGTCTTTAGATTGCGTTCCAAATTGAGCCACGCTATCCATACCTTTTTTCAGGAAAGAGATTTTGTGTATCTGCATTCGCCGATTATCACGACCAGCGATTGCGAAGGAGCCGGAGAAATGTTTCATATTACTACCCTAGATATGAAAAATCCGCCGAAAACCGAAAATGGGGAAATAGATTATAAAAAAGATTTTTTCGGCAAAGAAGCCTCGCTTACGGTTTCCGGACAGCTGAATACTGAAACCTTCGCGCATGCCTTTAAAAACACCTATACTTTCGGACCTACTTTCAGGGCGGAGAATTCCAACACTACGAGGCATGCTTCCGAATTTTGGATGCTAGAGCCGGAAATAGCTTTTGCTGATTTGAAAGATAATATGAAATTGGGAGAAGATATGATGAAATATTTAATTAATTATGTGCTTGAAAATTGCAGGGAAGAGATGGATTTTTTTAATAAATTCATTGACACTACATTATTAGAAAGGTTGAATAAGCTGAAAGATGCGGAATTTAAACATATGACCTATGCGGAAGTTATTGAAATACTGGAAAAAAGCGGTAAAAAATTCGAATACCCGGTTGAGTGGGGCATTGACTTGCAAACCGAGCATGAAAGATATATTACCGACGAAGTGGTCAAGGGCCCTGTTTTTGTAACCGATTATCCCAAAGACATTAAAGCTTTTTATATGCGCATGAATGATGACGGTAAAACTGTAGCGGCTATGGATTTGCTGGTTCCGGGAATTGGCGAAATAATCGGAGGAAGCCAAAGAGAAGAAAGGCTGGATGTCCTGAAAAAAAGAATATCCGAATGCGGTTTAAATGAAAAAGATTATTGGTGGTATATGGATTTGCGCCGTTATGGGGGTGTGAAGCATGCCGGATTCGGGCTTGGCTTTGAAAGATTGATTATGTATCTGACCGGCATGGAAAATATCCGCGACGTGATACCTTTTCCCAGGGTGCCGAAAAATGCTGATTTTTAATTTTTTATTAAATATGTTAATATATAAGCATATAAACCATAGATAATTATTGATTTATGCTTAATCTTGAAAACAATAATATTAAAATTTTATTAATCGAAGATGATAATTTTTTGCGTAGAATATATGTTGAAAGATTTAGTGCAGAAGGCTTTATGGTTTTAGATGCTGATAACGGAAAAGCGGGACTTCAAAAAGCTTTTGATGAAATTCCGAATATTATCTTATTGGATTTAATGCTTCCCGATATGACTGGTTTAAAGATATTAGAAGAATTAAAAGCAGAAAAAAGAACAAAGAATGTTCCAGTTATCATGTTATCTAATATTAATGTAGATGATAAGATTAAAAAGGCTATGGATTTGGGTGCGAAAGATTATTTAATCAAAATTCACATGACTCCCTCGGAAGTAGTAGATAAAGTAAGGGAATATATTTAAAAATTAACCCAAAATTTAAAACTCAAAATTTAAAATTATAACTAAAAATTAAATTAATTATTAGTTTTGATTTTTACACTTTGCGTTTTGAACTATAAAATTTATGCCTATTAGCGTCAACAAAGAAACTTGCATCGGATGTGGAACATGTGTTTCTCTTTGTCCAAGCGGTTTTAAACTTAATGATGATGGAAAGTCAGAACCAATTACTCAGGAAAATCTGGAGTGTGCCAAACAAGCAGAGGACAGCTGTCCGGTAAAAGCTATTATAGTAAGCTAGGTTTGGTAGCAAGCAGTAAGTAATAGGTAACAAGTAGTATTTTAAAAATAATCCTGATAAAATCGGGATTGTTTTTTTTATTTTCTCGTGTTAATATTTTTGTGTTACCTGCTATATGACTATCAAAGATATAAAAAAATTAAATATTCCAAATAAATCCGGCTGTTATCAGTTTTTCGACAAAGATAAAAAAATTATTTATGTCGGCAAAGCTGTTAATTTGCGCAATCGGATTGTTTCTTATTGGCAAAAAGGAACCGCGCATACTTCTGCTAAATATGCGATGCTTAAAAAGATTTATAAAATAAGATGGATTGAGACTGATAGCGAAATAGAAGCTTTGCTTCTGGAGGCGAATTTAATCAAGAAGCATCAGCCTCAATTCAACATTGTAATGCGCGACGATAAGCGTCATGTTTATATCAAGGTTTCTACGGAAGAGAAATGGCCAAGAGTTTTTATGGTTCGTAATTTAGAAAAAAGCGGTAAATATTTCGGACCTTTTGTCAGCACTGAAGCGGTAATAGAAACTCTGAAAGTGATAAGAAAAATATGGCCCTATCGATCTTGTGTTCATTTACCGGAAAAGGTTTGTTTGTATTATCGTATCGGCAGGTGCCAAGGAATGTGTGAAGATAAAATAAGCGAAAATGATTATCAAAAAATAATTAAGCAGATTATTTTATTTTTAGAAGGTAAGAAACAAAAAGTAATCAAAGAAATGGAAAAAGAAATAAAAAGTGTAGAGACGCACGGCGGTGCGTCTTTGGTGAATGACGCAAGAATCTTGAAATATCAATTAATAAATTTAAACAAAGTATTAGCACATGCCAATATTTTGAGTTTGACGGATAAATATGCGGCAGATGTAGTAGAACTGGCAAAGGTTTTGGGTCTGGCTAAGATACCGGAAAGGATAGAGGGGTATGATATTTCCAATATTTTCGGGAATCAGGCTGTCGGTTCAATGGTAGTATTTGCCGGCGGAGAGCCAAGCAAAAAAGATTATAGAAAATTTAAAATAAAGATCGGACAGGGTAAAGCTTCTGATACGGGGATGTTAAGGGAAGTTTTAGAAAGAAGATTAAAGCGTTCCGACGCTAATGTCATTCTGAATGAAGCGGAGCGCAATGAAGAATCCCACAGTAGCAAGGGTGGCGAGATTCTTCGCTACGCTCAGAATGACAAAAATTTATGGCCGGATCCAGATTTAATTATTATTGACGGTGGTAAGGGACAATTAAATACAGTATTAAGTATATTTAAAAAAAATAAAATAGACACCCCTGTTTTAGCGGTTTCCAAAGGGGCAGGTCTCAGGAGCGCAATGGCTCCGGATAAGATATTTTTTCCGGGAGAAAAAAAACCCTTAGAACTTCCTTTGTCTTCTCCGGCTTTGCATATAATAAAAAGAGTACGCGATGAAGCGCATAGATTTGCCGTTAAATATCACAGGGAGTTGAAGAGGAAGAATATGTTGAGATGAAGATTAATTATCTTACTGATATTAAATAAATAAGTTAATATTTAATTTAATTAAAGTTTTTTTAATAAAATAAGGAGGAAAAATATCATAGGTGATGCGTATAGTGAACCAAGGAGTAGTTATAACCATGTTTTTAATTAATGTGTTTTTATGTTTGGAAAAATATTTATTAAAGCAATTTAGAAATATCATAATTTGGAAAAATATTTTTATTTTTATGATTTTTGATGATAAAATAAATATATATATTTATTTAAAAAATATTGTTATATGAGTATTAATTCAAGATTTATTTTATTATTTTGATCATTATTGTTTCTTTGATATGTATCGGATATTTTAGTTTATTAAATATTAATAAAATTCATAATAGTTTTGATTCTGTGAATAAAGAAACAATGCCTATTATTGATTCTTTGAAGGATATGAAGATCGGAGTATTAAGAGTTTTGTCTTCTACAATGGAATTTGGTCTAATAAATTGTGAAAATCAGAATAAATTTAGTAATAAAGGAGAAATTGAAGAAGTTGAGGAGAATTTAATCACAAATGGTAAGATTTTGTTTTAAATGCTTTAGATGATTATGACCATTTAGTACAGAGTTTTTTTCCCAATAGAAGTAATTTAAAGAATAATATTAAAAGTAAATGGGAAGAATTTATTGATATTTCAGATAAAATAGTAAAAAATAAAAAAGAAGGAGTTTCCGGAACAGGGATATTGGAATTAAAAGAAGAGTTTGAAGAAGCAGAAGAAGAACTTTTGGGGGTTATAGATGAATCTTTGGCAGTAGAAATAAGTGAAATTGATCAAAGAGAATCTTTTGTTAATGTTACTGTCTTTAAATCTATAAGAATTATTTTTGTAATTATTTTTTTCTTTATCCTTTTATTATTATTGGTGGGATTTTTACTTTCTAGATCAATATTGATTCCTTTGAAAAAAATAGAGGATGTTTCAGTTGAGGTTAGTAAGGGTAATTTTGATCTAAAGTCTAATATTGATTCTGATGATGAATTTGGTCATTTGTCTTTTATATTTGATTCTATGCTTGATGATATAAAAAAGAAATTTGAGCTAGAAAAGTATTCAAAAAAGTTAGAGGAAAAAGTAAAAGAAAGGACAAAAGAACTAGATGAAAAGAATAAAGAGTTAGAGAGAACTTTGGAAGATTTTTATACTTTACGTATTACTATGCAGGAGAAGTTAGAGTTAGATGACATAAAAAAAGAAAATGAAGTTATTAAAAAAAGTTAAATAAAGTTAAGAAGATTAATAGTTAGATTATATTTTCATAGTCTTTGCTTTTTATAGAACGCGGCACAATGCCGTGTTTTTTGTTGTAGGCCTCTTGTTTTTTTCTTCTTTTTTTAGTCTCGTTAATCGCGTAGCGCATGGCCGGAGTTATTTTGTCGCCATACATGATTACTTTGCCGTTTTTATGGCGCGCTGCGCGGCCAATTGTTTGGATGAGAGATGTTTCGTTTCTCAGAAAACCACCGATATCCGCATCTAATATAGCAACAAGGGATACTTCCGGTAGATCAAGTCCTTCGCGCAGAAGATTGATGCCGACTAGTACATCGTATTTTCCTGTTTGTAAATCTTTTAATATATCCACTCTTTCCAGAGTGTTTATCTCAGAATGCAGGTATTCTACTTTAATTCCTTCTTCTTTTAGAAATTCACTCAATTCTTCCGCCATTCTTTTGGTTAGAGTGGTAACCAAAACTCTTTCTCCGGCGTGAGTTCTTTTTTCAATTTCTTTTATTAAATCCTGTATTTGTCCTTCATTCTTTCGTACTTCTATTTCCGGATCAAGAAGTCCTGTAGGGCGGATGATCTGTTCTACTATTTGACTGGAATTATGTATTTCAAATTCTCGCGGAGTAGCCCCTACATAGATTACCTGGTTTATTTTTTTATAGAATTCATCAAAATTCAAAGGACGGTTATCGCGGGCGCTGGGCAAGCGAAAACCAAAATCAATCAAGGTTTGCTTGCGGGACTGGTCTCCGGCGTACATAGCGCCGATTTGCGGAATTGTAACATGGGATTCATCGATAAAAAGTAGAAAATCTTTTGGGAAAAAGTCAATTAAAACTGCCGGAGGGCTTCCCGCTTCACGGTCAGAAAGATGGCGAGAGTAGTTTTCAATGCCGTTGCAGTATCCAACCTCTTCCATCATTTCCAAGTCATAGTTGGTTTTACTCTCCAGGCGATGCGCCTCAAACTCTTTTCCCTGTTTGTAAAGGTCCTTTAATCTTTTCCCGAGTTCTGCACGGATTGATTCCAATGCTTTTTTTATTCTGTCTTCCGGAGTCATAAAGTGTTTAGCTGGCAAGATATTTACTGTTTCCAACAACTGAAAATTGGCATTTTTTAGATCAGTAGTCCATATTGGTTTTTTACCGTCGGGCTTTACCGTAATTATTTTTATGGAATCAATTGTATCACCTAATAATTCCATGCGGATTACAGCTTCGCCGGTTGCCAGATGTATATCTATATTACCGCCTTTTACTCGAAATTGTCCGCGATAAAAAGCAGTATCGTTTCTTTCATATTGGATTTTTACCAGCCGCATTAAAAGCTCGTTGCGTTTAATATTCTCACCTTTTTTAAAATTGACGCCAAGAGCCTCATAATCTTTTTTTTCGCCTAGTCCATAAATACAGGAGACGCTGGCGACAATAATTACATCATTTCTGTTTATTAAAGACTGGGTAGAAGCATGGCGCAGACGATCAATCTCTTCGTTAATGGTCGCTTCTTTTTCAATATAGGTGTCGGTTTGCGGAATATAGGCTTCGGGTTGGTAGTAGTCATAATAGGAGACAAAGTAATGCACGGCATTATCAGGGAAAAATTGGCGGAATTCATTATAGAGCTGTGCAGCCAAAGTTTTATTATGAGAAATGATTAGGGTGGGGCGTTGTACCTTTTCGATAATTTTGGCCATAGTAAAAGTTTTACCGGACCCGGTAATCCCTAAAAGGGTTTGGTCGTGGTAGCCTTTTTTGAGTCCTGAGACGAGTTTCTGGATAGCTTGAGGTTGATCTCCGGTCGGTTCAAATTTACTTTTTAGTATAAATTTATTCATAACGCGCTAATTGTAGCAGAAAAAATGAAATTTTACAATACAAAAAAATAGTTTGACAATATTTTTTGACAAATATCTTATACTTATGTAGATTCTAGGAGAGAAGTTCTTTGACAAACACTGTTTGTGCGGTGTTTTTATGTTCATGTTTTTTTGGCGTTTTTAAATTTTAAATGGAGGAAGGAAAATGAAAGAGATACTAAAAAAATTGGAAAATGAACCGGAGTTTGCTCAGGCCGTAAGAGAGGTTTTAGAATCTATCCAGCCGGTGATTGATCGAGACCCGGAGTGCAAGCATTTAAAAATTATCGAAAGAATTATAGAACCGGAAAGAGTAATTATATTTCGCGTAACATGGGTTGATGATCAAGGAAATGTCCAGATTAATCGTGGGTTTAGGATTCAGATGAATAGTGCTATCGGGCCATATAAAGGAGGCCTCAGGTTCCATCCCAGTGTGAATCTTTCTATTTTGAAGTTTTTGGCTTTTGAGCAGGTATTCAAGAATGCGCTTACTACACTTCCACTAGGTGGAGGAAAAGGGGGATCTGATTTTAATCCCAAGGGTAAGTCTGACGGCGAAGTAATGCGTTTTTGTCAGGCATTTATGTCTGAGCTTTTCAGGCACATTGGACCCAATACAGATGTTCCGGCCGGAGATATCGGCGTTGGCGGTCGGGAGATTGGTTATCTCTTCGGGATGTACAAAAAACTTCGCAATGAATTTTCCGGTGTGTTGACCGGTAAAGCCTTGAATTGGGGCGGATCTTTAATTCGTCCGGAAGCTACCGGTTATGGTTGTATCTATTTTGCAGAAGAAATGCTCAAAACCAGAAAGAAATCCATAAAAGGTAAAACCTGTCTGATTTCCGGTTCCGGCAATGTGGCCTTTTTTGCTGCGGAAAAAATTATTGAACTTGGTGGAAAAGTTGTTACTTTTTCCGATTCTTCCGGTTATGTTTATGACGGAGATGGATTTACCAAGGAAAAGTTGGAATTTGTTAAAAATTTGAAATTCGTAAGAAGGGGTAGAATATCCGAATATGCAGAAAAATATGGCGTGAAATATACGCCGGTTGATCCGTCTTTGGGTTATAATCCTCTTTGGAATGAAAAAGCTGATTGCGCTTTTCCATGCGCTACCCAAAATGAGATTAATGCCAAGGATGCTGCCAATTTGATAAAGAACGGAGTATTTCTGGTGGCGGAAGGCGCAAATATGCCGACAGTTCCGGAGGGAATTGAAATTTTTCTGGAAAATAAAATTCTTTATGGTCCCGGAAAAGCTGCCAATGCCGGCGGCGTAGCTGTATCGGGGTTGGAAATGACCCAGAACAGTATGCGGCTTAATTGGAGTCGTGAGCAGGTAGATAAAGAATTACAGCGTATAATGAGAGATATTCATACGGCTTGCATTAATGCTGCCAAAGAATACGGCACCCCGGGTAACTATGTGAACGGCGCCAATATTGCCGGTTTTAAAAAAGTTGCAGATGCCATGAAAGATCAAGGTATTATTTAAGTGAAAAATAAAAAGGATGCAAAATGCATCCTTTTTTAATAAACTAAATTCTACCTTGGAAAAGGGAGTACCCATTAGGGGGAGGGATGTAAAAAGAGTGAAGAGCAGAATAAACTTTAAATTTTATTGTCACGAACACCATCCCCCACCCCTTCTAAGTACCTCCTTTTTAAGGGGGATTTTTTTATATTAAATTTTTGACAAAAAGCTTTGATTAGGCTAGAATAACCTTATATTTACTATTGATTTTTAATTATATGCAAGAAAAAAATAAACAAAATAAACCGGTTTGGAAGAGTCCTTTTCCGGAAATGGAACAGGATGTTAATGATTTTTGGAAGAAAAATAGAATATTTGAACAAAGTGTGGAACGTGACCCCAAAAAAGGGGATTATGTTTTTTATGACGGGCCTCCTTTTGCGACCGGTACTCCGCACTATGGACATATTGTGGCCAGTATTATGAAAGATGCAGTGCCGAGATATTGGACTATGCAGGGCTACCGAGTGGAACGTAAATGGGGTTGGGATTGTCATGGACTTCCTATTGAGAATATTGTAGAAAAAGAGCTTGGTTCTAGAAGTAAAAAAGATATAGAAGATGTGGGTGTGGCTAAATTTAATGAAATGTGCCGATCCAAGGTTTTGACTTATGTTGATGATTGGAAAAAAGTGGTAAATAAGCTGGGCCGCTGGGTGGATATGGAGAATGATTACAAGACTATGGATAAAAATTTTATGGAATCTGTTTGGTACGTATTTAAAGAACTTTGGGATAAGGGGTTGATTTATAAAGGATATCGTTCCATGCATATTTGTCCGCGCTGTGAAACCACTCTTTCACAATCTGAGGTTACAGAGGGTTATCAAGACATTAAGGATTTATCGGCGATAGCTAAGTTTGAGTTGGTAGATGAATCGAGAACCTATGTACTCGCTTGGACTACCACTCCTTGGACTTTGATTGGAAATGTTGCTTTGGCTATTGGACGAGATATTAATTATATAATTTTAGAAGCAACAGATGATTTTGAAAAACTTAAAAAAGGAGAAAAAATGATTTTTGCACATGAAGACCCAATAATGATAAATGTATTAAGGGATAAAGATTATCTTGAGGAAAATGAAACAGAATTATCTAGAAAAGAAATATTTACGAGTCAACCAAAATTTATTATTTCTAAGGGAGGAAGATATAAAGTTATTAAGGTAATTAAAGGTAAAGAATTAATTGGTAAGAAATATAAACCTTTATTTAATTATTATGCTGAAGATGAGAATTTGAAACATCGGGAAAATGGTTGGCAGATATTGGCCGGAGATTTTGTAACTACCGAAGAGGGGACTGGAGTGGTGCATATTGCGCCGGCTTTTGGTGAAGATGATTTGAAATTAGGAGAAAAATATAATTTGCCGTTCGTTCAGCATGTTGGTATGGATGGTAATTTTAAAGATGAGGTAGTGGATTTTAGGGGGCTAAATGTAAAGCCCAGGGGTAATCACATGGCAACCGACATTGAAATTATTAAATACTTAGCGCATAATAATTTACTTTTTGAAAAGGAAAAATATGAGCATAGTTATCCGCATTGCTGGCGCTGCGATTCTCCGCTACTCAATTATGCTACTAGTTCCTGGTTTGTGAATGTTGAAAAGATTAAGGAACAAATGCTGGAAACTGCTAAGGATATTAACTGGTCACCGGAACATATCAAGAAAGGACGCTGGGGTAATTGGCTCTCTGGTGCGCGCGACTGGTCAATTTCCAGACAGAGATTTTGGGCATCAGTTATGCCTATTTGGGAATGTGAATGCGGAGAACGAAAAGTGATTGGTTCTGTGGCTGAATTAGAAGAACTTAGCGGTAAAAAAGTGGATGACCTTCATAAACATATTGTTGATGAGATTAAAATACCTTGCAGTTGCGGAAAAGAAATGACTCGTATTCCGGATGTTTTGGATTGTTGGTTTGAATCCGGATCTATGCCTTATGCACAAATGCATTATCCATTTGAGAATAAGGAGAAATTTGATAATAATTTCCCGGCAGAATTTATTGCAGAAGGGTCTGATCAATGCCGATGTTGGTTTTATTATCTGCACATTTTGGCTAATGGCATTAGAAAGACCCGAGCTTTTAATAATGTGATTGTGAATGGAATAGTTTTAGCTGAAGACGGCAAGAAAATGGCTAAAAAATTAAAAAATTATCCTGATCCGACAGAATTATTGGATAAATACGGAGCCGATGCCCTGCGTTATTATCTTTTGACTTCTCCTGTAATGTTGGCTGATAATTTGAATTTTTCAGAATCAGGAGTGGGAGAATCCGGTAGAAAGGTGAATACAATTTTGTGGAATGTTTACAATTTTTATGCTATGTTCCATGGCGAGTCAAAAATTGAAAGTCAAAATTTAAAAGTTGATAGTTGTAATGTTTTAGATAAATGGATTATTGCCCGTTTGAATCAATTAATCACCGAAGTAACAGAGGGGATGAATAAATATAATTTGCCAAAAGCAACGAGGCCAATTGTAGAATTCATTGACGATTTTTCTACTTGGTATATCAGAAGATCCAGGGATAGATTTAAGGGCGAGGATAAGCACGACAAAGAACAGGCAATTCAGATTACCGGTTTTATATTGTTGCAATTATCCAAAGTAATGGCTCCATTTATTCCTTTTTTAGCTGAACAGATTTGGCAAAAGGTTACCGGAAATAATTTTAAGGATAAGGAAAAATCAGTTCATCTTGAATCATGGCCCGTCATTGTAGAGACGCGCTATGGCGCGTCTCTACAGAATGTGATAGAGGAGATGCAGGAAGTTCGTAAAGTAGTTGAAATGGGACTTGCGAAGCGCGATGAATCTGGAATAAAGGTAAGACAACCGCTTAATCGATTTTCGATTTTCGATTTTCGATTTTCGAATGATGATTATTTAGAATTGATTAAAGATGAGCTTAATGTGAAAGAAGTAGTTTTTGAAAAAGGTAATGGAAATTTGATGGTGGAATTGGATATAGGGATTACTGACGATTTAAAGCAAGGGGGAATAAAACGAGAAGTGGTTCGTTTTGTGAATTCTTTGCGTAAGAATGCCGGACTTAGTATTAATGATCGGGTTGATTTATATTTTGAGACTGAAGATAAATTTACCAAAGAAGCAATATTAAAATTTGCGGAAGATATTAAAAAAGATTGTTTGGCAGATAATCTTAAGAATGAGAAGCGGGAAGTTAGCTTAGAGAAAGAAGTAAAAGTTAACGAGGTAGATGTTTGGGTGGGAATCAAATCACAATAACACTTAAACAAACAAACACACAAACACACAAACACACACAAACACACACATAAACAATGCTTGAGTTTTAAAGTGTTTGTGTGTTTGAGTGATAATTTTTATGATAAAAGAAATTAATTTTAAAGATTTATCCGAGCTTTATAAAAATAAAGAAGATTTGGAAATAATTGATGTGCGGGAACCGATGGAATATCAAGAAATTCATATTAAGGGCGCAAAACTTATTCCTATGAATGAAGTACAAAGTCGCCTGCAAGAAATAGATTGGAATAAGAAAGTGATATTTTATTGCCGCTCAGGAGCGCGTAGTCGTATGATATCCAAATCTATAGAAAATCAAGGCCAGGATATTTATAATTTAAAAGAAGGAATTATGGCGTGTGAGAGAGACTGGGAAGGCTTAGAGAAATAGAATTTATTCTATTAAGTTTATGTTCAAAAATAATATTAAAGCAATAGTTTTATTCTCCGGCGGATTGGATTCCATATTGGCTATTAAAGTGTTACAAGAACAGGGAATAGAAGTGTTAGCTCTTACTTTTGAGAGTAATTTTTTTAATGCTAAAAAGGCCAGAGAAAATGTGGGACAGTTGGGGGTAAAATTAAAAGTGGTGGATGTTAAAGACGGGATGATTGAAATTACCAAGAATCCTTCTTTTGGATATGGCAAGAATATGAATCCATGCATTGATTGTCATGCTAATATGATAAAAATAGCCGGTCAGATTGCAGAGGAAAAAGGATATGATTTTGTGGCTACCGGCGAAGTGCTTGGCCAGCGTCCGATGTCCCAAAACAGAGAAGCGCTCAGACAAGTGGCAAAATTGGCGGGAGTTCCTGTTTTACGTCCTCTTTCTGCTAAACTTTTAGAAGAGACTGAAATAGAAAAAGAAGGACTTGTAAATAGGGAAAAATTATTAGATATACATGGTAGATCCAGAGAAAAACAAGAAGAGTTGATAAGAAGATATAAAATAAAAAAATATCCTTCTCCGGCCGGGGGGTGTCTTTTAACTGATCCCTCTTTTGCGGATAGATTGAGGGAGATGTATAAATATTGGCCGGATTGTAAAACACAAGATATTGAATTGTTAAAATATGGGCGTATTTTTTGGTTTAATAATATTCTGGTTGTAATAGGAAGAAAAAAAGATGATAACGAAATGCTCGCAAAGCTGGCGCAAAAAGGTGATTTTATGGTAGAATTAAAAGAAGAAACAGGGCCACTTGTTTTAGTGCGCGGTTTGAAATCTTCAAAATTATTTAATGATGTTTTAACAGTTAAAGTACCGACTGAATTGAATATTTGTGGTAAAATAGAGAATAATGAAATTTTACAGAAAGTTGCAATTATGACCGGATATTATCGGCCAGCACTTAGAAACAAAGAAGTAAAAATTAAAATTAATAAAATAAATACAGAGTAGTTCAATTGCAGAACATGTTATCTGTTATTTATTACAAGTTACTTAAAATAATATGGTATTTTCTAAAAAACAAACAGAACAAGCTATTGATGTAATTAAATTGGTTAATGATATTTTTTATCAAGGAATAGACGAAGGGGCAAGTGATATCCATATTGAGCCTCAGCGGGATAAAGTAATTGTTCGGTATCGCATTGATGGTATTTTGAGAATTATTTTTGAAGGAGAACTTTCTATCTTTGAACATATGTCATCCCGCATTAAGATTCTTGCCGGTTTAGAAATGACCGGACTTCCAAAACCGCAAGAAGGAAATATTAAGTTTGAGCATGGAGAGAGATTTGTTGATCTCCGAATTTCCGTTCTTCCAACCAGTGTGGGAGACAGTATTGTGATTAGAATTTTAGAAAGCAATAAAAATTTTGGAGACTATAATGAATTAGGATTGACCCCAGAACAGGAAAAAATATTAAATACAGTAACCAGGAAACCACACGGGTTACTGCTCGTAACCGGACCTAATGGCAGTGGAAAATCCACTACGCTTTTAACTATTTTAAATCAATTAAATAGCAGTGAAAAAAGTCTGGTAACCTTGGAGGATCCGGTAGAAAGAAAAATAGATATGGTTAGACAAACAAATATTGACCCCAGTATCGGGCTTACTTTTGCCGACGGGCTTCGTTATTTGCTTCGTCAAGATCCGGATATTATTATGGTAGGCGAGATTCGCGATAGGGAAACTGCTCGGATTGCTATCCAGGCCGCAGTTACGGGTCATTTGGTTTTGGCCACAATCCATACTAATAATGCCGCTGGAGCTATTGTTCGTTTGATTAATATGGGAATAGAGCCATTTTTATTAGCTAGTGCTCTGAAGTGTGTAACCGCGCAAAGATTAGCGCGTTTAAATTGTCCGGAATGCAGAGAACAATATGAGCCATCTAAAGAATTAATAAAATTGCTTAATGCTCCGAGGGATATGAAATTTTTCCATTCTCTTGGTTGTGAAAAATGTAACCAAAGAGGAATGATTGGCAGAAAGGGTATTCATGAGATAATACAAATCACCAGACCGATTCAGGATTTGATTTTAAAAAAACCGACCGATGAAGATATTTCAGAATTGGCAATAAAAGAAGGAATGATTACCTTGCGACAAGCGGCTTTACAAAAAGTAAATAAAGGGTTGATTAGCATTGAAGAAGCGATTAGGCTTACAGAACAATAATCTCTCATTTAAACATTGTAACATATTAACATTTTAACAATTAATTAATAAAATTTTATGAATCCAATTATTTTAGGTGTTTTAGGCGTCTTAGTGGTTATCATTTTGGTTATTATCGGAATGTATAACTCATTAATTCGTTTAAAAAACAGAGTAGAGGAAGCTTGGAGTGATATTGATGTCCAACTTAAACGTCGATATGACTTAATTCCCAATCTAGTCGAAACCGTAAAAGGTTATGCGAAACACGAAGAAGGAACATTGATGAAGGTTACCGAAGCCAGAAATATGGCAATGCAAGCTCAGGCCGGCGGAGATCCAAAAGCGCAGGCACAGGCGGAGAATGTGCTTTCTTCAACACTTAAATCTATTTTTGCTTTATCTGAAAATTATCCGGATTTGAAAGCAAATACAAATTTTTTGGAATTACAAAGAGAATTATCAGACACGGAAAACAAAATTCAGGCATCTCGCAGATTTTATAATGGTAATGTACGAGATTTTAACACTAAAATTGAAGTATTTCCAACCAATCTTATCGCTGGCATGCTGAAGTTTGTCAAAAGAGAATTTTTTGAAATTGAAAATAAGGAAGAAAAAGAAAATGTAAAAGTGAAATTTTAATTTTGAAATTTTAAAGAAAAACCACCAATTTATAATTGGTGGTTTTTTAATCTTATAGAAATTTTTATTTTTTACTATTATTCCATTATTCACCACGCCCCCGCCTGAGGCGGGCATGGAAAGGCGCTGTGTCCTCCTTGGGTGGAGACTTCAAAAAGCTTTTCAGGCTTTTCTTGAATAAAAAAATACACAAAGCAATTGTATTATATGAAATAATAAAACAATAGAGGTTAAATATAGAAAGAAAATCAAAAAAATGGTATCTTGTAAATAGGATATTTAATTATATAATCATGAAAATACAAAATCCTTTTAAATTAATTTTTCAAAAGATAAGAACAAAAATAACTAAAGATATTGTAAAAAAAGCAGTGTATCTGGCTTTTATATTTTTGTTTGTTAATTTATTTATTCTCATTACTAATAATGTTGTATTTTTTGTATATAAAGACAAATTTAACAATAAAATTTATAATACTGAAATATTATTTAATAAAGAATTTTTACAATTTTTAAAATTATCAAAAGAGATGGCAAGTACTCCATTTTTTGTGGAAGCGGTTCAAAATAAAAAAATTACAGAGATCAGCGAAGCTATCAAGAATATAAAAAACAGAAAAGATGTATTATCTATAACAGTAATAGATAAAGATGGAAAAACCATCTCGGGCGTGGATAATTTGGAAAACAGTGATAATTATATTTTTCAAGCCATAAAATGGAAAGAACAAATATTAAAAGGACAGATTTTTTCTTCTTTTGATGTTAAGGGAGCCAGTTTGATTGAAATGGTTGTAGGACAGCCCATTGTGAGCAATGAACAAGTAATTGGTGGTTTGGTAATTAATAAAAGAATAGACGGCGAATATATAAAATACTTTAAAAATAGATATTTGGATAAAAATACAGATATCGGAGTTTTTGTGCAAAATGAAGGAATTATAGAAACAAGCTTTATAAACAAGGAGGTTGAAAAAATATTTTCAGCGAATATTGATATTGATATACAAAGAGCATCTGATATTTTTTTGAGCAAATCCAATGATTCTTTATTTTTGAATAACCAAGAATATTTTATTGATAAGTTATACTTAGAGGAGTTGGCGAGTGAAGATGGTGCAATTTTTTTGTTTTATAAATTTAATTATTTTTCCAAGTTTATCACCCCTTCATTCATTGCTAGTTTATTTTTTACTGTTTTTTTGTTGTATTTATTGCGTTTTAGAAAAAGTAGAAGGAAAATTGATAAAAAAATTATTTTTTTATTATTTGTTGTTTTATTTTTAACAATTGTAGTTTGGAACAATATTTTATATTATGGCTTTTATCATCCCGCCATTAAACTTAAAAAAGCTTATGAGTATAGAATTTATAATTCCGTTTTAAAATTTGATCCGGAGTATGCTGCTATAGATATAAATAATAATAAAAAGATTGCTATAAACCTATTATCAGGAGGAGAGGCAATTAATGCAGTTAAAGCAGTTATTAATTATGACCCCAAAATGGTTAAAGTAGATAAAATAATAACTGATAGTTCTTTCTGTAAAACCGGTACTTCTAATATGTTTATTGAAAAAAATATAGATAATGAAAATGGACAAGTGAGCATAGTTTGCGGACTACCAAATCCAGGATTTTCTCAAGAGAAAGGAATATTGGCAGAATTAATTATTGAACCCTTACAGACAGGACAAATCAGTTTACGATTTGGTCCCGAGAGTCAAGTTTTAGCAAATGATGGATTGGGGACCAATGTTCTTCGGGATACAATTGACTCCAGTTATTTCGCAGCTGATTTAGGAGGAGAAACAGATGAAGAAAATATCCAACTATTTTTATTCTCTTACACCCACCCAAACAGCGAGACTTGGTATCGCAACAAAAATATTGATCTTTTTTGGCAAGATGATTGGGCTTCTGAATACTATTATTTATTAGACAATAGTCCATTTTCAATTCCTGACGGTAAAAATAAAACAGACAAAAGTTTTATAAATTTTACTCCAAAAGATGATGGGGTTTATTATTTCCACATTGGGGGAGTGCGTGATGGAATTATGAGATCGGTGTACCATTATAAGGTGAAAATAGATAGTAGTCCGCCGGAATATTTACATCTTAAAGTAAATAGCAGAATAATCAACAATGGAGAAATTGTGAGAACTGAGTTTGAATCAAGGGACGCTGTTAGCGGAATAGAGCCGAATTTATTCTATATTAAGCTTGATGATAGTATTTATCTCCCCACTAAGTCGCCGCTTTATATTCCTTTTAATAAAGCCGGTAATCACATGATTTATGTCAAAGTTTATGATCGAGCCGACAATTATATTGAAGACTCGATAGAAATAAAAGTAAAAAATACTCCGTTTGTTAGAAATTTTATCAATATTTTCGTAAATTAAATTTCTTTCAGTAATATATTTTTAGTTATTACAATATTTATTCACTTTAATTAAAAAAGCGGAGATTTTTCTCCGCATTGTTTTATTTTTTATGATGGCAAGTTTTTAGATGTTTATTCATCATTTGTATTTTAATATTTTTACCGCATATTTTGCATTGGTCGCAACAGGCGACAATATGAATAGCACCGGTTTGATGACATGAGCAATTGCACTCATAGGAACTGTTAATAATATTTTCAAGAGAAATGATATATATATGAAAATGATTTTTTTGCTGTACAAATTTGTATCTCACCCCACAATCTTGACATTCTATAGTTTGGTTTTCACCATTTAGATTATTCTTCCATCCTGAGTATTGGCCGCAGATACAGCTAAACTCAAATTTTCCCCTAGGAATGTTTCCAATAAATTTTAATGAAAATAATTGCTTGGTTTTTTTGTTTTTTTCAGACATTTTTATCTCCTTGTTTTATTTTAGCTTTCAATCCTTCTCTTAATTTCATCCAAATTTTACCCAAATGATTTTCTCCTTCCCAATCAGGACCGCGGCCCCAGAAATTATCATAAGGTGAATCTTCTACAATTTCCCGATCTCCGGTTTCCAGAAGTTTTCTTTGAATGTATTCATGTTGTTCCAGTTTGGCGCGAACGATTTTTTCCATAATATTGATTTTAATTTTATGCCAATCTTTTTTTACATGCTTTTCATATTTTTGAGCGATTTCTTTACTTTTATAGGCTGAAGATGCAGTGAGGATTTCTTGGAATATTTTTTCATCAAAAAATTTGCTGGCCTGATAGGCATGTTCTGAAGTCATCCAATCAATACCCATATAATTAACCTTAAACGCTGAAAAGTTTGAAAAACAATTCCATGGGCCACCGAAAAAAAGAACTTTTTCCATTTTTTTCCTTTATTATTTAAATTGTTAAAAAACTAATGTAGAACAAGTTTAACACGCATAAAATAAATCTGTCAATTAGTCAAATTAATTAAAAATCAGTTTGTTTTTATTGGGTATAATGAAGTAATTATATGAAAAATTTGTTTATTGTTAAAAATTGCATTATTTATTGACTATTAAATACTTTTATGCTATACTTTTATTATAATTCAATAAAGTCTTAAGTATTATTATTTTATTAATATTTGAGCATACATTTAAATGGATAATAGAAACTATTCCAACGATCGACAAATGATCAAAGGAAATTGGACCTGTTCACAATGCGGAGCCCAAATTACAGAGCTTCCATTTGAACCAGATGGAGAAAGACCATTGTTTTGCAGAGATTGCCACAAGCAAAAAATGCAAGATCGTCCAAGACGATACTAAGAAATAATTAAAAGATTTTAACTATCTTCAAATATATTTCTAATCAAAAAACTGCGCCGCGAGGCGCAGTTTTTTATAAACAGAAAATATTGACAAAATTTTTTTTTATGCTAATATTAAATTGTTAGTTTAATTACTATCCACCCTTTTAAAAGGGGCGACGAATATTAGAATTGTAGAGATAAAATTTAATTTCTACTTCTTAGTATTTGCTTAATTAATTTTATCTTTACATTTATATGCAAGGAACAATCAAAAAGTTGACTGATAAAAATTTTGGTTTTATCAGCCAAGAAGATAATGCCGGAGATTTATTTTTCCACGCCAACAACCTAGATGGTATTAGTTTTGATCAATTAAGAGAAGGGGATGCAGTTACATTTGAGGTTGAAAAAACCCCAAAAGGAAATGCGGCAGTTGGTGTTAAAAAAGCATAATACTTTTTTTCATAATAAAAACAAGCTAAAATTTAGCTTGTTTTTATTATAGAAAAATCTATACTAACATATTGTATTAGTAAATGTTATAATATAATCAATAATAAATTTTTAATATAAGACAATGTCTATAAAGAATAAAACATCAAAAGCATATCTTGTCGGCGGCGGCATCGCATCTCTTTCCGCCGCTGTTTATTTGATAAAAGACGGGCAGATAAAGGGTGAAAATATTAAAATATTTGATGAATCTAAGAAAATTGGTGGAAGCCTTGATGCTCAAAATTTGTCTTATTCTAAGGGGTATGTGATGCGTGGAATTAGAATGTTTGAAGAAAAAGCTTTTACTTGCACCTTTGATTTAATGTCTCTCATACCGTCTTTGACTTCTCCGGGAAAAACAATAAGAGAAGAATTTATTGATTTTAATAAAAAAAGTAAATCATATTCAAAATCAAGATTACTGAAAAATGGTCGGGCTATTGATTCAAGGCCTTTAAAATTGAACCTTAAAGATAGATTTAGAATCTTTAACTTATTATTTCGAAAAGAATCTTCTTTGGAGAACATGGAAATAAGAGAGTATTTTACTCCATCATTTTTTGTGTCTAATTTTTGGTACGAATTTTGCACAGCATTCGCATTTCAATCGTGGCATAGTTTAATGGAATTTAGGAGATACTTTATTAGGTTTATTCAGGATTTTCCTTCCATTAATACCCTGGAAACCATAGAGATTACACCATATAATCAATATGAGTCCCTTATTCTGCCGATTAAGGATTGGTTAAAAAGGCAAGGTGTTAATTTTGTAATAAATACTAAAATTACAGACTTGGATTTTAAATTGAAGCAAAATAAAAAAATAGTAAGCCATATTCATTTTAATCAGGACGGAAAAGTGGGAGAAATTGCTGTTGAGGAAAACGATTTTGTTTTTGTGTCACTTGGCTCTATTGTGGCTAATTCCAGCATTGGTTCCATGGATGAAGCGCCTTTTCTTGATTATAAAAATAAGAGCGCTTCATGGACTCTTTGGGAAAATATTTCAAAAGATAGGCCAGAATTTGGAAATCCTCATGTCTTTAATTCCTATATAGACAAATCAAAGTGGACATCTTTTACTGTTACTTTTCGAGATCCTACATTTTTTAAATTAATAGAAAAGTTTATTCATAAAAAAGTAACTACTTATGGCGGAATTAATTTAATAGACTCTAATTGGCTCATGTCCATAGTTTTGTCTTATAAGCCATATTTTATTAATCAGCCCGAAGGCGTTACACTTTGCTGGGGTTATGGATTATTTTCAGATAAGAAGGGAAATTTTATAAAAAAGAAAATGTCAGAATGCAACGGAAAAGAAATATTAACCGAGTTAATTTATCACTTGGGATTTGATGAATACTTGGATAAAATTCTTAAAAATTCAGTTTGTATTCCCTGTATGACGCCTTATGTCACAAGTCATTTTTTACCTAGAGCAATAAGCGACAGACCGCCTGTAATACCTAAAAATTCAGTTAATTTAGCCTTTTTAGGGCAGTATTGTGAAATTTTAAATGATGTTGTTTTTACGGTGGAGTACTCAGTAAGATCTGCTCAAATAGCGGTTTTTTCGCTTCTTAAATTGAATAAAAAAGTTTCTCCGATTTACAAAGGAGCTCATCATATTAAGGTGTTATACAATGCTTTTATAACAATGTTTAGATAAAAATCATCATTACGAATTCTCACCCACTACCTACACACAGAAACGAAAAAACATCTCATGTTTTTTATTAGAGCGGGCAACGGGAATTTTCGCGTTCGCTCGTCGCCTAATAGCTCCTTACTTTCTTGTCCAGAGTTTCCCGTCGACTTTTTCCCAAAAAGTCGTCGTCGTTCGCTTGCTCGTTGTCGCTTCCATTCCGCCTCACATCTCGCTCGAAATTAGTTCGATTCCCCTAATCACAACCCTAATATAACAAAAGAGTCTTAAGTGAGACTCTTCTATTATACTAGAGCGGGCAACGGGAATCGAACCCGCTTATCCAGCTTGGGAAGCTGATGTAATACCATTATACGATGCCCGCCTTTATTTTTGTTGCTCATTGGAGCCTAAATACATATTTTATGTTTTATGAATCTGAAAAAATTATAAATTATAATATTTTAAAGTTTGTGGACAATACTGGATTCGAAGAGGCGGAAGCCTCACACCCTCATAAGTTGCACCAATTTTTGATATAATATATTTTACCATATTTAATAATAAAATCTTCTATCCACCTTGCTCACACACTGTTTCTCAACCAAATATTATCAACTGAAATAAATCAATATTAAAAAAATGTTAATTTATTTCAGTGGACAATACTGGATTCGAACCAGTGACCTCTCGCGTGTGAAGCGAACGCTCTAACCAACTGAGCTAATTGTCCCGATTTAGTTGACCTACAAAAATTATATTATATTTTTTTAATTTTTACAATTTATTTATAAATTTATACCATAAAAGCCAAATTTATTTACAGTTGTTACATTTTTTGTGAAAATTCGTTATAATATATATAGGCTAATTAACTTATTTTTAAATTATGGAATTTCTTAAAAATCTAAATTTAAAACCGGCGAATATTTTGAAAGTAGCCGGCTTGGCATTAGTTGCCATTATCCTGATTGCTCTTGCTTTTCGCTTAATTGGTTCATCCCTCAACTCTTTTTCGGGCATAAACACAAAAAGTCAAAACATGTCAGCTCTTAAAATCAGCCCTGGCATGAGTGAGTCGTACGATATGGATTACGGCGGAGCAGTAGACGCAGTCGGTTTGTCTGTTCGCAATATAACGGCTCCCTCTACTTCCATACCTCCGGTAAACAACGGCAATATTATCGGTGATGATGCGGAAGAGTTTGAGGTTACTGAGTATAATACTACCGTGGAAACGCGTTATTTAGATGAGACCTGCAAGAAAATTGCCGATTTAAAATCGCGGGAAGATGTGATTTTTGAGAACGCCAGCGAGTATGAAAAAAATTGTAATTATAGCTTTAAAGTAAAACGTGATAGCGTAAAAGAGATTTTGTCGATTATTGAATCTTTGGACCCCAAGGAGCTTAACGAAAATACTTATACTATCAAGCGCTTAATCGAGGATTATACCAGCGAGCTGGAAATACTTCAGAAAAAGTTAAATTCTATTGAAGAAACATTAAATAATGCGATTAATGCTTATGACGACATTACTGAACTTGCAACCAAAACCCGAGATGTGGAAAATCTGGCAAAAATTATTGACAGTAAAATTAGAATCATTGAAAGATTAACTCAGGAAAGAATCAATATCAACTCTCAACTGGAGCGCTTGAATCGATCTAAGGCAGAACAGCTTGACCGCCTAGAGTATACTTATTTTAGGGTTTATGTATTTGAAAACAAGTTTATTGATAGAGAGGATTTAAAAGATTCTTGGAAAACAGCTATTAAATCTTTTGTTCGTGATATAAATAAAATCGCGCAGGATATTACCATTAACCTAGCAGCCCTATTATTTTTGATTCTGGAATACATTATATATCTATTCATCGTTTTGATTGTTGTAAAATATACATGGAAGCTTGCTAGAAATATTTGGAAAAAATAGATTAAATTTAAAAATACAAAAAACATCTCTATTCACGAGAGATGTTTTTTTATAATGTTTGCATAAATTTATGATATATTGTGATTTTTTATATAAAGTTAATATTAAAAATTTGTGTGAAAAATTGTAAAAAAATGTTATAATATATATAGATTTAATATATTTTTAAATAAAATAAATATGATAAGCATTCGATTAAAAATAATTCTTATTATTATTTTTTGCACCCTAACACTGGGAGGGGTTATCGCTTTTTTTTCCATATCAAAAGGGGCGGATTTACTAGAAGAACAAGCAATAACTCTTATTTTATCAAATACTAGAAATTTGGCTAATAAAATTGAGTCAGAGAACAATAAAATTGAATCAATAATGTCAACCGTGGCTACAGTAATGGCAAATAATTTTCAATTTGAAATCGCCAAGGTTAATAAAGAATATATTGAAGAAAGGATAAATTATTTAACAGAAATAGATTCTAAGCTTTTAGAACAAAGTAATAGAAGTGGAGGAGGGGTTATGAGTATTTATGCTACATTTAATGTTGAAATTTTTAAAGAAGTTTTTGAGACTTGGCACACCATTGAAAATGGCGTGGTTACACTTATGGAAGATGAGCCATTGGAACTCTTTGATGATCCAAATAATCCTGACATGGCTTGGTATTTTGATCCGATAAGAGAAAGGAGGGGTGTTTGGACAACAACATATGAAGATGCTTTAACGAGAATCCCAATGTATTCTTTTGTTGAACCGGCAATTGATAATAAAAATAATATTATCGGTATTGTTGGTATGGATATTAGTTTGGAGGGAATCAGCGAGTTTGTGTCTAGTCAAAAAACCATAAAAAACGGTTTTTCTTTTTTAATTGATCGAGACAACAAATTTATTGTTAATCCGCAAGAAACAATAAGCCAGTCGCTTCTAGAATCGCTTCTTATGGCTAAGGATACCAAGGAAGAGGGTGTTATTTTTAATGAACAAGCTATTATTGCTTATAGTTTACTACCAAACAAACAGGTTGTGGCTACATATGTTAATCGTTCTGATATTTTTAATGATATTTATGCATTAAGAATTAATCTTATATTCTTTTCAATCATTATGATAGTTCTTTCAGCAATCTTGGGTTTTGTGCTTATTGCGCCAATAATTTCAAGAATCAACAAACTCAAGGATGCAGCTACAACAGGTGGTGATGAAAAGACTATTATGGAAATTTCAAATAACCATTCCAATGATGAGATAGGGCAGTTAACAGAAGCATTCAATAATATGCTCCAAAAAATTAAAAAATCACAAATTGATTTGGAAAAAAGTAATCACAATTTGGAAAAAAGGGTACAAGAAAGAACTTTGGAGCTTGAAAGAAAGATAGAAGAAATGAAAAAATTTTCGGAAATAATAGTTAATCGTGAGTTAAAAATGATTGAATTAAAGAAACAGATAAAAAAATTGTCATCAGGGCAAGAAAAATAAACCAAAGTTGTTTAAGTCACCAGGTGTTATTTTTTGATGAAATTAAAAAATTTTTAGTAAGAAGGAGATTGAATATCCGGGTGTGCACGATATGGTGTTCAGCGAATAATGGTACGGTGTTTATCAGTTTGTAGGAATGATAAGAAATTGGTTTAATTAGGTTCTATGAAAAAGGGATTAATTATTTATTTTTTTTATTATTTGCAAATAATATACCCATTTTTTTATCAAACTGTGAAGGGAATATCTCTACGCCAAAACCGTTTTTTCGAAGTATTTTTTCTAGCACCCCATGATTAACATTATAATTTTCATGATATTCAAAAACAATAGCTTTAATTTTTGAGAAGTCATGAACAGAAAGAGAATTGATTACATCTTTTTCTGCTCCTTCAATATCCATTTTTAAAAGAGAAATATGAGGCCATTGATATTTATTAATTAAGTCACTTATTGTAATTGTGTTAATTTTTTGAATATCCAAATTTTGTGTTTTTAATACGGCACCCCCGACTGATAATCGATGATTATGGCTATCATGAGATATTATTAAGTTACCCATTCCGCTTTTATCAGCAAGTGCCATTTGTAAAATATTAACATCGGCAATATTATTATTTGCTAAATTTTCTTTTAAGATTTTTATATTATCTTTTTCCGGCTCTAGGCAGAAAATTTTAGAATTTTGATTCAAGCATTTAGTATAAATAGTAAAAAAGCCTAAATGCGCACCAGCATCAACAATGGGGCCATCGGTGTCAACAATAATATTTTCAATTATCCGATATTCACGATACTTAAAAATCTCATTAACTACGCTTAAGCCGGCGTCATCTTTGAGATTTAGATTTAAATGATAACCATTAAAGTTAATCTTTTTGAATTTCATAATATTATTCTATAAAATTATACCAGCTTTTAATATATTATTATTTTAGTTTAATTTCCACTCAAAATCAAACAAAACCGCTCCCGCCGCCAAATAAAGCCTGCCTGCCGTAAAGAGGTCAGAAAGGTCTTGTCTACTCCGCTTTATCTCATTTCTCCTACATCTTTAAAATGAATATTTTTAAATAATTCAATATATCTTACTTAAAAAAGTTGACATACGAGGTATTATATTTTGGATTTATTAAATTTTTTTAGAAATATGATAAAATAACTCATAAAGTGAGTTGTTTTATTTTGCTTTTTAAATTATATATTTGTAGAATTTTATAACATTTATTCGATGATTAAAATTAGCATAGCCTGGGTAATAAAAATGATTAATTAGCTATTATTTAATCAAAAAATTCTTAATTTCGGGCATAATTCCAAAATTAATTTTTTGGCATATTTACATTTTTTAAAATATCTATATAATTCTAGTATAATTATTAAATATTTTAGGAAAGCTTTTTAAAAAGCACCCACAAAAAAATGAAAAACGAACAATACGGTCTTTTTAAATTCCTCTCACAGGAAGAATTTGCTAAAGTGCGTAAATTCGCCGGTCAGGAAAAAACTCCGTTTCTTCTTATTAATTTGAATCGTATCGAGAAACGCTACGATGAGCTAAGGGAAAATCTTCCCTACGCTAAAGTATATTACGCCGTTAAAGCCAATCCCAACAATGAAGTAATTAAAGCGTTATTCGCCAAAGGATCAAATTTTGATGTCGCCACTGTTTATGAAATGAACCAGTTATTAGAATTGGGTATCGCGCCGGAAAGAATGAGTTACGGCAACACCATTAAAAAAGAAAGAGATATTGCCTATGCCTATAGTAAGGGTATTAGACTTTTCGCAACCGATTCAGAGGATGATTTAAAAAAGATTGCTCGTCAGGCTTCCGGTAGCAAAGTTTTTTTTCGCTTGCTCTGTGATTCGGGCGGTGCTGATTGGCCTCTGTCTCGCAAATTCGGAGCCCACCCTGATGTTATCTACAATTTAGCCATCATGGCTGAAAAGCTAGGACTTGAATCATATGGATTATCGTTTCATGTCGGTTCTCAGCAACGCGATGTCGGACAATGGGATAATGCTATTGCCCAGTGCCGCTACATGTTTGACTCTCTGGCTGAAAAAGGTATTTATTTAAAAATGATCAACATAGGCGGCGGCCTTCCTTCTGATTATGTTCAACCGACGAACACCATAAACGAATACGCTAGAGAAATTACCCGTTTTTTAAAAGAGGATTTCGGTGAAAATCTACCGGAAGTAATAATTGAGCCTGGTCGCTCCATCTCCGCTGATAGCGGTGTAATCGTTAGCGAGGTGGTAATGGTATCGCAGAAATCCCGTCAAAATAGGTATTCCTGGCTTTATTTGGATATCGGCAAATTCGGCGGATTGATCGAGACGATTGATGAGTGCATCAAATATCCTATTTTTACAGAATCATCCACTAGACCAGATTTTAATAGTAATGATATGCGTGAATATATAATTGCCGGCCCGACTTGCGATAGTATGGATATCCTGTATGAAAACAAAAAGTATAAATTAGACAAGGATATAAAAGACGGCGATAAAATATACATCTTAACCACGGGCGCTTATACCTCCAGTTATAGTTCGATTTATTTCAATGGCTTTCCACCGTTAAAAGTGATTATTGATAGATTTTAAGGTAGACCTGATAAGACGGCAAAGTAATTTTATCAAGAAATTACGCCAATTAGAACTTTTTTTAAAACAGATTTAAAAGCAGCGGTTTTATACCGGTATATAAGCGGATCTTAAAATATAGAAAGAAGTTGAATATGGGGGTAATACTGGATTTATAAGATTTTTTTATTAATTATCGTACGTCAGTAATTTTTATCAATATAGGAAAATAGTTAATATTGAGACTTTTCTGGTTTTATTTTATAATTTAGATATATTATGTCAATTTATTCGCTAATATAAATTTTTTTAAATAACTTTATATGGGTAAAAGAATCGATCTTGATAATAAAAAAGATCAAAGACCCAAGATTTGGAAACCTGTTTTGGGTTTCTTTTTTTTGAGTTTCTTCGTTATTTGGATAAATGATGATTATTTGGGTTTTAACGATAGGGGCGTATATATTGCCACTTTTCTTTTTTCTTTTGTTCTGGTGATTTGTTCATATCTCATACTTTGTTTGTTGACTGGACATAAAATTTTAAAAAAGATGGTGTTGATGTTGACAATATTCATTGGTGTCCCGATAGTCGGATATCTTTCCGATACCTCTACTCTTTTTCGGGTTAGTTTATTTGAGGATGCGGTAATTTATAACGGATCAATGCCAGAATCGGAAATGATCGTCATGCCGAGCGGAGAAATGATTGCTTTGTTCCCGAGGCAAGCCAATATATTCGTTGACCCAAAAACAAGCGTCGAAGAAATTGAAAATCTGATATTGCCGTTCGGTGGCAAGGTGCTGACGCGGATTCCGACATTCGGTTATTATTTTGTGGAAGTTGCGGAAAATATCGAGACAGTTATCGCGGCTGTAAATAATAAAGATTTTGTTTTGAGCGTCGAACCCAATTTTGTAGTTGTTGAAGCCGGTGATAGTTTTGTTGACCTGACTGATACCAATAATGCCACCGAAAATTTAACAGCCGCTATGCTCAAAAGTCCTGATCCTGATGCCGGCATTATCGTGGTTCAAATCGATATTTTTAAAGATAATCACGGTTATATGGTTAATGGTGTGCGCGAGGCGATGGGCAACAAGGGACCAGTTCTGCAAATTGATGTCAGCAGTGTTAAATGCGGTGAAAAATATTGTTCATCGGCGGATAGGGTTTATGCGGCGCTGGCAATGGTTTTAGCCGGCGCGCAAACGAATCGACAGCAAGTAGCTGTAAACATATCGCTGGCGCTTATGCCCATAACTCAAAACTCTGAAATTTTTGACAAAGAAAACGGCGCCGATTCCAATTCATGGGCCATGACCCAGTGGGAATCTTTCACCAAAGGTCTTTTACATGTTGTTGAGTCATCGGAGTGGTCGAAAAAAGGCAACGTGGTAATCAGCCAGGCTGCCGGTAATGGAGCTTGTTTGGCCGACAAGGGCGGATCAATACTTGATTGCGCTGGAATTGACATGTCTTCGCTCATGCTTTTGAATTTATTTGCGGAAAATCAGGTTTATTTTTATGGCGTGGAGAAAAACGGACAGCCAGCCAAGTATTCCAATCACGGCTCAAATGTGATTATGAAGGAGATTCCGGAAAATAGTGCGGGAACATCTGTGGCGGCGGCGCAAGCTTGGGCGGAAACAGAAAAAGTGTGGCAAGCTAATCGCTTCAGCGATGCTAAAAAAATTCGAAATTTATTAACTCAAGCGGTCTGTCCCTATGGTCTTCAAGCTTGTTATAATAGTTGTATTCCTACCAATGCCGAATGTTGTAATTCTAATGTTTACTGTTTGAAGCCGGGAGGTTCTTGCGGACTGCGCAAACCCGGTACTTGTTCCATCTGTCCTGCCGGTAAAAAGTTTTGCGGCATGTTCTGTGTAGATGTGGCCCGAGAATGCCAAAAAGAAACAGTTGAACAGGAGTTGCCGTCTACGAATCAAGAAATAAAAACAACACCGCCACCGGAAACAAAGACCGCGCCAAAACAAACAGCGCCAAAGCAAGAAACCAAAACTGCGCCAACCGCCAGTCAAACAAATATAGATACTCAAGCGGCCCAACCAAAAGGCCTTGAATGCAACGGTAAAAAATGGGGTCCGTGCCCAAGTGATCAGGAGTTTTATTGTCCGCCATCGGGCGACGCCACTTGCGTTCCTTTGAATCGTGAATCATGCAACGGCAAATACTGGGCTCCGTGCCAAAACGGCGAAAAATTTTATTGCCCGCCCTCGGGCGACCCTTCCTGTATGCCGGTAGGCAGTGAATTATGCAACGGTACTTTCTGGCAAAGCTGTCCCGCCGGTTCTCATTTTGTCTGTATTGCGGAAGGTGGTACCTGTAAACCGGATAAAGAGCCACCGTCCGTTGAGCCTGATTCGGGAGGCTGTGATCAAAATGCCTGTACTCGCAAATATAATACCTGCCGGGACACTTGCTACCGATCAACGGAAGATTGTCTTTATACTTCATGCGCCACGCAATACGGGAATTGTGTAAATGTGTGTGATGCGCAATATACGGCATGTCTAAATTGTAATAATTAAATCCAATCCCTAAAAACAACTTACAAAACATTTAGCACTTTATAATGATTCCTCAAGTCTTTAATGATAAGATTTTATAAAGTTAATAAAATACAAGAAAAGCTCTTCGAGCTTTTTGAGGTCCCCCGCAGGGGTGGTAAATAACAGTATATCTAATATTAATCACTTTTATTTTTATAAACAGTAACAAATAGTCCCCCTTCGGGAGATCCCCCACAAGATGAAGATATATAATAGATATGGGGTTAGAGGGAAAATTCCTATACGATAAAATAAAAAGGTAACATTGTGATAATGTTACCTTTTTTGTTGCTCCCGAGGTTTGGCTAGCAGGCTTGTATAGTACCCTGCCAATCGATTTCGATTTCTTCGGGAGTTGTGCCGTTGATTTGGGCGAGAACACTTTTCACGTTATCAACCGTGAAGCTGGGAATGTAGGCGTCATACCACCCGTCATCTTTATCTCGCGAAAATTTAATGGCTTCAACCCTTTTTCCTTTTTTTTCGATGTCAACGGTAACCCTAGGAAGGTTGTCGTCGTTAACAGGAAAAAAATCTTCCCAGGTTAAATTTTCAGAATACAGGGAAGTGCAAAAATATTTAAGCATAGTTTTCTCCTTTTATATGGGTTTAAAGAATTTAGGGAAAAGACCAACAAAAAAGTATAACATATGTTATACTTTTTGTCAAAAATAGTATGCGAGGATGTCCGAAATTTTTTATGTAGATAGGACGTAATTGATGAACTCTGTTTTTTTAGCGTAATATTTTTTGACTGACAGACCATCACAACTCTGTTTTAATTTTTCATACTTATTTAGCAATCCTTTATTTTTTCTTAGGGCTTGTTCAAATTTAATGGAATTTTTCCATCCCGAGTTATTTTTATTTATTATAAATATTTCTATTTTAATATCGTCTATATATTTTACAAATCTCACTCTTTCCAGAGGATAAACACTTCCAGGTTTTCCAAGGTGCTTTGTTAGTTTATCCAAATACCTATTAAAATCTTTTATTGTAGTAGGAATGTATAAGTCTATTTCACCCTGACCAGATATTTTTAGAGCAGTAGAACCACGATGAGATATCCGTACATTACCCAATATTTTTTTGAGATCTTTTTTGATTATCCTAAAAACATCCTTTGTTTTAGGATTATAAGGAATTACTTTGATGATATCAGTATTGCTTAAATGATTTATCCAGATTTTTTGTTCTTTTGTTAACATATTTGTATTATAGCACAATTGGTTCGAATTTTACCCCGTGACAGCGAAGCTATTTTACGGGGCCAGTCCTGGGGCACCCGTTTTTTCTAAATTTCACAATATAAAAACCGCCAAAATTGGCGGTCTTAAGAATGCTCCCGACTCTTACGCGAATTAGAACTGTTTTAAAGAAATAAAAAGCGACAGGTTTATTCCGTGTCGCTTAATTTTTGAATATATTATCTTCCCAGTAAATATGATTCAGTTTTTTCGGGTGAATGCACAATTTCATTAAAGAAATGTGCTTTTTCTGTTTCATATTTATCCTTACAATTTTGTCCGCAGACAAAATCACCATCTGCACTTATAAGAATCATTTTACTCTCATTAGTAATTTCTTTTTTACATTGAAAGCATTTCATATTGTTGGTCTCCTTTTTTGTTTATTATGTTTATTTTTTAAATTTTTTGATAAAGACTAGTTATGCTCAATTCAGGTTAAGCCATGACCGCCGAAGTTCTTCCTGTTGCATGGTTTCGCCCATACTTTTCACTTCGTCATATACTTCTTGTGTCGTACCTTGACGATATGTATCCATATAGAGCAATCTTTTGCTCACAAAACACATAAATCCACGATTTCCTTCAGAGTCCACAACATGTCTCATCTCAAAGCTCGTTGAATAACTTTTATCGTCCTTAAATGCGACTGTAATATGTTCCACTGCTAGAGCCTGAACTCCTAAATCCTTAAGGAATTCATATTCTTCTTCATATCCGTCATTTCTCCAAATACCTTCATTTTTAATCCCTGATAAGTTCATTGAATATCTCCTTCTGTTATTTATTTTATTTGTGTAATCCTTCTGCACACTCTGCTTCAAATTGTTCATTATCAGTTAATCTGCGATGAATTTTTATTTTATATTTTTTTTCTTCTTGATAAAATTGATATCTTCTTAAACATTCGGGGCAATCTAATAAGGGAAGATTTTGTTTTAATTTTCCGGTAAAGTTTTTACCACATTCACACGAAATTTCTACTTTATCAGAAAATGGTATTTTTCCTTTTAGTGCCAAAGAAATTTCTTTATATTCAGTACACATTTAAACCTCCTTTAAGTGTAATTCAAAATTAACCGTTTTTTGCATATAATCCCAGTATTAAATAAAGCATAATCCCAATATTAAAAAGAACTTACTTTTTTAGGTACATTCAACTCCGAGGTGCAACACCTGTTTTTTATAAAATGGTTCACTAATATTACATCAATATTTTTATTGGTTCGAATCCAGCCCCTGGGTACCCACTTTTTCAGGATTTCATAACAAAAAAACCGCCAAGATTGACGGTTTCTATAGAGCTCCCTTTACCGAGTAAAGTCCGAACCAGTTTTATTATATAAATAGATTTAATTTTTTTTGGTTTCTTTTTTAATAAATACCGCAAAGGTATCAGTGCCTATTGAATTTGTTTTTATAGCTTCTAAATTATATTTTTTAGCTATGTTAAAATAAGTTGTTAATGGAAAATAATGTACCGTTACTCCTCCTCTTAGTGTGTGCTCTTGTTTATCATTTTCATTATTGATCTGATTATCTTGTCCTGGTGGATATTTTTCATTCCCTCTAAAAGAAATTAGAGCAATTCCATTTTCAGATAGAGAGGACGATATTTCCTGAAAAGTTTTATCAACCTGATTTAAGTCATCTAAAAAATTAAGAGTATAATCAGAAATTACTATATCAATTTTGTGATCAGCGAAAGGTAGTTGTGACATATCTGCTTGAGCGAGTTCAAATTTAGGGTAGGGGAATTGGGGAGTAGATTTTGGTTGATTGGTCCATCCATCTTTTCCTTCGATCCAATCTATATCTTTTTTGTGTTTACTAAGTGGGTAAAAATTTTTGTCTATAATAATTACTTTATCCTGTTCTACTTTATCGGGTCGAAAATATTTATCAATTTTGCTCACTCCGTTAAGATTTTGAGTTGTAGCTGATCCCAGAATTAAAATATTAGCACTTTCTTTTTCATTTACCATTTCTAAAATATCATCTGGTAGACCCATAGATTTTAAGTGATCATGCATAGCGTTAAGATCGCTATCAAGAAATCCATAGTTCTCGTAATAATTTTGTTTATTTATAACTTCTTTCATATAGATTATTTTAACAGTTTATACTAAAAAATTCAATATCCAAGCAGTATAAAGGGGTCAGGTCTTTGATTATAAGGTTTTTGAAAAATTGATATAATACAAAAAGAGGTAATATTATGATAACATTACCTCTTTTGTTTGCTCGCATACCTGGACAGCTTCCGAACTATGTTAGTTTATAAAAAATATTTAAATCTACATTCCTATTAAGAAAATAACAATAGAGAAGAAAATCAAAATTGCTCCAAAAATATAATCAGCAATCGCATTCTTTTTCGCGCTTCTTGAAAACATCGGTTTTTTCAAAATAAAAAATATTCCAAGGACAAAAGCATATATGCAGGCAATAATAAGAGCGATATTGATTATCTGAATATTCGCATTAAATATCGTATTAAAAAATAAAGCAGATAAAACCCCAGTGCATAATCCAAAGATAGGATAAAATAAAAAATGGTCAAAATTAAGCGGCTCAACAACTTCTTTTATCAATACGTCTTTGTCTATGCCATCGATAATTATTTTTTCTATTCTATCAAAGTCGTTTTCAAAAGCGCTAATAAAAAAAGGCTTTCCGTTCTTCGACCATATATAGATTTCTCTGATTGCTCCATTCGTTCTTCTTTTTATCCTTATCTTATAAACCTCACACAAATTAATTGCTGATGAATTTTTTGAGTTAGTTAATATAATTTTGTTATTATCGATAAATAAAATATTTTTTGCAAAATTTGACAAGAATCTAAAAGTTAAAATTCCAGTCAGTAACAATACTCCGAATAACATATATACGATTCCGAAAGAAATTTGATAATTGAAGAATAATAATGTAAACAATAATCCAACACCAAAAAATATGCATAAAGATATAAATGCCTTTTTTCTTCTTTTTATTTCTTTTTGTGATGTTGAGAATTCGATATTTTTGCAGTTAATAAACAAATTATACCAAAAAACATTAAAAAGTTCGAATCCGAAAGACCTCTGTATATAAAACACAAAAAAACTTATCTAATTTTAGATAAGTTTTTTCTGTTCAATAGGGCTCGCGTACCTGGACAGCTTCCGAACTTTTTTGACTAATAATAACTACTCTTTTCTAAAAACTAAAATATTCTGATGAATCATACTAGGAACGTATTGGTAACAATAAGCATATATATGTAGACGATTTGATACATCATACCATATTATATTTGCCTTTGGAACAAAACCAACATCCTCCAAAACTCTCGCAAGATCGTTTGATAAAAAATGATATCTTCCATTTCTATACATATCGCCGATAAAAACAACTAAATACCTACCTTTTTTTAATACTGGGTAGCAAAGTGTAAATATTTCTTTCATCTCATCTAGCCATTCTTGTTTTGATTGTTCTTTATTATTAAAATTATTAAATTCTGACAATTTACTTCTTTTATTGTCTTTGGAGATTTCTCCTACCTTTTTAAATTTATTTTTTGATTTTTCTGCTTTATCCATATCCCAATACGGAACATCTGTTAGTATCATATCAAAACAATTCTTCTTTTCATTCTTGAGAATTTTTTTGCTATCGCCGATGATCATTTTTTGTTTTTTTATCTTTTCTAGCTTACATACCTTGTCATATATCTTCGTCCATTTTGAATTAATTTCTATTCCCTTTGCTTTTCTATTACATAAACTAGCTCCGAATAGTGTTCCGCCAACGCCCGCAAAGGGATCAAGAATATTCATCTTTTCTTTAGTGAAAACTTTAATTAAATCAGCACATAATTCGGGTGGTTTTTGACCCCCATGTTCATTTCTAAGTTTGTGCTGAAAATTAAAAGGATACTGCTTTGTTATGACGGACTTACTCCAATACTGCCATTCTTTGCCGGTTAATTCATTTATCTGATTTTTTTCAGAATAAAATCCTCTACTTTTTCCGTTCTCATCGAATATTTCTTTTTTATCTTTGTTCATATTATATAAAAATATTTTTATTTGAATTAATAAATTCTCTTTTTTCAAAAAAATAATTATCTTTCCCTATATAACTTGATACGGCATAATTATTATCAATTCCGAAGACAATAAAATCTTTTGGATATCCGTGTAGTTTTATAGGCTCCGGATAAGACATGGCTTTTACCAATACTGGGCTTTCTTCATCAAAAATTTCTTTGATTGAATCTAAGTATTCTGGTTTAGAATACTTTTCTAATTTTCCAATATCTTTTATTTTTAATTTTTCATACGACTCGACAATCAAATAAATTTTTTCTTTTCGCGCTATAATGTCAGGAATCAAGGTGCCCTTTCCCCTAAAGCCACCAATAGGCTTTATCCAAACTGATTTACCGGAAAAGGGATTATTCAAACTTAATATTTCCCAATTTTTTTTTCTTAAATACTTTTCAATTGCAAGCGTAACCTCTTGTTCTCTCATAAATTAAAATAATATAACATCTTTTAGAATTATTATATCGGCAAAGTAAAAGTAAATACGAAATTCTTTGATTTTCGTAAACTTACATCCGTCCCTTAAATGCAGGGCCAAGTATTGATTATCATGTTTTGAGCCAGGCTTGAAAGGACATCTTCTTTCGTAGTAACTACTATATTTACATTCGATATCGCTAAAACTTATTTTAGGAAAATGCACTATTAGATTCCTGTGTCTTCCTGTTTTTTCTTTGCCATATCTGCAAAATGAATAATCGTACACTAGCATAGTACCCGTATAGGGATCAGCCCTAAAGTTATTTGTTTCGGAATAAAAGATTAATGATTCATCACGAGCTTTAATGTAGTCAGGAAATGTACTTGTATCAAATTTTTTAATATCCGGACTCTTTTCTATATAATTTTTTAACTCTTTTGTATTAACTATTCCGCCAGAACTAGCCGACGGTATTTTTTTTAAGAAATCTCCGCCTCTTGAAAATCTTTTTGCGTCTAAATCTTCAACCAGCTCTTTAATTTCCCTGTTTTCAAGTAATTTAGATGTTTGATAACCGCCTAATGTGTTTTGTATCAACAAATTTATAAAAATGAAAAGTTTTTTCATTTCTTCGGAATTCGAATCTGGCATATTCGGAAATTTCGTGTCGTAACTTTTATACCCTTTATGCGAAACCTTTTTTTCATTACACGCCCAGTTTACAGAAAAAACAGGGATATTGTGAAATTCTGATAATTTTTTCAATCCGTTAAATACAAACGGCGAAGCCATTTCCCAACCGCTTGATTCTTTTTTTGTTCTCTGCACCCAATCTTTTTCAGGAAAAATTATTACAAAAGGAACCCCTTGCTCTGCTGAAGCTACTGCTCTCGGAAATCTTTGAAAAGTATTTTGTCCCATTGGTGTTTGCTCACTAATCTCCAAAGAGAGAACAGGAATTTCAATCGATTGTTCATTCTCTTGATAGGTGATTATCACATCTGGTTTATCCAAATACAACATATCTTGTATTTTTTTTGGATTTTTTGCAAAGTTATCCGTTTTATTTGAATAAACTCTTTCGATTGAACAATTTAATTTATTCAAGTCGGTATTTTCAAAAAAGTATTTACCTTGATTAACATCCCCGTCAGAATCAACCCAAATTTTAAAAATTTTATTTTTCATAAACTTATTGAATTAAATCATTAATGTTAAATTCTTGAAAATTTAAATCGGTTATCTGATCATTATTAAAATTTATAGAATATTCAAAAAATCTCGGAGTAGAAATACCTATCCGTTCAATTGTGTTTAAATTTTCTCTTATTTTTGCTTTTGTGTTCGTTGTCATTCTTGCCGAAGGTCTCTTACCAATTAAAATTGGTTGAATTGCTTTTAAATTATTAAATGTTGTTAACTGAGCAATCCATTTTTGATAATCAATTATTTGTTCAATATCATCTAATTTAATACGTTCTTTTTTTAGTTCCATTACCGTGGCTCTGTATCTATAATTTGTATTACCGGCAATATTTTTTCTATGCAATAGCAATATATCAACCTTATTCCCCGATATGCCATATTGAACTTGATTTCCGCAAAATTCTATCTCGTCATAATTACCCACCACATCATCAATGGGCCCGAGAGTTAAACTATTATTTAAATTATTCAATATATAAGCCTCAAGCATGGCTTCAACGTCGAGAACTATTCGGTCGCGCGAACTCATAGTTAATTTTATATTCTCCTCATCTTCTCGTTTTCTTACAAGATTTCTACCTATATTCAAGGGAAAATTTTTTCTTTCCTGTTTAAAAATCAATCTTGCAATTTTACTTGCTTCCTCCGGTAAAATAGGCGTAATACTCCTTTCTTCGCCTTTTCTTTTAATTTTTTTAAAAAGCAAGGTAGATAATTGCCCCTCATCAGTTTTATCAATATAAGCTTGATTGTCATCCACAAATTTATTTCTTAAATCCTCATAATCATTTATAGGCTCAATGGGAATGCGAACTGATAAAATGGGCAATCTATTTTCTTCCTGTTGAAAATTAGAATAATTTTCATTGTCCCTTGATCCAAAAATAAAAAAATTATCAAAGGGAAATTCACCCCTTACCTCACGCTCACTAATAAATGGTTTATCAATAACTCTAAAAACTCCGTAGTAGCCTTGTCCTAACTTTTCAAAATCATTCTGATTTTGTAACTGAAAAAATTTTCTATCAGTGGATTTTGTTTGCATGTAGAAATATACCAAGTCTCCAACGCTTATGTTCATTAGATCAGATAGCTGGCCGTAAAAGGACACATTGCTGTGCCCTCTTCTATTGGTCGGATTTATTTTAACAATTCCGCAAAATCCTTTCTGTATATGTATTGGCATTGTGTCGCAATCAACGACAAAAAGATGAGCTTTGGGTTGCATTATTATTTTTTTACTTTGCAATAAAATAATCGTTCTATGACTTTTCTTTTTTTGGAACTTCCCGCACCATTTCCAAAGACATTATAATCTTGGCTATAGATTTTTAAATCACCTTTACTTTTTAAAATTCTTTCTATTTCATTATCCGGGATTATTCCCTCGTCATTATAGCTTAAGAATATATGATCGCAGTCTGCATTATTAATCAAATCTTCAAATGCGTATACTGAATGTGTTTTCCTGCAATATTTGCTTTTTAAATTATCTCTCTCAAATTTTTTTGTTTTACCATAAAGCTTTGGTTTTTCCCATCTAATTATATTCTCTAATACATGATAGCAATCTACATATTGGCGACTATTATAAGGCGGATCCAAATATAAAACATTACATTTTATTTCTTTTATAAGTTCGTTAGCGTCTTTATTGTAGACTTCATTAATACCGTCAAAATAAATAATAGGGATTTTTAAAAAAATCTTTTTATTAACATTATTATCAATCAAGTGCTTTCCTTTACTATAAGACTCTTTGCCTATATGTTTTAAAAATGCGTCATACTGACCAACCGTATTTGCAATTTTATCAATAGCAAACATCAGGCTTGTAAGTAAAACAAAATATTCTTGTTCAGTAACTTTATTCGTCTTTTTATAATATTCAATTTTTTCTCTAATAGAATCAATATATGAGGCATTTTCTTTGGTAAAGTATGAATTCCCAAAATTTTTATAACAGTATCCTTTTGTAGATTTCAAGTTATTTAACTCTTTAATCTTATTTTCAACTTTTTCTAAATCAACGTTCTTTTTTGTGGAATTTAAAAAAACTTTGTTAATAACAAAGTTAGAATACAAAATATCATTAGCTATAACTTTTTTTGAAAATTTTCTAAAATGATTAGCAACTACCCCTGTACCCGAAAAAATATCTACAAAGCAATCAAATTTTTTATCATTCTTGTTGCAATTTTTTGTAATTTTTTCCTCCAAAAAGTCAAGTAATTTATATTTTGATCCTAAGTATTTTCTATTATTTACATCAAACTTATTATCCTTATTTTTAATTACTTGACTCATAATAGTAATACTTTATTTATCCACATCCTTATATTAATATTTTAGCACATTATATCAATGTGAGCACGCACATTGATATTTAAATAAATAGCTAATATTAAAAATAAAAAATGAAGAAGAATTCATTGATTGATAGTAAAATTTTATTTATCCACAAATTCTACACTCCTAATCCACTTTTATGTTTAAGAAAAAAAGTGTATAATTAGGAATATGTTAAAGCGAACTAAAGCAAACTATGAAATCAATTTGTTTAATAAAAACAAAAACAAAATCCTATGTTTATTCAATACCGAAAACTTAAAATCATTGGTGTAAGAGCCGGTTTTATTATCAACAAAGTCATATATTAGCTCGGGTTTATTGCCCGGGTTTTTTTAAATCAAAATGCCAGTCCAGAGATTAAAAGAAAAGATACTCGAATTGACCGGGCTTTTGTGCGCCGAAACCGGGATATTCCAGAAACTTGTAATCATTTACAAGTATATCCGCTTGCTCAACACCGATCCGCTCGCGAAAAACATCCTGCAAGGCATTTTTGACGAAACCACGGCCACCATGGGCGAAATGTGCAAGGGCGTAACGGACGAAAAGGAATTCATCAACGTCAGCGGTGAAGCGCTGTTCACAAACGAATTCTGGCTTTACTTTTCCAATCTTCAAAAAATCCACGACCGGATGAAAAAACTGAAGCAGGAGCCGACTTGCAACCGGCAGGAAGTCCGGGATTTATGTAATCTGTTTTCAAAACCGTACTCCGGCGAAATGCTTGAATTGTCCGTTAAGATCGTGAACAGCAACGTCTTTGAACGGCTTGATCAAGAGGGGTTCGTAAACGGCCACGAACTCGAGGGCAAAACGTATTTCGACCAGAGACGAAGTATTTTGTATATCAAGGGACAAAAGGTTTTGATCAATATCCAGGACAAAATCACGAACGCCCATAAAATACTTAAATACATCTTCATCGACAACAAGAAAAACCTGGAAGACGATTTTTTCTATTCTGAAATAGCCGAAGACGAATTCCAGGACACGGAATACAAAAGCAATCAAAAAGCCTGGGAAACATACCATATCGCCTGCCGATACATAAACAAGAAAGTCATGGAGCAGACCAATAACAAAATAACGGATTTTCTGATCTACAACACCGGCAAGACCGGAAAAGTAAAATTGAATAAAATCTATCTGTAAGTCGTTTTGACATAAATCGTCTCGATAAAGCCTCGAATATTCGGGGCTTTTTTTGTTTGACATAAATCTTTACATAAACTTTTGTCAAACCCGTTTTTATATGATGAAGACATAATCCGCAAAATAAAGGTCGATTGTGGAAAAATTAATTCATCAGTCAAAAAAACAAATGTTCAAGATCACAGGCACGCTCAAAAAAGAGGAAATAAGGGAATTCACCCGCAAGGACGGCACGCCCGGCAAAAGCCGGACCCTCTACGTCGAACCGGCGGGAAGCGTTTATCCGATCAAGGTCAACTGCTCCGATCTGGAAATTAAAATCGGCAAGCAGGGCGACACGGTAACGCTCGAAGTCGAAGCGTTCCCTTACGTCATCCAAGACGGCAAGCGCAAAAAAGCCTTTCTCGACATCTACATTCCTAACAAGAAATAATTATGGATTTTTTTATCGTAAGCCGAGACATGCTGACGCTCACCGATGAAGCGTTGGATTTAATCAATTTTTTCAGCCAATTGTTCACGGTTTGTTTCGCTATACTCTTCGGGCTTATCTCGATATTAATAATCCTAATTATTTTCAAAAAGTGATATGGCCGGCATGGTGAACAATCTATTCTTAGGTCTAGGACTTTCCCTGATCCTACCGCTCGCGCTCCTCGTTATCATATGTATTTTTTTGACGTTTATCTCGGGCAAGTAGTATGTGTTCCGAATTCATTACCTTAGCCAACTCATGCTATCTCGACGACTTCGCGCTCATCGCGCAAGTGTTCGAGAGGGCTCTCACTTTGGGAATCGTGATCGGGACAGTGGTCGGCGTACTGCTGTTATTCGTCAATAAAATTAACAGGTAAAAACTTATGATTAACAAAATGACAAGCGCGTTGTCCAAAGGGAAAACGGCGGTTCTCGCCTTTGTCCTGGCTCTCGTCGGCGGTCTGCTCTCTTTCGGGGGTTCCGCGTTGGCCGCAGTCGATCCGTCAGTGTCTTCCACCACGGGAATGGTCGTTGACACCATGAAAGAGAACGTAACCGGCGTAATCACCGCCAACATCGCGAATATCGTGATCGTCGGCGTGATCATCTTCTCAATCGGTTTCGTTTGGAAGCTGGCCCGCAGATTCATGAAATAGGCGCGGAAAGGGGCCGGGGCTAACACGGCTCCGGCTCCTTTCTTAAATTCAAACGCAATGAAAAAATATATCGCTACAATTTTATTCCTGTTTTGTTTTCTCGGCATAAAAACCACTTACGCCAAGGAATATGGCACGAGCGCTCCGCTACCGACCGATCAGGCGAACTTTCCGCCACCGGCTGAAATGGCCTGGGGCGGGAACGGTTCGACAAACAAGCAATACATCGGACAAGAATTCAAAACCCAATCCACGCAAACGACAATGGACGGAATAGAAATCTATATGAAAGTGGAAAACGGCTGTCCGTCCTCGCCGACTTACGATCTGGCGCTAAGCCTTTTTCAGGGTTATTGGAATAACACGAGCGTTCTGATCGCTTCGGCGGAAATGTCGTATGCGGACTGCCAGGAAATATTAAATACCGGCTATGTCTGGTACGAATTCTTATTTCCGGAAACCCTTACTGTATCGCCCGCGACCCGCTACCATTTGCGTCTATATTCGGGCGATCATACGGACGGCGACCGCTATACGAACGGCAAATGGGACGCTTCTTATCTCGCCAACGCTGGATATTACTATTATTCAAGCGCCGAGGGCGAAGTCAAAAGCGATTACGAAATAGCTTTCCGGACGTTTACCGGACGACCTCAAATCCAGTTCGAAATCACCGATCCAACGCAAGGACAGATGAAGATCAAGGACACCTGGATCACGATCAGCGGAACATGCATTACGGACGGCTCGGATAGGATCGCTTTCACGAACGACTGTTCGGATTTCACGAATCTGGATTATACGGTCGATTGCATTGACAACGCTTTTTCGGGCCAATTCTATTATAACGGCATTTCCGATTGGGTCGTGGCCGTCGACATCAACAGTCAAGCTCATGACTGCGTGGACTACGACAACTTAATGGACGTGGTAAGCGTCCATGGAATCGAAGTGATCGAGGGGTATCCGGACGACTGGTATTTCAATTACGACTATTACAGCGATTTTGACATCATAATAAATTCTCCGGCCTTTGTGGACGCTCTAACTCTGCCGATAGGTACCGCCAATACAGACATTTCTTTCAAGTTCATTTATCCAACACCGCTTTCGCCGAACGTAACATTCAACGTCAAGCAGTACGACGAAAACGGCAATCTGCTTAACGCCAATTATCACGGCGAAACGCTTATCAATATGGCCGACACGAATAATTATATCGTCAATTTCACGGCCTCCACCTCGCCACTGCATTACGTCGTCCAACTGTTCAACGGTTCGGAACTGGTCAGGCAGTTTCCGTTTGGAATTTACGTTTCCGATCTGGATTTCACGCACAACCCGGACGATTACAAATTTTTCTTTCCCCGCCTAGTGGAAAAGCTAAGACAGAAAATCATCTTCAATTATTTCTTCGGATTTTATGACAGCTTTTACAACCTCTTTTCCGCGACCGGCACGCCGGAATCGGCCGAGGCATTGGATATCAGTTTTGTAGCTATGTCGGATGACGGCCAGTACGATCTGGAAGTCCCGATCTTAAAAGGCTCCGATCCGTCCGTCAAGTCGTTCGCCCAGGGCATGAGGCCGTACATTATCGCCTTTCTTTGGATAGGCTTCGCCGTTTATGTATTCCTAAGAGTCGCTAAGATGTTTGAAAGCGACGAATAAATCTATGTTAAATTTTATCGAAAAAATATTGATCGCCATTTTCTCGCTTCTGCCGGACGCCGATCCGGAAAATAACGTGCTGGCTATGGTCGCAAGCGCGATTGAAACGGTCAAGCCCTCTTTCTATAACATCGATCTGATCTTTCCGATCTTGACTTTGTTCAAAATCTTAATGCTCGCCATTTTCGTTGAAGCGACGATTTTCCTGATTACCCTGGTCATCAAAGTGGCGGTATTTTTCCGAGGATGATAACTATCATAACCGGCAAGCCTGGGGCGGGCAAAACCTTGTTTCTGACATACCAGGCTTTTGAGATGTTAAAGCGAGGCTATGACGTTTACGCCAATTGGAAACTGGATTTTAACGCCTACATCGAAAAGAAGAAACTGAACACGGACAAATTCGGACAAGTGTTTTTCTGGTCGGAGATCGCCGAACTCCTGCACATCAAGGGCGGGCAGATATTCATCGACGAGGCACAAGGCTATTTCGATTCGCGCGAGTGGCAGGAAATGCCTCCGAGCGCAAAACAAAAATTTTCCGCCCACCGGCACGATGTCAAAAAGGACGAGGACGGCAAGATCATTCCCCTGGATATTTGGGCGGGCGTTCAGCACACCTCGAACATCGACAAGCGGATCAGGGATTTGGGACAGCACTTTGCCGAGATACGCAATATCTGGAAAAAAGTGTTCATGATTTCTTACTTTGAACTTAAAGACTTAAAAGACGATATGGTCAGCCGGAAAGCCGTAAAAAGAAGATTGTTTCTATTCAGCAAAGCGAAAGCCGAGTGCTACAACACGCACGAAGCCGTCAATTTCATCGAATATCCGGAATTCCCGTATCATCGGGAATACGAAAACCGCTTTTCAAACGACAATACCGGCCTGATTCCCGATTCTCCGGATATTCCGCCCTTTTCCCGCAAGTCCCTTGGCGAATACAAAAAAAGGGAGCGAACCCGGTAAGGCTCGCTCCCTTGATTTGTTTATTCGGTCGCCATGACCTGCACGTCGAAGAAAAGGTTGATCGTTTTGGGAAATTTCTTCACGACCTCACCGTTCTTGTCTTTCTTCTCGATTACGACGAAAGACTTGATAGCTTTTTCGCCCGACTTGACCCGGTAGCCGATCTTGTTCCACTGCCTGATAGTCATGCAATTGATCTTCGGGTCGTAACGGTTGGCTTCGTCCGAGCCCCACCGCTCCTTGATCTGTTTGCGAACCAGTGTTTCGGTTGTTTCCGAACCGGTCCAGTTTGTAGTGATTTTCTTTTCCATAAGAATAAATCACGGCCGATTTTTTAAAAACCGATCTGGCAAGGCCGTTTGTTGCCACATCAGGATATGGCCTACATAGCGTCTGATAGCTTGCCTTAGTCAAGGTGGAGACTTGTACTACCTTGATAAAGGAAAAGCTGACGCTAAAATGGACTGTCCTGATGAAGTCAAAAACGCCTCCGCTTCGGTTTATTCCTTGTCTTTTAAATTTCTTTCGTGCGGGCAAATATTTTGGCGGACGAGTCTGCCCGACCGGCCGCCAAAATATTTGCAAACAGGATTTCAAGGCAAAGTAAATCCGCGGGCGGATTACTTCTCTTAACTTGATTATATTCACACATCTAACGAAAACAATTATCGTTTATGGCTTATACCTACGACTTCAAGGTCGTGGTTTCCGGCAAGCAAGTTGAAGTGTTTAAGTACAAGAAAAACATTTGGCGCGAATATGACAGCCCAAAGGACGAGCAAATAAAAAAGCCAAAACAATTAAATATATTTGAACAGCAAAAATTAAAAGAACAGCAAATCAAATCTTCGATTAACCGGACAAAAACGGAACTGCGCAGGCTGATCAATTCCAACCCGGGTTTAAACAAATTTATGACTCTCACTTTTGCCAAATCCACGACCGACATCGCTCAAGCGAATTACATCTTTAATCAGTTCATCAAACGGATATCTTACCGATACCCGGATTTTCAGTATATCGCCGTTCCGGAATTCCAAAAGGACACGGATTATTACGGGCGCAAAAAAGAGCATGGCGGATCGGTGCATTATCATCTGCTTTGTAATCTGCCTTATATCGAAATGAGCGCCTTGGAATGGCTCTGGGGGCAAGGTATGGTAAACATCCGGGAAACCGGACAAGTCAACAATCTGGGGGCCTATATGAGCAAATATCTGGGCAAGGAATTATTCACCGGCCGGATGTTTGGTAAGAAAAAATATTTCCGCTCGCAAAGCCTGTCCGAATCGGTCGAACTGATCGGCTGGTACGCGATGAAATTCGTGGAAAAATTTTTATCCCTGATCTCGCCGGTGTTCGAAAAAACCTTTTATTCCGAATGGGTCGGCATGGTCGATTACAAGGCTTTTACCTTAGGGTTTGTGCCGTTTAAAAACGGTTTTGAAAGAAACATTTTATTTAACAGCGTTTGATATGGTAAGCAAAGAATTGATACAAGAGTTCAGAGAAATTGCAAAAGCCGAATATGGGCTTGATTTGAGCTTTGAAGAAGCAAGCAGAATTGGAAATGATTTGGTGGATTTTTTTGATACGCTGGCAAAGATAGATTTTGAGGAAAAACATCGGAAAAGTTGATTTTTTCAGGGAATATGTTATGATATAAGCACTTACCCAAAGCAACAATTAACTTAAAGAGTTTATTAATTTTGTCTCCCGAAAGGGGCGGCTCCTGCCGACAAGATTACTCTTTGAGTAGTTGCGTTGGGTAAGTCAGGGCCGTCCCTTTTTGTATGGAAAAAAATGACGAGACAAAAAAATTAATATTTCATGTTAAAAACGAGGATTACTTTGGAACACTCGCCACGATTTTGGATTTGTTTAGACAGGATTTACTGGAAAAGAAATTTATATTTGATAAAGAAAAACTTTTAAAAAAAATTGTAAAGGATTTAAAATTTTTCCAAGAAAATTATAAAATTGTTAAAAAATAATATGGATATTGAGTTAAATAAAAAATGTATCATATATTGCCGGGTATCATCCAAAGAGCAGGAAGACCGGGGCTATTCTCTGGAAGCGCAAGAAAAATTATTGACCGAATACGCAATAAAAAAAGAGCTTAACACCATTAAGATTTTTAAGATCAGCGAGTCGGCAAGCGGAAAGCAGATTAGAAAAACTTTTAATGAAATGCTTGTATATGTCAAAAAGAAAAGGATTAATATTATCCTTTGCGAAAAGATTGACCGCTTAACGAGAAATTTGAAAGACGGAGCCGTCGTAAGCGACTGGGTAAACGGAAACGACGACAGACAAGTCCATTTCGTCAAAGAAAATTTTATCGTAAGCAAAAACACCCGGGCGCATGAAAATCTGGTTTGGGATATGAAAGTGGCCATTGCCCGTTTTTATACGAATAATTTAAGCGAGGAAGTTAAGAAAGGACAAATTGCTAAACTGGAAGCCGGTTGGATACCAAATGGCCAGAAGTTCGGTTATAATACTATCGGCGAGAAAGGCCATAAAATCCACGTCCCGGACGAGAAGTTCGCCCCGTTCATTAAGCGGGCTTTTGAACTCTATAATTCAGGTAATTACACCATAACCCGTTTGACCAATGCCATGCAAAAAGAGGGAATGAAAAACCGGAGCAATAAAAAAATCGGCCGAAGCACGCTTCACGCCTTGCTTTCCGACCCGTTTTATTGCGGGATAATTTTATGGAATAACGAGGAATACGCGGGCAAACACGAGCCGATCATTACGAGAGGATTATTCAATGAAGTCCAAGAAAAAATGAAAAGAATTTATAAAACCGGGCAGATAAAAAAACATGATCATATTTTCAAAGGTCTAATTAAATGCGGTGATTGCGGTTGCCTTATTACCTGGGAAACGCAAAAGGGCCACAATTACGGCCACTGCAAAGGCTTTAAACCGTGCCAGGAAAAAGGCTATATCCGCGAAGAAGAAATCGAAAAAGAAATCGTCAAGAGTTTTGAAAAAATAAAGCCGAGGAGCGAAAAAGTCCTTTCATGGATAAAAAAAGCGCTCAAAGAAGCGCACAAAGACAAAAGAGGTTATTCAGCCAGCACCAGGGAAAATTTAAACAAAAGTCTTGATTTGATTGAAAAAAGAATGGACAAAATTTATGACGACAAAATCGACGAAGTTATCACGGCTGAATATTATAAAAAAAGATTTAAAGAATACGGCAAGCAAAGAGAGGATATTTTGGACCAACTTAACAAAATGGAAAACAACATCAAGAATTATTACGAGGTGGGCGTTGAAATCCACGATCTGGCTTATAAGGCAAAAGAGTTATTTTTAAGCGGAAAATCGACAGTAGACGATAAAAAAACGCTCGTAAATAAAATATTCTCTGGTTTAAAACTAAAAGACAAAAAATTGATTGCCGAATACACTCCGGCTTATCAATTTTTGTCCGAATGGATACCCAAGCTAAACGCCACTTCCGAACTTCTAAAACATGGCAAGTATTACGAAAAAACAGGCTCTTTTGAGCCTGCTTGTCCGATTTTGCTCCCGGGGTCGGATTCGAACCGACGACCAATTGGTTAACAGCCAACTGCGCTACCGCTGCGCTACCCGGGAATTATTCAATTGTAAACTAAAACATGCCTTTTCGGCATTATTTATATAATAAAGTATTCGTAGATATTAGTCAAGACCATTTTTTTTTGTGTTTTTTTGACCATTTTTTGCATATTTCTTTATAAAAATTTTATATTTTCTTTATATTTTTTTTAAGAAAATTTCATGAGTAATGTTGTATAATTAACTTATATTAAAAAAATAATTAATTATCTGTAAAAAATATTTTTACAGATTAAATTTTTATGACAAAAGTAGAAAATAAGAAAGAAAATTTAATGAGATGTATTTGTGAAAGTTGCCCCTCATATAGCGAATGTACAAAAGGTGAAATGCAGGGTCTTTTTTGCGCACGCGCTAAGTCTCTTTGTGGATTTGATAAAAAAGGATGTGTTTGCGGCAATTGTCCCTTAACCGAGGAGTTCCGGCTTACCGGGGGATATTACTGCGAAAGCGGAGCTGTTTAGATGCTTTATTAAGAATTGAATAAGGCTTATAAATAATTTAAGAAATGAAATACGAAACAAAAAATAACATAAAACTTGACAACGATACACAGAATTGTTGGGAGTTTTTTTGTTGCGATAAGAGAGCCAAAAAAGAATGTCCCGCTTTTCAAAATAATTCAGGTCGAGAATGTTGGATTATTGCCTCTACTTTTCAATCTGAAAATAAGAAAAAATTTAAATATTGCTGGAATTGCCCATGGTTTAAAAAATTAAATTTAAAATTTTAATAAAATAAACATGAAAGCTGTTATTAAAAGCAAAAAGGAAATCGCCAAGGGAATACTGCTTATTGATTTTATAGTAAGTCGAAAGATTAGTTTTATTCCGGGTCAATATTTTTTTATTACATTAATTAATCCTCCATATGTAGATGAAGGGGGTAGTATGCGCCACTTTACGATTGTAAATTCTCCACACGAAAAAGGGATTATTAGCATGGCTACCAAAATGCGAGAAAGTGCTTTTAAAAAATCACTTATAGCCATGCCTGTTGGCAGTGAAGTAAAGATTGATCAAATTTTTGGAGATTTTATTCTGCCAAAAAGTTTTTTGAAACTATTGATTTTTGTTGCCGGCGGAATAGGAATAACGCCTTTTATCAGCATGCTTAGGTATTTAGAGTGTGAACAAGAAAATTATAATATTACACTGGTTTATGCTAATGAGAACCAAGAGTCGGCGGCTTTTTTAAATGAACTGCAAGAACTGGAAAAGAAAAATAAAAATTTTAAATTAATTTTGACTTTTAATAACGATCTTAATTGGAGGGGGGAGAAGAGAATAATTAATGATGATTTTTTAAAAGATTATTTTCCTAAATTTAAATCTAAAATATTTTTTATTTCAGGTCCGCCTCAAATGGTAGATGGTGTTAACAAAACATTGTTGAATATGGGGGTTAAAGAAGAAAGAATAAAAAAAGAAAATTTTTTTGGATATTAACGATTTGCGGGATGTTATAAACAGGCTATTATTATTTATTTTTATATAGGAATTTTTATTTTTTACTATTTATCAAGAGTAAAGTGTTTAACTATTAGATATTCCATTATTCACCACTTCCCCGCCTGAGGCGGGCATGGAAAGGTGCTGTGTCCGCCTCAGGCGGAGACTTCAAAAAGCCTTTCAGGCTTTTTTTGTATTATTTTGCTACAAATTTGACACAAAGATAGTTTCGTGATAGTAAAGTAAAAAATAATAGCTTTTAGTTTATTTTTTATGATATAATAAAAAATATTATTATTCCTTATAAAGAAAAAGTATAAATTCATGTTGGATATTACAATACTCGCTATTGGAAAAATAAAAGAAAGATATTTTCAAGATGCTTATTGTGAATTTTTAAAAAGGCTTAACCCTTATATAAAAATTAATATACAAGAATTAGCGCATAAATCTTTTTTTAATAATGACCAGGAAAAAATAAAAAAAGAAGAGGGAAAAAAAATAATTAAGTATCTGGATAAATATTCTCAAAAAAAGATAATTGTTTTGGATGAACGCGGAGATAATATGACTTCTGAAAAATTTTCTGTTTTTTTGTTTAAAATAAAAGAGCCAATTATTTTTGTTCTTGGCGGGTCTTTGGGGTTATCAAAAGAGGTTCTATCCAGAGCAGATTACAAAATCGCTTTGTCCCAAATGACTTTTCCACATGAACTCGCCAGAGTGGTGCTTGTTGAACAAATTTATAGAGCTATTACTATTGAAAAAGGAAAAAATTATCACTTATGATATTTTAACAAAGAAACAATTTAACAATGTAATAATGAAATTTATATGAATCATTCTATAAAAAAAGGATTTAGTTTTGGTCTCACTTCCGGTATTATTACTACTTTAGGTCTTTTGGTGGGCCTTTATTCCAGTACAAATTCTGCCAAGGTGGTAATTGGCGGTGTTCTGGTAATTGCTTTAGCCGATGCTCTGTCCGATGCTTTGGGTGTTCACATCTCTGAAGAATCAGAAAATCACCATAGCGAGAGAGAGATATGGGAAGCAACAATTTCTACATTTGTTGCCAAGTTTGTTTTTGCCGGAATGTTTATTGTTCCCGTTTTATTATTTTCTTTGACTACCGCAGTTGTTTTTAGTATTGTGTTCGGTTTGTTTTTAATCGCTTTATTTAGTTGTTATCTTGCTAAGATACAGGGAATAAACAAAAGGGGGGTGGTGACAGAGCATTTATTAATAGCGATTTTAGTGGTGGTTGCTACTTATTATATTGGTGTTTGGGTAGAAAAATTGTAACAAGAAGAATGTGCTATATTACCATTTATATAATAATTGTTTTAGAATTTAATATGTAATATTGTTTCATTGTTGTATTGTTTCATTGTTGTTTTAAACTATCCATGGGACAGTTTATTAATTTAGCAATGAAGTAATGGAGCCATGAAGCCATGGAATAATGTTAAGTATGAAAAAAAAAGTCGGAATATTTTCTTTTACTTGTGATGAGGGGTGCAGTATTTTATTGGTGGAAATTTTTAACAAAAAACTTGTAGGATGGCTTGAAAAAATGGATATAAAATATTTTTTATCTATTAAAGAAGAATCAGAAGTGAAGGATTTTGATGTGGCGCTTGTTGAGGGGGTTATTAATACCGAAAAGGAGCTAAAAGAAATAAAAAAAATTCGAGAAAATAGCAAAACATTAATTGCAATGGGAGCATGCGCTATGACCGGTCAGCCGAGCGGACAAAGAAATCTTTTTTCCGCGGATCAATTGGCAGAAGCAAAAGACACCTTGAATAGTTTTCCATTTTTACCCAAAGCTTTGTCAATAAAAGAGGCGGTAAAGGTGGATGATGAAATAATAGGATGCCCAATTAATGAAGGCAAGTTTATAGAAGTTTTTGAAAAATGGATAGGTTAATTTTTGTTTATTTGGGTTTTAAAAGTTTATTTAAAATTATTTTTTTAGCAATTAACATGGGGCGTTGCTTTATTGTTTTATAGTTGTATTCAATTGTTTTAAAGGCAGTTGATAATTTAGCAATGAAACAATGGAGCCATGAAACCATATAACAATATAATTCTATGCACAAGACAAATCTTGATATCACTATTAATAAATTGGCCAAAATTGAGGGGCATGCCAGCCTAAATATAAAAGTGTGTGATGGCAGGGTGAAGAATATTGACTTGCGGGTTATGGAGAGTAATCGTTTTTTTAATCAGGCGGTGAAAGGCAGGCCATATAATAATATTCCACAACTTGTTTCCAGAATCTGCGGCACATGCTCCATTGCACACATGACCGGATGCATTGAGGCGGTAGAGAAAACTTTAAAAATTAAACCGAGCGCCCAGACCATGCTGCTTAGAAAATTGACGGTGTATTCTATGATGATCCGGGATCATGCTCTGCATTTGTATTTTTTTGTATTGCCGGATATTTTTAAACTTGATTCTCTTTTAGATCTGGCTGATAAAAGGAAAGATTTGGTTCATGAAGCTCTGCATGTAAAAGAAGCTGGCAACAATCTGTCAAAACTTGTTGCCGGTCGTGCGGTGCATGCCGTGTTTGAACAGATTGGCGGTTTTGCACGCGTACCCGATAATGCGAAAAAAGCAGAGGTGATTAAAGAGTTAAAAAGCGTGCGGAAATATGTTTTGAATTTGGCTGAAATATTTTTAGGGTGTGATTGGAAGCTGGAAAGAGATACGAATTTTGTGGGGCTGGTTACTCCTGATTTTTCATTTTTAGAAGGTACAATCAAAAGTACAAGTGGAACGGAAATTAAGGAGGAAAATTTTTGGGATCATTTGCATAGCGTGGTTATACCTTTTTCTTTTGCTTCCGGATTCAAGTTTGAAGGGAAAGAATATATGGTTGGGGCGCTGTCTCGCATGAATTTAAATAAGAAAAATTTACATGCTAATACCAAAAAAGATATGAAAAAATATATTGATTTATTTCCGTCTAAAAATATTTATCACAACAATCTTGCACAGGCTATAGAAATTATGCACTCTATTGATCACTCTATTGAAATACTTGAGAACAATGAATTTAAAGAGGAAGAACCGATTAAACCCGAGACCTTAACCGGAGAAGGAGTGGGGGTGATAGAGGCTCCTCGTGGCACCCTTTATTATTGGACCGGAATTACTGACGGCAAGATTCGTTATGTGAATTTAGTAATACCGACTGCGCAGAATTTGATTAATATGCGGGAAGATATCCGTTTGATGGTAGAGATGAATATTGCCAAGGGGGAAGAATTTATCCGCAAAGAAGCGGAAAAAATAATCAGAGCCTATGATCCATGCATGTCGTGCGCTACTCATTTTTTAAAAGTGAAAATAGAGAATAAATAGCGGGTAGCAAACAACAATAATATAAAACTCTCTCTTGTAAAGAGAGAGTTTTTATAATTATATATTATTTGAAATTAAAGTAGTAAGTTGTTCTAAGGCCTCTTCTTTTTTTATGTTCGGCGGAATGGCGAATATTTTTATTTTTTCAAGTTTTCCTATTTTATAAAGCAGTTTAAGGTTGAATGCCAGGTCCATATCGTGCATGGAGAAGGAATTATTAGTTTCAAGTGTTTCGATATCATCAATCAAGATTACCTTGTCTATGTCGACAGCGGTATCTATTATAATTAATTTTTTATTATTCGGCTTGAGATTTTCATTTGGATCTATTTCTATAAAATTAATATTTGGGAATTTATTTTTTAATTCCGGCATTAATTTTAGCGGCGTATTATCTTCTTCAATTAATGGATTGCCGAATATGTAGATTATTATTTTCATATAAACATATTAACATTTAAACATTTTAACAAGGGTTTATATAAATGAAGCGTTACTTTTTAGTAACGCTCTTTATTTTCGTATAGGAATTTTTATTTTTTACTATTTATTAAGAGTAAAAGTGTTTAAATTAGATATTCCATTATTCACCACGCCCCCGCCTGAGGCGGGCATGGAAAGGCGCTGTCTTAAGTTGTTTGTTGTTTTTTTAATTTAAGGATTATTTTTACTACTTCTTTTCTTTTTTTGTTTTTGATAATTTTGATGATTCTTGAGTTTTGGATTTGTTTTACGAATTTAATGTGCGGCGCTTCAAATAACTTTTGCATTTGTTCTAAATTGTCAAAATATTTAACATCAGCAAATCTGTAGCCCTGTGTCTCTTCATAAGTAATGATTCCGCTAATAACTTCTTCCTGGTTAAGTTTTTTGATAATACCATTACACACCAAGGTTCTCCTTTTTTTATTTAAGATTAAGTGTATTTTTAACTTTTTTATTATATCATTGTTTAAAAATAAATCAATACTTTCTTAAATTTGTGTTGTTTTAATTAGTTTATTTGAGGTATAATAAAGAAGAATAAGATTATCTAGTTGAAAGTAAAAAATAAAATGTTAATTTGTTTTATATGAAATATGATGTAGTTATAATTGGCGGGGGACCGTCCGGAATGATGGCGGCCGGGAGAGCGGGGAGTTTGGGTGCGAGGGTTTTATTATTGGAAAAGAATGGGGAATTGGGGGTGAAGTTACTTATTACCGGCAAGGGGCGATGCAATTTTGCGCATAATGAATTGGATGCTAGAAAATTTATAGAAAAGTTTGGAAAAAATGGAAAGTTTTTGTTTTCCGGTCTTTTTAGGTTTGGGGTGCCAGACACGATAGATTTTTTTGAAAGACAAGGAGTAAAAACAAAAGTGGAAAGAGGAAATCGGGTTTTTCCAGTAAGCGACAGATCGCAAGATGTATTGAATGCTTTAGTGGGCTATATGCGAAAGTCAAGGGTGGATGTAAGAACTAGTGCGGAAGTAAAAAGAATCGTAAAGGTGGGCAAGAAAATTGAAAAAGTTGTCTTAGTTAATGGGGATGAAATATTTGCGGATAAATTTATAATTTGTACCGGCGGCAAGTCGTACCCCGCGACCGGTTCTACGGGAGACGGATATAAGTGGCTTATGGGTTTGGGGCATAAAATAGAAAAAACAATGCCGGCACTTTCTCCTGTTATAATCAAGGAAAATTTTGTAAAAAATTTAGAGGGGCTTAGTTTGAAAAATGTAGAGATTGGTGTTTATAAAGATGGTAAAAGAAAGGATTCTCGTTTTGGGGAAGCTTTGTTTACCAATAGGGGAATGAGCGGGCCGATAGTTTTGGATATGAGTAAAGAGATAAATAAAAATTTACCGTGTGTTATGCAAATAGACTTTAAACCGGCTTTGTCTTTTCAGGAATTAGACAAGAGGGTGCAAAGAGATTTTAAAGAGATGAATAACAAGATGTTTAAGAATAGTTTAGATAAATTATTACCGAAAAAATTAACTCCGATAATTATTGAGTTGTCCGGAATTAGTCCGGAAAAACAAGTAAATTTAATTACGAAGGAAGAAAGGAAGAAATTAATTTATTTATTAAAAGAGTTTAAGCTGGAAGTGCGAGAATTGGCGGGATACAGCAAGGCAATTATTACATCCGGCGGAGTGAGTTTAAGAGAGATAGATCCCAAGACAATGAAGTCTAAATTGATTGATAATTTGTATTTATGCGGTGAGGTTTTGGATTTGGATGGACCGACTGGCGGGTATAATCTGCAAGTGTGCTGGACTACGGGCTTTGTGGCAGGGGAGAGCGTTTGTTGAAAATTTTAAATTAAGAATTTTGAATTTCGAATGAATTTTTAATTATTCAATGTTATAATTTTTTATTTAAATTTATTTTAATACTTTTTAAATTTATATTAGGTAACAGTTTTTCTATGAGGAATATTTTTCCTGAGGTGAAGAAAGTATAATTTGGTTTTGAACGGTTTGTAAGCAGTTTATGGTCTGTAAGCTTTTTTTTTGTTTGTTTAGCAACCGCTTTTGCCGGGTTGATGATATTAATTTTATTTTCGGTAATTTGTTTGATTTGTCTAGTAAGGAAGGGATAGTGAGTGCAGCCCAGTACCAATTGATCAATATTTTTATTCATTAATGGATTTAAATATTTTTTTAATAATTTGATGTTTTTAGGGGCATTTATTTCTCCTTTTTCTACAATTTCTACCAATCCTTTACCGATTTGAAAATGGATATTGATATTTTTTGGAAGTTTTTCTTTGGTGTTCTTATAAAGTTTCCCTTTTTGCGTACCACGAGTGGCTAGTACGCCGATATTTTTGTTTTTGGTGTGTTTAGCGGCTACTTTAATCGCCGGCTCTATAGCGATAATCGGGATGGAATATTTTTTTCTTAATTCTTCAATAATAGAAACAGAGATGGTATTGCAGGCAATAATGATTAGTTTACAATCTTTCTTTAGTAAAAAATCTATGATATTTTCTGTCATTGTTTTGATTCTGGTTTTACTTTTTTCACCGTAAGGGCAATTAGCGCTGTCTCCAAAGTAGATGATTGATTCGTGTGGCAAGGTCTTAATTACTTCCTGCCAAACAGAAAGACCGCCGACGCCGGAGTCGAGAATGCCGATAGGGTTATTGTTTGTAGATAATCTTTTATTCATTTTTTTGCAAAACGATTTTTGTCGCGAATATAACATTTATCAATAGTTCGTTTTAGAACTTTTTTAAGGTTGATGTTTTTGGAATTGGCGAGACAGGTTAGAGTAAATATTACATCTCCGATTTCGTCGCCCAACTCTTTGGTTTCTTCTTCTTTTTTCTTTTTCTTTGGTCCATAAAGATGGTTTATTTCTCTGGCTAATTCTCCAACTTCTTCTGTTAGGCGAGCCAATATTTCATGCGGCTGCCAATATTGAGGCGTGTATTGCCCTGTCCAATCATCAACTTTTTTTTGCCAATTATTTATATCCATATATTTTTTATTGAATTATTTATAAAAACCAGTTAATATTTAAATATAATTTAATTAATTATATTATATTATAAAACTAATTAATATACTAATATTTATGTCTACATTATATACGTATAGTGATTCCAATAAAATAAAAACCTGGTTTTTATTGTCGGGATTTTTGATTTTTATCACAATTGTCGGTTATGTTTTTAGCGCCGCCATGGAGACTCCGGTAATTTTATATTTTGCAGTCGGTTTTAGTATAATTTCTTCTTTTGTGAGTTATTGGTGGAGTGATAAAATAGTTTTGGCAATGAGTGATGCCCGAAAAATAGAATTTGAAGACAATAAAGAATTATATCGGTTGGTAGAAAACCTTTGTATTACTGCCGGGCTTCCTCTTCCTAGAATATACATTATTAATGACAGCGCACCAAATGCTTTTGCTACCGGACGCGATCCGCAGCACGCTGTTGTGGCTGTTACCAGTGGTCTCTTGGAAAAACTGGAGAGAAGCGAATTGGAAGGAGTGATTGCCCATGAACTATCACATATCGGCAATCGGGATATTCTGCTTGCAACCGTAGTTACAATTTTAGTTGGCGTGGTGGTACTTTTGGCTGATTGGTTCAGGCGCTGGACTTTTTGGGGCGGCGGTAGGAGAAGAAATAGCGATAAGGGAGATCAACTGCAATTAATAATTATAGTTTTAGCAATTATTTTATCAATACTTGCGCCATTTTTTGCATACATGATGCAGTTTGCGATATCCCGCAAAAGGGAATTTGCAGCCGATGCCGATGGTGCTCTGCTTACCCGCTATCCGGAAGGGTTAGCGCGCGCTCTGGAAAAGATTTCTGCTGATCCGGAGCCTCTAGAGGTGGCGAATAGAGCCACGGCTCATCTCTACATAGCTTCTCCATTTGAGGGCAAGAGCGACGGACGCCACAAAAGAGGATTTTTCGCAAAGGCATTTATGACGCATCCGCCGGTAGAAGAAAGAATAGCAGCATTAAGAGGGATGGATGTTTAGAATAGGGTATTTTAAATTTGACAATAAGATTAACTTTTGTTAAACTAAAGTTAATCTTTTTTATTATTAAATTATAAACTATGAAAAATATTGTAGGTTTAAAAGATTTGAGGCAGAATATGGGGAAATATTCTCAAAAAGTAGCTCGTGGAGAATCTTTTATTGTATTTAAACAATCTAAGCCGCTTTTTAAAATATCTCCAATCAATGAAGAAAAATGGGAAGAGATAATTGATTTTACTAAAATTAAAAAAGGCGGAGTTGATATTAATGAAGTATTGTCTAGGTTATAATAAGTATGGATAAAATAACCAAGGTTTTAAAAAAGTTAAATTTTAAAGAGAGAGAAAGGGTAAAAAAGATATTGTTAAAAATAAAAAATAATGATTTGGAAAATTTGGATATTAAGAAATTAAAAAATAAGAATAGTATTTTTAGGGTTAGGGTTGGTAGGATAAGAATTATTTTTAAGAAAGATGATAAAATTTCTTTGTTAACAATAGAAAGAAGATCAGATATTATTTATAATTTTTAATTTTATGCATCAAGAAATATTAAAAGGATTGCCCGATGATATTAAGTTGGTGGCGGTATCTAAAACTAAAGCGGTTTCAGATATTAGGCGTGTTTACGATGTAGGACAGAGGATTTTTGGGGAGAATCGGTGCGAAGAGATGAGGAAGAAGTTTGAGGAGCTTCCCAAAGATATTGATTGGCATATGATCGGACACTTGCAGAGTAGACAGGTAAAAATAATCGCTTTGTTTGTGAAGTTGATTCATTCTGTTGATAGTTTGAAATTATTGCAGGTAGTAAATAAAGAAGCTGCGAAACACAATCGGATTATTGACTGCCTGTTACAGATTCGAATTGCCAAAGAAGAAACTAAAACCGGTTTAAGTATTGAAGAAGCGGAAGAATTGTTGAGTTGTGGTGATTTTAAAAATTTAAAGAATATCAGAATTATCGGAGTGATGGGTATGGCGACATTTACTCAAGATGAAGATATTGTACGCGGAGAATTTAAACAATTAAAAAAATATTTTGAAAGACTGAAAGAAGAATACTTTGCAAGCGATGATAATTTTAAAGAAATATCCGCCGGTATGTCCGGAGATTACAAGATCGCAATAAATGAGGGTTCTACCATAATTCGTATCGGCAGCTTGATCTTTGGGAGGAGATGTGTAAAATAATTTAATAATTAATTCATAGTCAAGGAATTTAAATATTCCCGACTATTGAGTGCTATTTATGTATAACTAGACTTATTAATACATTACAAGTTATGTGTTATGAGTTATAAGAAAATATGACTAAAAAACAAGATTATCAAAAATTAGAAAAAAAATTAATAGGAGAAAAAAAGAGTTGTTGGGAGCTTTGGGATGAAAAAATAAAAAAAGAAGCTTTTGATTTTGCGGAAAAATATAAAATTTTTTTAGATAAGGCTAAAACAGAGAGAGAGTCTGTGCTAGAAGGTGTTAAAATGGCAAAAGAAAAAGGATTTAAAGATATTGGCGCTGTTAAGAGTTTGAAAGCTGGGGATAAGGTTTTTGCTATAAACAAAAATAAAGCCTTAATGATGGCTGTGATTGGCAAAAAAAGCATGAAAGAAGGGTTTAGAATGTTGATGTCCCATATTGATTCCCCGCATTTGGATTTAAAAATTTCCCCGCTTTATGAAGAGGAGAGTTTGGCATTTTTCAAAACTCATTATTATGGCGGAATTAAAAAATATCAATGGCCGACTATTACTTTGGCGCTTCATGGGGTAGTTTGTTTGGATGACGGCAAGGAGATAAATTTTGTGATTGGAGAAAAAGATACGGATCCGATTTTTATGATTACCGACCTTCTGCCTCATTTGGACAGAGGAGTGCTTACCCCAAAACGAGAAGTACTTGGAGAGGATTTGAATCTGCTTCTTGGTTCTATACCTGTTAATGATAAAAAGATAAAGGAAAAAGTAAAGCTGGCAGTGTTGGAATATTTGTTTAATAATTACGGCATCAAACAAGGAGATTTTGCCAGTGCAGAAATACAGGCAGTGCCCAGCAACAAGGCGCGCGACCTTGGTTTTGATCGTAGTATGGTTTCGGCATACGGACACGATGATCGGATTTGTTCCTTTGTAGCCATTGAAGCCTTTTTAAACACTAAAGTTTCCAATCAAACTCAGATTTGTGCCTGGGTGGATCGGGAGGAAATTGGTTCAGACGGACAAACCGGGGCAATATCATTGTTTTTTGAAAAATTTATTTCAAATCTTTTAGAATTGGGCGGTGAGAAAAGCAACATGTCTGAAATTATCAATATTTTTGATAAAAGCAAGGCTATTTCTACCGATGTGACCGTAGCTGTGGACCCTGATTACAAAGAAGTACACGATCTGCGCAATGCGCATCGCATGGGATATGGGATTGCCATGGAAAAATATACCGGATCCGGCGGGAAATACTCCACTTCCGAAGCTAGTGCTGAATATGTAGCCGAGCTTCGCGGTATTATGAAGAGAAACAAAAATATTGTCTGCCAGTTTTCAGCCGGGCTGGGAAAGGTGGATCAGGGCGGCGGAGGCACAATTGCTAAATTTATGGCTAATCGCGGAATAGATATTGTGGATATGGGCATCCCGTTATTCAATATGCATGCACCTTTAGAGATAGCGTCAAAGGCTGATTTATATAGTGCTTATTTATTTTATAAAGAGTTTTATTTAGGATAAAATCTAAAAAAGGACACAAGGACACAAGGTGTAAGCAAATTTTATAAATACTTGCGTCCTTGTTTTATTTTTACTTTTTTAACAAAACATTGTATAATAACTATATGGATTTACGTTATGACAGGCGGATAGCTATTAATGAATGGATTATAACTACCAGATGGTTTTACATGGTGGCTATTTTTGTTGTTGGTGTTTTTGGTAATTTTTTAGTAAGTTTGTTTAAAATTGAATTTTCTATTATTTCAATTTCTATTCTCTTGTTGTTCTTTATTTATGTTAATGCATATTTTTATTATACTTTAATAGAGGTAAAAAAAACCAAATCGATTGGAAAACTTAGAGCGCTTAGTTTTGGGCAAATTGCCCTTGAGTTGATTGTATTTTCGGTTGTTTTATATTTGAGCGGCGAGAAGTCGCTGATAAGTGTTTTTTTCTTTTTGCCTATAATTTCCGCATCTATTATTTTTGGAATTAGAGGAGCAATTATTACTGCTTTAATGTCAGTTGTTTTAGTTAATATTTCCGTAGTTTCGGAATACTTTTATTTTATTGTTTATAATGTTACTGAAGATCGTATTATGAATGGTTTGGAGTTTGCTGAATTAAAAAGAATGACTATTTCACTTATTACAGTTATTGTTACCTCTAATTTTTATATCATTGTAGCTATTTTTTTGGGTTACGGTTCTAAATTATTTGCTACGCGCGAGCAAGCATTAATAGAGAGCGCGGAAAAAATGAATGTTGAGAAGGAGGTTAAAGAAAGAGAGATGAAGGAAATAGATAGAAGTTCTAAAATTTTGCAAAAAAAAGATGAGGAACTAGAAAAAACCAACAAGATTCTTGAGATTAAAATAAAAGAATTAGAAAAGAGCGAAAAATCATTAATTCGCGCCTTTTCTGACCTACAGGAAGCAAGAAGAAGAGCGCTAGAGGAAAGAAACAAAACTTCAGCCGTAATTGCTAATTTTATAGACCCTATTTTAGTTATTGATGCAGAAAATAAATTAAGCTTGTTTAACCCGGCAGCAGAAGAAATTTTTGGAATTATAAGATCTGATTTGGGTAAAAAAATAGACGGTAAAGATAATTATTCCATGAATAATTTTGTGGATATTATTGAACAGGATTACGAGGTTAGATCCCACAAGATTATAAAGTCCAATAATCCAAACGAAGAAGAGGTTCTTGTAAATTTTGGTACCCAAGAATTGACCTATAAAGTTATTACAGCACCGGTAATTGATAACATGAAAAGGAAATTAGGAATCATGAAGATTTTTTATAATTTGACGAGAGAAAAAATGATTGATAAACTCAAATCAGAGTTTATTTCTATAGCCGCTCATCAGCTTCGTACTCCACTTTCCGCGATTAAATGGGTAATTAAGATGGTTTTAGACGGGGATGTTGGAAAACTTAACAGTGAACAAGAAAAGTTATTGTTTAAGGGTTATCAAAGCAATGAAAGAATTATTGGTTTGGTTAACGATATGTTAAATGTATCTCGCATAGAAGAAGGCCGTTTCGGCTATTCCTTTAAGCAAGATAATTTTGAAGATGCCTTGCAGGATACTATTGATAACCTAGAGACAAGAATCAAAAATAAAAGTATAAAATTTATTATTAATAAACCCGCAAAAATACCGCTTGTATATATGGATAGGCAAAAGATGGGATTGGTGCTGCAGAATTTATTGGAGAATGCTGTAAAATATACCCCCGAATTTGGTAAAATTGAGATTTTTTTTGAAGTAGGAATTCATTTTTTAAAAATTAAAATAAAAGACAATGGAGTTGGTATCCCCAAAGAAGACCAAAAGAAATTATTTTCTAAATTTTTTAGGGCGGACAATGTGATTCGCATGCAGACCGAAGGGTCGGGTCTTGGGTTGTTTATAGTGAAAAATGTTATAGAAAAACATGGTGGTGAAATAACTTTTGAAAGCAAGGAGGGGGTAGGAACAACATTCATATTTACCCTGCCAATTAATAAATAATAAATTGTCGCGAAGCGACTTTTAAATTTTGCATTTTGTATTTTGCATTTTGCATTCTAAATATTATGTCTGATAAAAAAATAAAAATTTTAATCATGGAAGATGAAAAATCTTTAGCGGATTTATTGGTTGCCAAGTTAAAGAAGGAGGGCTTTGATGTTAGTTTTGCTTATGACGGCGAAGAGGGTTATAAAAAAGTAAACAGTTTTAAGCCGGATTTAATCTTGCTTGATATTGTTATGCCTAAAATGGATGGATATGATGTATTGGAAAAATTAAAAGAAAATAATATAAATATTCCGGTTATTATTATTTCTAATTCTGGACAGCCGGTTGAAATTGAGAAAACTAAAAAACTTGGAGCTATTGACCATTTAATCAAAACAGAGTTTAGTCCCAATGATGTGTTGCAAAAAGTTCGAAATTATTTTAACGGCCTAGGAGGTGACAGAAAATCAAAAGAGGAAAAAAATAATTTTGTAGCTTATAAAAATGAAGGGGGAAGAGATCTTGGTATAAAGGTTTTATTGGCTGAAGATGATAATTTTTTACGGGAAATTTGTTCTAAAAAATTGGTTAATGAAGGATTTACGGTATATGAGGCGATTGATGGCGGTCAAGCTTTGGATGGCGCCATGGAATTAAAACCAGACATTATATTACTTGATATTATTATGCCGGCAATTGATGGTTTTCAAGTTTTACATCAAATTAAAAACAGTAAAGACAAGGAGATAGTTAATATTCCAGTCATTATGCTTTCTAATCTTGGACAAGAAGATGATATACAGAAGGCTATGGATGCGGGGGCCAGTGATTATTTAGTAAAAGCGCATTTTACAACCGAAGAAATTGTGGGTAAGATTAAGAAGTTGTTGAAGAAATAATGTTATTTCCCTAGCGGGAAAGATTCGTCGCTCCGCCAGCTGGCGGATGGGATATATGAATATATGAGACAGTGATTGCTAATTGCGAATAATATTTTACAAAAACATACAAGTATTTGCTTGTATGTTTTTGTTTATTTGATTTTTGTTGGTTTGTGTTATAATATAAGTTAATTATTCCTCCTGTGTCATTCTGAACTAAGTTCAGACACAGAGGAGAGCATGGCATATATTTAAAACATACTAAGTAATCAAATAATATGAGAAAAAATATAGAATTATTATCACCGGCGGGTAATATGGAGAAAATGAAAACAGCTTTGGCTTTTGGCGCTGATGCGGTATATGCCGGTATTCCAGATTTTTCCTTGCGTGTCAGAATTAATGATTTTGATATGAAAAAATTAAAAGCCGCAACGAAATATTGTCATTCTAAGGACAAGAAAATATATATTACGGTAAATATTTTCGCGCACAACCATCATCTAGATAGGTTGCCTAAGTATATTAAGGAATTAAAAAAGATAAAAGCGGATGCTTTAATAGTTTCTGATCCGGGTATTATAAAGGTGATTCAAGATATCTGGCCTGAATGCGAGATACATCTTTCTACTCAAGCTAATTGTACTAACTGGCAATCAGCTAAATTTTGGTTTGAATCCGCGGGGGTCAAGAGAATTATTTTAGGGAGAGAAGTAACACTCCGCGAGATAAAAAAGATTCATAAAAAAGTACCAAATGTGGAACTCGAATATTTTGTGCATGGCGCAATGTGTATGTCTTATTCGGGGCGGTGTTTTTTGTCTAAATATTTTGTAGAAAAGTCGGCTAATTTAGGGGATTGCGCTCAGCCATGCCGTTGGAAATATAATGTAAGTCAAAAATTTATAAATTCAAAAGCCGAAAATTATTCCAATTCGGCAGACAGGCGTGAATATTTTATCACAGAAGAAAAAAGGCCTGATCAGCCGATGGAAATAGTAGAAGATGAACACGGCTCTTATATTTTGAATTCTCGGGATCTTTGTTTGTTAAAACACTTAAAAGACTTGCGAGATGCCGGAGTTGTTAGTTTTAAAATTGAAGGAAGGGCAAAGAGTTCGTACTATCAGGCAGTTATAGCTGGAATTTATAAACAGACAATCAAAAATATTGATACGATTACCAATAATGAGATAAACAACCTTTATGAAGAATTGGAAGATAAACTGGTGTATAGAGGGTATACCACTGGATTTTTATTGGGAGAAAAGGGGGACCAGAATTTGGGTAGCGCGCGGGTAACGAGTGCATGGGAGTTTTGCGGACAAGTAATAGACAGTAAAAAATTTATAAAGTCCATAAATTCGAAAGTTAATAATTTGAAAAATTTAATGATGATTAAAGTGCATAATAGTTTGCATGTGGGGGATGAAATTGAAATAATAAAACCACTTTATGAAGTGGTAAAAATAAGGCTTGAAAAGATAATAGATGTGCCATCGGGCAAATCCGTAGGTAAGGCGCATGGCGGGCAGGACAAAATTGTGATGATTGAATGCGGGGAAGAAATTCCGGAGTTTAGTGTTATCAGAAGAAGAATTTAATTATTCACAAATATATCTACCGTATTCAATTTTCTTCCATTTTTTTGGGATATTGCATATACAGGGTGAATTGATATAACACCCGATTTCCTTGTCGGGAAAAACATCATTTATAGAAATCCATTCTTGGTTCAAGGTGCATGCTTTTTTGTTTTTGAAACAAATATTGAATTTTTTATTAGATATATTTGTTTCAATAGAATAATTTAATGGGCACAATTTATAAAGTGCTTGATCTGTGTTTTTGGTTTGGTAACAGGAATTACAAAATGAAAGCAAAATGAGGTAAACAATAATAAAAGCTATACAAACTAAAATAAGTATTTGTATTAACAATTCTATTATTAGTTTCATAATAATTAATTAGTTGTTAGATATTATAATTTTAGCATTTTTATTAAATAGTGTAAATTTGATGTATTAATCCGTTAATATTTACTAGCATTTAATATTAGTGTAATATATATAATAGATGATTAATAATGAAAGATTCTGGACATCCAGAATCCTTTTAAATATTATGATTTCTTATTTAAATGGTATAATTCAAAATAAACGAAATAATTTTGTGATTATTAATATTGGTGGCGTGGGATACAAGGTTTTTGTGAATGAAAAATTATTTTCCGAATTGAAGCTTGGCTCTGAGTTTGAGGTTTATACTTATCAGCATGTACGGGAAGACGCTTTGGATCTTTATGGATTTCGAAATTTGGAAGAATTGGGAATGTTTGAGTTATTATTATCTATTTCCGGTATTGGCCCCAAATCTGCTTTGGGAGTTTTGGCTGTAGCGGCCATACAGGATATTCGCGACACTATTGCGCGAGGAGATTCTTCACTCTTGGTTAAAGTATCCGGTATCGGTAAAAAAACCGCAGAAAGGGTGGTTTTAGAGTTGCGGGATAAAGTGGGATATTTAGCAGTATCCGGTGTGGCAGGTACCACTTGTGATATTTCATCTTCCAGAGACGAAATAGACGCCCTGATTGCTCTTGGTTATTCATTGCAGCAGGCCAGAGAAGCTCTGCAAAAAGTAGATTCGCAAATTACGGATAGTGGAGAGAGAATTCGAGAGGCATTAAAAGGAATTTAGAGATTATAATTTTAATTTATAAAATTATTTAGAGTTGATCCGCCATTTGCGGAAAGATTTACGATTTAAGAATGAAGATTGTTAATTTAAATAGAGAACAATTGAATAGTTTTGTGGGAGCGCAGAAGCATAGTCAGTTTTTGCAGTCTTGGGAGTGGGGTGAATTTCAGGAGAGTTGGGGCAACAAGGTAGTGAGGCTTGGATTTGAAGATCAGAAGAAACTTGTAATGGCGCTTACTTTAATCAAAGTATCTTTACCTTTTTTAAAAAGTTATCTTTTTGCACCTAGGATTGGGATTAAATATCTTACAGAAGACCAATTAAAATTTATTTTTGATTCAATTGAGGGTATTGCCCAAAAAGAAAAGGCAATATTTTTTCGTTTTGAGCCAAGAACAAAATTTTCAATTTCCAATTTTACCCATCAAACAACCATGGGTCAATTTTTAATTTACAAAACTATTGATATTCAGCCGCCTAAAACAATAATATTAAATTTAGAAAAAGAAGAGGAAGAATTATTAAGGGCTATGCATCAGAAGACACGGTACAATATTGGGTTGGCTCAGCGTAAAGGTATTTTTATCAGAGAAGGAAACCCGGAGAATGATTTTGAAGAATTTTGGAGAATAATGGAGCAAACTAAAGATCGGGACATGTTTAGGTCGCACAGCAAAGGGTATTATCGAAAAATGTTATTACTTGATAATATCAAGTTATTTGTAGCAGAATTTGAAGGTCGGGTCATTAGCGCTAATATCATTTCTTTTTTTGGTAATATGGCAACTTATATTCATGGGGCTTCCAGCAATGAACATAGAAACATAATGGCGCCGTATTTGTTGCAATGGCATGTAATCAAATTAGCCAAAGAAAAGGGGTATAAATATTATGATTTTCACGGAATAGACGCGCAGAAATGGCCCGGGGTTACTAGGTTTAAAAAGGGTTTCGGCGGTGATGAGATAAATTACCAGGGAACATTTGATTTAGTGTTTGATAAATGTTGGTATATTTTGTATAAGCTGGTAAGAAAGATGAGGAGAATGATATAAAGATAGAACAGAATATTAATTAATACTTATTTTTGTTAATATGCTAAAATGCTACTATGATTTTAAATATAATTAAAAAAATTATTCCCAGAAAAATTTTTAAATCGTTGCAGCCGATTTATCATTTTTTATTTGCTTGGTTTGCTAGCATTGTCTATGGTCGGCCCAGTGAGAAATTGATAGTGATTGGGGTCACCGGAACTACCGGAAAGACTACTAGTATTTATCTTATAGTTAAAATGCTGGAAGGGGCGGGATATAAGGTGGGTTATACTACGACGGCGCTTTTTAATGACGGAAAGAGAGAATGGGCAAATGATAAGAAAATGACCATGGCTGGCAGGTTCTTTATACAAAAAATGTTGCGCAATATGTTGCGCAACAAGTGTCAATACGCTATTGTGGAAACAACATCTGAAGGAGTAGAACAATTTCGCCATCGATTTATAAATTACGATATTTTAGTTTTTACCGGTCTTTATCCGGAACATATTGAATCCCACGGTAGCTTTGAAAATTACAAGAAAGCCAAAGGAAAGCTTTTTGCGCATTTAAAAAAATGTAAAACAAAATATACTGATAATAAAAAAATAATTATAAAAACAATTTCAAGTTTGCGTAGGACAGAATTTGATCGTGTTAAAAAAACTATTATTGTTAATGGTGATGATGAGCATGCAGATTATTTTTTAAATTTTTGGAGTGAAAATAAAATAAGTTATACTCAGGGTGATAAAAATTTTGGAAATAATGTGGAGATTGTAAAGTATGGAAATATAAAAACAGATAAAAAGGGCACTAGTTTCAAAATAAATGATTTTTTAATAAATTTGCAGATACTCGGCGATTTTAATGTTGTTAATACTATGAATGCTATTTGTGTAGGAATGGTTTTTAATGTGAAAAAAAAGAAAATGAAAGAATCCTTAGAAAAAATTAACGGGATAGCTGGAAGATTTGAAAAAATAGACGAAGGACAGGATTTTTTAGTGGTAGTTGATTATGCTTACGAACCCAAGGCTATATCAAAGCTCTATGAGGTAGTAAATATTTTAAACCATAAAAAGATAATCCATGTTTTGGGTTCATGCGGCGGAGGACGAGATGTGGCTAGAAGGCCGCAGTTGGGGAAATTGGCCGGAGAAAAGGCTGATTTTGTGATTGTCACAAATGAAGATCCTTATGATGATGACCCGGAAATTATTATAGATCAGGTAGCATTGGGCGCAGAACGAGCCGGCAAAAAAAATAATAAAGATTTATTTAAAATATTAGACCGAAGAGCGGCCATAGAAAAAGCCATAAAATTAGCTCAAAAAGGAGATATTGTTTTGATTACCGGGAAAGGAAATGAGCAATATATTTGTATAGAGTATGGGAAAAAGATACCTTGGGATGACAGAATGGTAGTTCGAGAATTGTTAAAGAACGAGTTTAACTAGTTTTTTGTTGTTTTTATTTTCTTATTTTTAACTTTTAGTTTTTAGGTTGTGAATAAAATTATTTTATAATAATTTATCTAATATTAAATATAAATTAGATTATTAGAATTCTCTTGACAAGTTAAAAAATATTTGCTACTATTATATAGTTGACAAAAAAGAGTAAATTTGTTCAATTAAAATTTTTCATTAGTTTTTTTGATGTTTAGTTTTATGTCTACAGAGCAATAGAAACGGAGCCATATTTTGTGTATTTAAAATAGTTTCCGTTTTTTTATTTTGTTGATATTATTTTGATATTAGTGATTTTTCACAATCTCCATGCATTTAAAATTAATTAAAAGCTAGTGAACATTTTGCTTAATTAATTTCAAAGACAACCATTAAACTCGAGGCCTATTTAGGTTTTGAGGTTTTTTGTTACTCAAAAAAATAAATTAATTATTTTTATAAATATTTATAAATAACAATATGAAAAATAGAGGCGATATAAGTCATATTAAAGTTTCAAAAACAAGGAAAGTATTTAGTGATTCTCACCAGTTTATGCCTATGCCTGATTTAATTGAAGTACAGAAAAATTCTTATAAATGGTTTTTGGAAGAAGGGCTTCTTGATTTGTTTGATGAAGTTTCTCCGATTCAGGATTTCATCGGCAGGGATTTAGAGCTATATTTTGAGAAATATTACCTGGATGAACCAAAATTTGATGAAGTGGAAAGCAGAAAAAAGAATATTACTTATGAAGCTCCCCTGCGAGTTAATGTAAGAATGAAGAATAAAAGAACAGAACAAAGCGTTACTCAAGAGGTTTTTTTAGGAGATTTTCCCATTATGACTGATAACGGCACTTTTATTATTAATGGAATTGAAAGAGTTGTTGTTTCTCAGTTGATACGAAGTGCAGGAGTTATTTTTTCATCAGAATATATAAAAGGAAAAAAATATTATGGAGCAAAAATTATTCCAAATAGGGGGGCGTGGCTAGAAATAGAAACAGACGCTAATAAAGTTATTTGGGTTAGAATTGACAGAAAGAGAAAAGTGGCGGTTACTTCACTCTTGCGCGCTTTTGGCATAGAAACTGATGAAGATATAAAAGCCCTTTTTAAAGAAGTGGATCTATCTGAGGATGGATATATTGAAGCTACTATTAATAAAGATTTGGCAAAAAATGAAGCAGAGGGATTGAGCGAGGTATACAAAAGAATACGCCCGGGAGATTTAGCAACCACCGAGAATGCTCGCCAATTAATTTATTCTATGTTTTTTAGGTTTGATCGATATGATTTTGATAGAGTAGGAAGATATAAAATAAACAGGAGGTTTGGAATTGATATCCCAAACAATAAAGAAACCAGAATATTACGCAGAGAGGATTTAATAGAAATTGTAAAAGAAGTTATCAGACTTAATATAACTCAAGAGCCGGAAGATGATATTGATCATTTGGGTAATAGAAGGGTAAGGGCTATTGGAGAGTTAATTCAAAATAAATTCAGAGTAGGACTTGCCCGCATGGAAAGGATTATAAAAGACAGAATGAGCACCGCAGACCTTGAGACCCTTACTCCAAATAAACTTATAAATGCCAGGCCGGTAATCAGTATTGTAAAAGAATTTTTTATGTCTTCACAGCTTTCTCAGTTTATGGATCAAACTAATCCTTTGGCCGAACTTGAACATAAGCGAAGATTATCCGCTATGGGACCGGGGGGATTAACCAGGGAAAGAGCTGGTTTTGATGTGCGCGATGTGCACACTACCCACTATGGGCGTATTTGTCCCATTGCAACTCCAGAAGGGCCAAATATTGGCTTGGTTGGTCATTTAGCAAGTTATGCCAAATTGAATAAATATGGATTTTTAGAAGCTCCCTACAGAAGGGTTTTACATGATATTCCCAAGGGGGATACGCAGGATTTGGAGGGAATGATTACCAGGGATGATATTTATGAAATTATTAGAAAAGAAGGACAACAAGATAAAAAGGGTAAAATTTTAATAAAGGCCGGAAGAAAGATTGATAAAAAATTAGCTATGAGATTAAAGGAAAGCGGACCGGATAAAATAGCTGTAAAACCTTTCGTTACCAATGAAATTATTTATATTGATGCTTTTCAGGAAGAAAAATATATTACCACTGCTTTTACAACACCAATTGATGAAAATGGGTACTTTTTGGTTGACAGGTGCGAGGTTAGAAAACATGGAAATCCAACTTCTGGTGATGTAACAAGTATTGATTTTGTGGGGGTGGCAGCCAATCAAATCGTTTCTGTTGCTACATCGTTAATCCCTTTTATGGAACACGATGACGGACAGCGTGCTTTAATGGGAACAAACATGCAGAGGCAAGCAGTTCCTTTGGTAAAGGCTGAGTCCCCAATTGTGGGAACAGGAGTAGAGGCTAGGGCTGCTAGAAACTCGGGGCATATTATTTTAGCTGAAGAAGATTGTGAAATTACAAAGGTGGACGCATTAATGATAGAAGCGAAAAATGCAAAGGGTGAATCTAGACGATACGATTTGACGAAATTTTTAAGATCCAATGCTTCAACCTGTATTAATCAACAACCAATAGTTAGCGTGGGAGACAAGATAAAGAGAGGGGATGTTTTAACAAATGGTCCATCTATAGATAATGGTGAACTTGCTTTGGGAAAGAATGTTTTGGTGGCTTTTATGACTTGGGGCGGATTCAACTATGAGGATGCGATTATTATTTCTGAATCTCTAGTAAAACAAGATACATATTCATCTATTCATATAGAAGATTACACAATTGATGTTCGAGATACAAAATTAGGACCCGAGGTTGTAACCAGTGATATTCCAAATATCGGAGAAGAAAAATTAAAAGATTTAGACGACCAGGGAATTATTAGAATTGGAGCAGAGGTTTCTTCCGGGGATATTTTGGTTGGAAAAATTACACCAAAAGGAGAAACTGAACTTTCCGCTGAGGAGAAATTGCTCAGAGCTATTTTTGGAGAAAAAGCTAAAGATGTACGGGATTCTTCACTGTATTTGGGTCATGGAGAACATGGAAAAGTTGTAGATGTAAAAATATTTTCACGCGAAAGCGGTGATAAACTTTCAGCAGGTGTCTTAGAGTCTATACAGGTAACAGTGGCTGTTCTTAGAAAAGTTCAGGTGGGTGATAAAATGGCCGGAAGACACGGAAACAAAGGTGTTATTTCTAAAATTGTGCCGGTAGAAGATATGCCTTATTTAGAGGACGGTACTCCTGTGGATATTATTTTATCTCCTTTGGGGATTATTTCCAGAATGAATCTTGGGCAGCTTTTAGAGACTCATTTGGGGTTTGCGGCTAAAAAATTAGGATATAAAGTTGCTACTCCAGTTTTAAATGGACTTACCGAAGAACAGATAAGGGGTGAATTAAAAAAGGCCGGACTTCCTGAAAGCGGAAAAGTGGTTTTGTATGACGGAAAAACGGGGGAAGCTTTTGATAATGAAATTACAGTCGGTTATAAATATATGTTGAAGCTTAATCATATGGTAGATGATAAGATTCATCAGCGATCAATAGGTCCCTATTCCTTGATTACTCAACAACCACTTGGCGGCAAAGCTCAATTTGGAGGTCAGCGTTTCGGAGAAATGGAAGTTTGGGCATTAGAAGCTTATGGAGCCGCGCATACACTGCAAGAGATTTTAACTATTAAATCTGATGATGTTCCAGGAAGAAGCAAAGCATATGAATCAATAATCAAGGGGGAACCTATTAGAAAATTAAATGTCCCAGAATCTTTTAATGTTCTAGTTCGAGAAATGAAGGGACTTTGTTTAGATGTAGAGTTGTTGGGTGGACAAGAGGAGTTGTTAGATGGAAATGAGACTACAGAAGAAAAAGGGGGAAATATTGAAACAGAAAGAAGGGAAATGGAATAGAAATAATATTATTATTATTTAAATAAGATAATTAGGATGTTTAGGATGTTTAAGATTTTTGGGAATTATATATCTCAAATATCACAAATATCTTAAAAATCTCAAATATCATAATACTATATATGCTTAATCCAATAAAAACAACTGATTTTGACGCTATAAAATTAAAATTAGCATCCCCTAAAAATATTTTAGAGTGGTCAAATGGCGAGGTTGTTAGGCCGGAAACTATTAATTATAGAACACAAAAACCGGAAAAAGACGGACTTTTTTGTGAAAAAATATTTGGTCCTTCTAAAGATTGGGAATGTTATTGCGGAAAATATAAAAAAATTCGCTATAAAGGTATTATTTGTGACAAATGCGGAGTGGAGGTAACCAGAAGTGCGGTAAGGCGTGAAAGAATGGGGCATATACAGCTTCAAACCCCCTGTACTCATATTTGGTTTCTTCGCGGTCTATCTTCAAAAATAGGTTTAATTCTCGGGCTTTCTATGCAAGCTCTTGAGAAGGTGGTTTATTTTGCTAATTTTATTATTACCGATGTTAATGAGGAATATAAAAATTCTACGGTAGAACAAATTAAATCTGAATTTAAACAAAAGAAAAAAATTATAGAAAATGAATTTATTAGACAAACTAAGGAAATAAAAAATAAAAAAGCAAAATTGTTGCAAAATGGCAAAAAAGAATCAGAAGCTCAAACTGAGATTTTAAAAGAAATTGATGTTTTGGAAAAACTTAAAGAAGAAAAGCTTGTAAATTTATCAGGGGCGCTAGATCAGGCACAAAAAGAATTAAAAGATTTGAAACCAATGGCTATTATTTCTGAAAGCGTTTATCAAAATTTAAGTTTGAAATATGGACACGTCTTTGAGGCTAGTATTGGTGCTGAAGCTCTGCGCGGACTTTTAGAGAGAATAGATTTAGGAAAAACGGCCAAGAAACTTGAAAAAGAATTAGAAGAGGTTATTGATACCAAGAAAGAAAAAATTATTCGCCGACTCAAATTAATAAAAAGTTTAAAACAAAACAATATTCGTCCGGAATGGATGGTATTGTCGGTTATTCCGGTTATTCCTCCGGATTTAAGGCCCATGGTAGCCCTTGATGGCGGAAGATTCGCAACATCTGATTTAAATGATCTGTACAGAAGGGTGATTAACAGAAACAATAGATTGAAACAATTAATTAAGCTAAATGCTCCGGAAGTAATTTGTAGAAATGAAAAAAGAATGTTGCAGGAAGCGGTAGATGCCTTGATTGATAATTCAGCCAGACACGGAAAAACAGTAATAGCTTCAACTGGACAAAAAAGAATGTTAAAATCTTTGGCGGATTCACTTAAGGGTAAACAGGGAAGATTTAGACAGAATTTACTTGGAAAAAGAATTGATTATTCTGGAAGAAGTGTGATTGTGGTTAATCCTAATTTGCGTTTAGATCAATGCGGTTTACCGAAGAAGATGGCTCTAGAATTATTCAAGCCTTTTATTATTAGTAAATTAATTAAAAAGGAGATTGTGCATAATGTTCGTAGCGCCTCTAAATTTATAGATACGGGGGTAGATGAAGTTTGGGATATACTAGAAGATATTATTAAGGGTTCATATGTTATGTTAAATCGCGCTCCCACCTTGCACAGGCTCGGAATCCAGTCTTTTAAACCGGTTCTAATTGAAGGAAAAGCTATTCAAATCCATCCAATGGTTTGTAGTGCTTTTAATGCTGATTTTGATGGAGATCAAATGGCGGTTCATGTTCCTTTGACTAAAGAAGCAATAAAAGAGTCTTCTGAGATTATGCTCTCTACTAAAAATTTATTAAAACCGGCAACAGGAGATCCGGTTGTTGCTCCGAGTCAGGATATTGTTTGGGGAGTTTTTTATATTACCACTGTTTTGAAAAAAGCAAAAGAGGAAAACATAAAATATTTTTCTAATACAGATGAAGCAAAGTTGGCATACTATACTAAAAATATCAAATTACATGAAATTATAAAAGTAAGAATAGAAAAAGAGGGCTTGATAGAAACAACTGTAGGAAGGGTTATTTTTAATGATATTTTACCTGAAAAGTTAAGATATATAAATGAAGTGGTGGGAAAGAAGAGGGTGGTTGGATTAGTAAAGGAATGTTTCCGGTATTATGGAGCAGAAAGGACCGTAGAACTACTAGATGAGTTAAAGGAAAAAAGTTTTAAGTTTATTACTCAGAGTGGTTTATCTTGGGGAATGGGCGATTTGCCAAAATTTGAAGAAAAAGATATTTTAATTTCAGAGACCCAGGAAATTGTGGATAATATACAAGAACAATTTGATGATGGTTTGTTAACTGAAAGTGAAAGATACGCCAAAGTAATTGAATCATGGACCTCTGCTAAGGAAAAAGTCACAGATATTTGTAAAACTGGATTATCTAGCGATGGACCGGTTTATTCAATGATTGAATCTGGGGCTCGCGGGTCATGGGCGCAACTTACTCAAATTTTAGGAATGAAAGGCTTAGTAACTTCGCCATCCGGAGATATTATTGAACTTCCCGTAAAAGGTAATTTTAAACGCGGATTTGGAGTTTTGGAATACTTTATCTCTACCCATGGTGTTCGCAAGGGACTTTCTGATACAGCACTAAGAACCGCTAATGCCGGTTATTTAACCAGAAGATTGGTGGATGTTTCTCAGGATGTAATTATTGCCGACGAGGATTGTGGTGATGAAGAAGGGTTTATTATGACTCAAAAAGAAAGCAAAGATATGGGTATTGATTTGACGCTAAGAATTTTAGGAAGATATTTAGCAAAAGATTTAAAGAATGAGGCGGGAAAAGTGTTGGTAAAAAAAGGAGAATTGATTACAGAGGATATTTTGGATAATATCAGTAAAGAAAAAATAACAGAAGCCTGTATTCGATCAGTTTTAAGTTGTAAGTTGGACAGAGGAGTTTGTGTGAAATGTTATGGATGGGATTTGGGTAAAAACAAACCGGCAAGTATTGGTGTGGCAGTGGGAACAATAGCAGCGCAATCAATCGGAGAACCGGGAACACAGCTTACTATGAGAACTTTTCACACTGGTGGTATTGCCGGTGTCGATGATATTACTCAGGGTCTTCCTAGGGTTGAAGAAATATTTGAAGCTAGATCACCAAAAAGAAAAGCATTTTTGGCGGATGTGAACGGAAGAGTAAAGATTGAATCAGGGGAAAGAATTATTGAAGATAAAAACGGAAGAACTATTATACAAAATTCACATTCCAAGTATTTAAAGATTTATTATGAAGGAACCACTACGGATAAATACAATTTTAACGAAATATTTAAAGAAATTAATTTAAAGCAAAAAGGAAATGATGAAAAAAAGAAAGTTAAAAAATCTGATTTTAAAATATTGGTGAAAGATGGAGAAATAGTAAAAGCAAATCAGGATATATTGTCCGTGGGTAAAAATAAAGTTCAAGCCGCAAGAGGCGGCACGGTGTCGGTGGATGCAAAAACAATAAAGATTAAAGTAAATACGGAAAAAATCAAAGAATTCATTGTTCCAAAGGGGGTGGCGATACTTGTAAATGAAGGAGATATGGTCCAAAAAGGAGACCAATTAACAGATGGTAGTTTGGATTTGAAGCAGTTATTTAGTTTAAAGGGGATATTGGGAACGCAAAAATATATCATCAAAGAAATTCAGAATGTGTATTCCTCTCAGGGTCAGCCCTTAAACGATAAACATATAGAAATTATCGCACATCAAATGTTTTCAAGATTTTTAGTTTTAGATGGCGGCGATACCGATTTATTGCCCGGAGAAATTATAGAAAATTCAGTTTTGCAAAGATCCAATAAAGCTCTGGAAAAAGGAAAAAAAGAAGCTAAAACCGAACAATTACTGCTTGGAATTACTAAAGCTTCTCTTACTACTGATAGTTTCTTGTCAGCAGCATCTTTTCAGGAAACAGCCAGAGTGTTAATTGAAGCTGCTATCAATGGAAAGATTGATTATCTGGAGGGTCTTAAGGAAAATGTGATTATCGGTAGATTGATACCGGCTGGTACCGGATATAAGGGAAAGCAGAAGAGAGATGATTATTCAGATAGAAAATAATAACAAGTAACAGGTAACAAGTAACAATATAATAAAAACAGGAAATTTTATTTCCTGTTTTTATTATATTGTATTAATTCTAATTGTTTATTGTGATATTTGAGATAATGATAGCTACAAAATATATTTCAAATATCTTAAGTGTCTCAAAAATCACAAATATCCTACATTCAGCGCTATTTGTCCAGTCCGTATTTTTTAATATTTGCATCAGCCAAACTTTGTATGTATTTGATTTGTTCCTTGCCCTGTTCGGTTTTAAATAAATGCTTGAATCTGCCTTGAGCGTTTAAATATTCTCCTACTTTTATGGGTTTTGTAATTTTAGTTTTGTTTACCAATTCTCCATTTATATATTCCAGCTGAGGATAAAGGCCTGTTTTTGCGGCCATGCGTCCCATGGCAAGCGTTTGATCAGGGCTTATTTTCCATCCCGGGATGCAGGGGGTCATGATCTGAATATAGGCGGGTCCTTCCATTGTTACCGCCTTTTTTACCTTTGCTTCTATATCAGAGAGAAAGCCAGCTGTTGTTTGCGCTACATAATTCAGTCCATGAGCCAGAGCGATGGCAATCATATCTTTTTTTCTTTGATGAGAGCCGATAGCATCAATAGTTTGTCCTTCTCCCGCCGGAGTAGTAGTAGTGCTTGATCCCCAAGGGGTGGCGCCAGAAGCCTGCATACCGGTATTGGCATAAGCTTCGTTGTCATAGCAGACATAAAGGATATTTTCTCCTCTTTCCCACATACCGCTTATTAGCCCGAAGCCGATATCAAATGTTCCGCCATCTCCCCCCTGAGCGACTACTTTTATTTCTTTATCTTTTTTTTGTTGCTTTAAAGCGGCCAGAATTCCGGAAGCGACACCGGCCGCATTTTCGAACAATGAATGGATCCATGGCATGCGCCAGGCGCTTTGCGGATAAGGAGTGGTGGTGACTTCCAGGCATCCGGTACCATTGGCGATGATAGTATTTGGTCCAAGGGCATTAGCTACGGTGCGCGCTGCTAAAAGTTCTCCGCATCCGGCGCATCCACGGTGTCCCGGAGCAAGCATTGATTTGTTATTTTTTGTGTTTTTCATAAAATTAAATAATTATATACTAATTTAAACAACCCACTACTCTCGTCATTCTGTATTTTCTATAATCCGCTAGTTGGCGGAGAATAAAAAATATCCAGAATTTACAAAGTAAATTTAAATAACAAAATTTATTCTCTAATTTTACGGAATGGATTCTGAATTCCCCTAAGGCGGGCAGGTAAGCTCAGAATAACATAAGAGCGGGGTGATTTTTTAATTTTAATTAATAGGCAAGGCCTGTTCAATTTGTTTTATATTTTTTAATTTATCAAATTGTCCGATGAATTTTGACGCTTCCAGTATTTCAATCAGTATCGGTTTCTTAGCCTTGGAGACATGAATAATGAAATTACCAAGTTCAATAGTATGGTCAATCTGTCCTCGCGACACTTCCCAGTTTAATATATTTGATTCTGCGTCGTAAAGCATATTTGTGGGATATTTGAGATTTTTAAGATATTTATGATATTTAGGATATAAATCTCAAAAATTATAAATATCTTAAAAATCTCAAACATCTTATTATTTATGTATCGGATAAAAAGTTATTATTTTTATTTGTTCGTTTTCATTTTTATAAATTACCTTTATGCCGTCTTTCTCAGCTGTTAGATATTTATTTTTTTTACTGGTACTATCAGGCGATAATATAGCATCCTCTATTTGTTCACGAGTAAAATAGACATTATATTTATTTAATATGTCAAATTTTTGTTCGGCGTATTTAGTGAAATAGAGCATATGTATTTTATTAAGGACAAGTTTCCCCAAGAATTAATTCATTATTTATTTGTACATTGAAATTAGTAAAATTTGGATCTGCTGGATGGGTTGTAGCATAAGCTGTTTTCAGAGCATTTATTTGATCATTAAGAAGTGCATCGCATTCTGTTTGCGACTTATTACTGTAATATCTAGGATGCCATACCACATTACTGCTTCCTTCAATTGTTATAGTTTCACCCCAGGTTACCCCACAACATCCAGTTGTATATTGTGCTTTTTCTTCCTCTGGACTTATGCATTGCTTGGTGGTGGTATCACATCTCCATCCTGGTTTAAAACCGTTTTTACACTCTCCCTCTAATGAGTTGACGCAGGTGGGAGTGCCCGGACAGCATCCTCTGGCTGTAGACACGGTTCCTTGTTGAAGAGCCCCCATCTTTATGTTGACTAATTCTGGATTTACGGTGTATAGAATCATGTATGAAGAAAGGGCTAAAAGGAGTCCGGTTATAGAACTTACTATCCAGGCTTTGGCTTCACCTATTTTAGAAGCGTTCCCTCCGGCCACTATCCAGAGAATACCGCCAAACATCATTACGACAGTTGCAACTATCCCCACTATGCCGATAGCATATATATAAATAGCGCGGATATATTGGGAGATAAGAGAGGTGCTCCCTGAGTTTATTTCAGTTTTTCCTACACCTGGCAAGGGAACTTGTGGCTCAAATGTTAAAGCTTGCCCCTCTAATGGAATAGATAAAATAAAAATCAGACAAATCATTTGCAGAATAAAGACAGATATAAATGTGATTTTTAAGATTTTGGGTAAGTTTTTATGCATAGGTTATTAGTTGAAAGTTTATTCCGCCAAAGGCGGATCAATTCTTTACGATTTTTAATTATAAATTTAAAAGTTGAAAGTAGCCAAATGTTTTACATGTATCATCTTGAGGAGCTACAGTGACGAAGAATCTTATAAAATTAAATTTTGCTGTTATTAACGAGATTCTTCACTTCGTTACATTACATTCAGAGTGGCATTAAGGGTAGTAATTTATCTATATCCGGTGAATACTTATTATAACTTCTATAATTGTTAAAATGTTAACATATTAGTATGATTTTTTATCCAATAAATTTTATAGCATCATTTTTATTTTCCGCGTCTTTGATGATTTTTTTGATCATTTGTTTGGTGATATCTCTTCCACCCAAGCCGACTACATAACTTTTGATATGAGTATCAATTTTATTTTTAGCTCCTGCTTTGATGTCCATCGCCATAGGACCATTTGTAGCGCCAAGAGATATAGCTTTTTCCATAACCGCCGCATGTTTGGCGGTTTTTAAAATATCAAGTATTTCTTTTTCCGGAAATGGGCGGAGGCATTTAATTTTTAATACTCCGACATCGGATTCGCTATCTACCACATCTTTAATAGTACCAACCAAAGACCCTAAAGCTATCAAAATGGTTTTGGGATTTTTTGGTCCGTAATATTCCACTAAACCGTTATTTATTTTGGTGGCTTTTTCTGTCGGTTTGATGATTTCCGGAATAGCCTTTTTTAAATTATTGTATTCTTTTTTGATTAGCTCCTGCGAATTTACGAGAGCATTATGGAGTTCCTGCCTGATTTCCATATAGTGCGCCGGAGTGGCAAAAGCACCGAAAGTTACCGGATTTTCCGGGTTTAAATAAGTACCCTTAACCGGTTTGTAGGCCGGAAGGAATTTTTTTACTTGAGCCGGAGTGGGAATATTAACGCTTTCATAGGTGTGGGTTAATACAAAGCCGTCAATATTTACCATTGCCGGAAGCCCTAAATTTTCCGCCACTTTATAGGCAAGTAAATGTTGTTCTACAGCTTCTTGATGATTTTCTGCAAAAAGCATAATCCAGCCGGCATCGCGGATAGTCATCGCATCCTGGTGATCATTCCAGATTGTAATTGGTGCGGAAAGTCCGCGATTGGCGCAAGTCAAAACTACCGGAAGGCGCATACCCGCAATATTAAATAGTACTTCGGCCATTAAAATCAACCCTTGGGAACTGGTTGCGGTATACACTCTTTCACCGGTGGCGCTGGCGCCGGTAACGATAGATGCGGCGGCGAATTCGCTTTCGGCGCGCACATATTCATAAGTGGCTTTGCCGTCTGCTTTTAATTTTGCTAAATCTTCTACGATGTGGGTTTGTGGGGTAATCGGATAAGCGGAAATAACAGTCGGTTTAATATTATTTATTGTTTGGGCTATGGCTTGGGAGCCTTCGAGAATGCAGGATGTTTGAGATTTTTGAGATGTTTGAGATTTTTGAGATTTTTTATTCATAATACTAATAATTAAGTTATTGAGATTTAGTGAATTTCATTAATAAATAACCATTTTTATTAATTAATTCTAGTAATTTTTTATAATTTTCTTTGTCTATATATTTTAATTCATAAGCAATTTCGGAAAAACAATCTAATTCAACCAATGAACCTTGAGCTATGTTAAAAAAATTGCATCGATCTTTATGGTGTTTTTTAGAATTACCTTCCGCAATATTTGCTAAAAATGAATAGGCGCATCTTCTTATTTGTGATGTCATAGCAAATTTTTCTTCCGAAGGAAAATTTTTTGTAATTTTATAAATAAATAATATTAGTTCTTTACCTTTTTACCAAACTATTAATTGTCTAAAAGAATTGTTGTACGGCATAATTTTATGTGAGATTTTTGTGATTTTTGAGATAGATAATCCCAAATGTCATAAACATCTTCAATATCCAAAACATCACACTACTTCTTCTCCAATTCCATCTTAATCGCTTTAACCGGGCATTCTGTGGCGCAAATGCCGCATCCTTTGCAAAAATCATAATCTGTAATCGGTATATTTTTATTTCCCTTTTTTTGCATACTTACAGCGCTTTCTGGGCACACTCTAGCACATGTACCACAACCAATACAGATATTTAGGTCCGTTTTTGGTATAAAGGTACGCCATCCGCCAGTTGGATTATTGATTGTTGATCCAGGGCTTGAAGTTATTTTCATAATATTTATGCGAGATTTTTGAGACTTGTGAGATATTTGAGATGTTTGGGATTATTTAAAATCTCAAATATCTCAAATATCTCAAATATCCTCAATATCTTAATTTATTATAGATTATAAGCTTTCCTAATTGCATTAATATTTTTTTCTACCAAGCTTTTATTTTTTTCACCGAATTTTTGTTCAATTGCTTTTTCCAGCGATTTTAGAGTTACAAGTCCGGTAGCTTTGGCAAAAGCACCCAAAATAACAGTATTTACGATATTTTTTCCTATTTCTTCCAATGCTATTTTAGTTGCGTCAATTACAAAAATATTCTTTTGGGGCAGTTTTATTTTAATTTTTTCTTTTGGCAGGGTGCTGTTAATAATTACTATGGTTTTTTTATCACAGCCTCGAGCTACATCTATGGACGAAAGGAGGGTGGCATCTTGAATGATTAAAACATTGGGTTCGTAAACATGTTCCCTGGTGCGGATAGAATTTTTATCAATTCTGGCAAAAGCTTCAATCGGCGCTCCAGTTCGTTCTACGCCAAAAGACGGAAAGGCCTGTGCCTGCCAACCGTCATTAAAGGCCGCAATGGCAATTAACTCTGCGGCAGTAACCACACCTTGTCCGCCACGGCCATGTATTCGTATTTGATGCATAAAATTTATAATTTTTGAATTTTTAATTTTTAATTTTTTCCGCCAAGACTTTTTATTCATAATTCATGTTCATGAAAGGCGGAAAAAATTAAAAATTATAAAATTAAAAATTGATTATATTGTTTTTACTTAATTAATTTTTCTATTATTTGGATAAATATATCATAAGGAATATCTCCTTCTATTTTTTCTCCGTTAATAAACCATGAGGGGGTGCCGGTAATTTCTAATTCTTTTCCTATTTGGAGATCCTGTTCTATTTCTTTTATGTATTTTTTACTGTTAAAACATGTCCTAAATTGAATATTTTCTAAGCCAATTTGGTTAGCTAGTTCAAAAATTTCTGTTTTTGTTGATACACCCTGATTTAGGAATAATTTATCATGCATTATCCAAAACATTCCTTGTTCTCCGGCGCATTTTCCGGCCAGAGCTAGATTAGTCGAATAATCTGTGAGAACTGGAAAATCTTTATATATGATTTTTACATCCTTTTTATATTTTATTCCTATTTCTCTAATTTTGGAAAAACTTTCCCGACAATACGGACAAGCAAAGTCTGCGAATTCTATTATAACAATTTTGGGATTAGCAGAACCCAACCAATAATTATTTTCAATACCTATTGTATTTTCAGTATTTTGGCTGTAATTATTAGAAATTAAAGATGAAAGGTAAAAAAGACCGGCAAATGCAAACGAAAGACAAACCAAGACAATAAAAATAATGATAATTTTCCATTTGTTTTTATTAATTTTATTGAGCATTTGCAAAAATTGAATTATAATAAATCTATATATAATTATAACATTTTTATATGATTAAGCACAACACAAATATAAATCATAATCATATTGAAAAAAAAGTAGAAGAAAGATACCGAAAAAGAGAAAAAAAGAAGAATATAAGAATGAAGGTTAGCGGAGCAGATGTGAAAAAATTAGGGAAAATTATTAATAAGCAATAATGAGAATACCGCGAATTGTATGTGAATTTACAAATTTCGAATCATGCGAATTAAAAAAATATAAAATTAAAAATTTAAAAATTATAATGTATGAAAATTATCTCTTGGAATATTAACGGTATTCGGGCGGTTTTAAAAAAGGGTTTCCTGGAGACTCTTAAAAAAGAAAGGGCAGATTTTTTATGTTTGCAGGAAATTAAAATTGATAATAAAGCTATCAGTGAACAGGTTTTTAATTTTCCTGAATATATAGAGTTTTGGAATCCTGCTGACCGCAGGGGGTATAGCGGGACGGCTATTTTGGCGCGTGAAGGATTGAAAGTAGAGTATTTGCCCCGATTAAAATGGGATGACGAGGGTAGAATTCAGGTTTTGGATATCGGTAAATATTATTTGGTTAATATTTATTTTCCAAACGCCAATCATGAATTGTCTCGTCTTGGTTTTAAAATTGGATTCAATGATAAACTATTAAAGTATTTAAAGAGATTGGAACAGAAGAAGCCTATCATTGTTTGCGGCGACTATAATGTGGCGCACGAAGCAATTGATTTGGCGCGTCCCAAGCAGAATGTGGGCAGCCCCGGGTTTACAGACGAAGAAAGAGGGTGGATGAGTAAATTTTTAAAAAATGGTTTTGTGGATGTGTTTAGATATCAGCATCCGGATGAAGCCAAATATTCCTGGTGGTCATATCGGGCTAATGCTAGGATAAAAAATATTGGCTGGAGGATTGATTATTTTTGTGTTTCTGCTAAGATGATTAAACAAGTTAAACGGTCTTTCATAAAAAATGAAATTTTAGGATCGGATCATTGTCCGGTGGGGATTGAAATTAAATAATTATTCTATATCAATAGGAGTTTGTTGTGAATTGTATATATTGCATATTTTTACTTGAAGCCGGTGACAAATATCAGTTATCTAGCGTGCAGTGAGGCCGTTGCGGTGCCAAATTTGTAAAATTTGGAAAATTGTGGAAAGAAGACAAGCCAAAAGAATGGATATTAATATTAGACGACAAAATAGTGATTATTTTATAAACAAAGAAAGAGGGAAGAAAAAATGAAGGGTTGTTACAGAAATAATCAATGATTAATTTTTAATAATCAATCAATATTTTTTTAAACAGACAGGTAATATAAATTACCTGTTTTTTTATAAAATAGGTGCAAGAAAAAAAGAAGATAAATTACTAAAACTAGATACTTGATTTTGGGTGCCTGAAAATGTTATAATAAGTATAGAAATAATAAATTTTGTGGATAAGTATTTTTAATTATTTAATGCAAAATTTTAACTAATATTAAATATTTTTTAGAATATATTAATATTTAAAATTTTTAGATATTAATTTTTGTATTTCCAGTCATTAATATTAATAATTTTCGACTGGTTCGCCTCGGGCGAATAAGTTTATAAACAAGTTATAAACAATGCATCCCCATGCTAAATCCCATGCTTAAATTTATTAGGAGGGTTTGTTCTAATTTAGTTATTAGATTAGGTTTTTTAATTTGCTTGATAATGGCCATTTTTGGATATTCCGGTGGCCATTTTGTTTTTGTAAAAGCATACGAGAATCGGGCAAATATTTTCCCATCTTCTTTTTTAATGCAACAAGAAGATGAAGATTTGAGATGGGAAGAAACAGGTAATGCTTTTTTTCAGGATTTGTCCAGGGATGCTAGTTTGATTTATTTTAATAAGATAAATTCTGCTTTTATTTTGTCTCAGGCCAGTGAAGACCGCGTGGCTAGTTCTGGTTTAATTTTGGAGGAATTAGATATTTTTGACAAAAATTATCCAGAGGATGAGGTGATGGAAATTGTTCCTCAGCAAGAATCAGAACAAATAAATCAGGAATCAGGAAACCATGAAGAGGAAAATATTATATCAACTGAAATAAAAGAAAATACAAACGATAATACAGAAGAACAGAGCAACGATAATACAGAAGAACAGAGCAACGATAATACGGAAGAACAGAGCATTAATGAAGTTAAAGAAAATAGAGAAGGCGGAGAAATTAGCGGAGAAGGGGTTGAGGAGGTTGTTGAGGAGGTTATAGACAATGATTTGATTGAAAATAATAAAGAAATCGAGAATGTGCCAATTGAAATTTTAGAAACACAAGACTCCGCACCACTGTACAATGAACAGAATTCGGAAAATAATGAACAAAACAATCAGGATGGGTTGATTATTGAAGAAGATAGTCAAAATAATAATCAAAATACACAAACAGATGCGCAAGAAGAGATTTCTTTTTGGAGCGGCGTTAAAAAATTAACCTCGTTTTATTTTAAAGATATTTTTGATTTAGGGTCGGTTATGGCTAGTACCAGCGAAGAAGTGATAGACAAACAAGACACGGAAAATGAAGGAGGGAAAAATACCGGATTAACCGAGACTGCAGAGACGCAAGGTATTGCGCCTCTTGGTGAAGAGCAAAACAATCGGAATTTGGACAATAGAAGGGATATAGGGCAAAGTTTGATATTTAGAGATTTTAGCGTTCCTTTTGAAGAAATTGATTCGGAAGTCGGCAGAATTAATTTGAGGTTATCATTGGCCGCCAAGACAGACACCGCTTCCGATTATCTGGATATCCAATATAATGAAGGAAATAAATGGAAAAAACTCAGCAATATTAAATTGGAAAGTGAAATCTCCAATAATTTAAACGGTGATTATTTTCAGATTCCTTTGCCCGAGCACATTACCTGGAAAACCATTGAGGATTTGCAGATTAAAATAACTTATATCAGTGAAAACGATAAATATCAGCGGGAAGCAGAGATTTATCTGGATGCATTGTGGCTGGAAGTAGAATACGGCGGATTAGCCGAGGGGGAAAAGGAAGAAATTTTACAGGAAGAAGAAAATGAATATCTAAACAAAGAAGATTATATTATTGATTGTAAAACAGATTGCATAGCCGATTGTGATGAAACAATAAAAGAAGAATCGGTTTTATCGGAAGAAAACAAAAATCAGGAAGATGATAATAAAAAAACAAAAGAATGCGTTGAAAGCTGTATGGATGACTGCGAAGCTGTTGGGGCGGAAGATGGCGAACAGGAGCCTTTATATGATTTTGAAATAATTTCAGGAAAAAAAGATTTTAGAATTGAAGAGTCGCCGGAGTTTGATTTTCAATACAAGCGCCATTATGGGATAGTGGGAAAAATTTTATCTACCGTAAAAGGTGTTTTTGTCGATGAATACAAGGATATAGAAATTAATGCTTTGGTGCGCGGTTTCAGAATGGATAAATTCAATCAAAATAATCTGCTTGTGGAATATTCGGGGAACGGTCGCTTTAAAGTGCGCATTTCGCCCGATATCCGAAGTTTCAAGCCGGGCAGAAACAAGATGGAAATTACCATCAAAGACGGCGATCAGGTGTTTAATATTACGCAGGATTTTACCTGGGGGGTTTTGGCTTTTAATTCTAATAAATCCATATATCTTCCTGGAGAAAAAGCTTATTTGCAGCTTGCTGTTTTGGATGATGACGGAAATACTCTTTGCCGGGTGCGGGATCTGGAAATAAAAATTAAAACACCTGAAGGCAGAATAAATTATCTAGGCATTGATAACGGGGAAATTATGGCCAGCGGCGAATGCGGGCCGAATAATATCATTGATGTTCCTGATTTTTACGGTTTTTATGAAGTCGGCGTGCCCGGAATCTACGAAGTGAATATTACGGCTTTGACCGATAACGGAGAGAGGGAAATTACCGATTCATTCGAGGTTAGGGAGCTTGCAACCGAATATTTAAATGACGATAATCAAAAACAAACGGTTTACAACGTGCCATTTGAAATAGAAAGAACAGGGCCGACCAGGATTTATCCTATAGCTCCATATAGAATGACTTTTAATATCAAGGCGAACGTTGATTATCAGGGAGAATTTAAGGAATATATTCCGGATAGCTTTAAGTTGTTGTCGGAAGAAGGGATATTCATGAAACAGGCCAGGAATGCCAAAGAATTGAGCTGGTCGGTAGATTGGCAAAAAGGGAAAAATTATATTATTGATTATATTTTTGACGCTCCCGATGTTTCTCCTGAATTTTATTTATTAGGACCGGCGCAGGCAGGCGATTTTAAGGAATACAGAAAATGGCAGATAGCTTCCGATGCCGTGGATTTGGAAGTATTGGCATCAAAACAACAAACCGGAAATCCATACAGTACGACAGAAGAAACATTGGCCAGTCTTTCCGGTTTTACCAATGGAGATGAGTATTTAATATTCGGAGGAGTGGGCAGCAACCGCTATTATCATGCTGCCGGGCGCTGTGAGGTGGCTTTGTCTACCCAGGCATCGGAAACTCATTTATCCAATCTGGAAGAAGCGACCGAGGGTCCGGCCGCCGATGACGGTTCTTCTATGTTTTTGATGGGCAAACGTACTTGGGGTTCGGAGACTTTGTATTTGCGCGGCGATGCCATAGGTACCGGAAATTGTAATGCCGATGAGGTTTATTTGATGGGATTGAATACAGACACTATGGGCACCTTGAATACCGATTATTTTTGGAATGAATATATATTTACAGATGATATTCCGGATATTGCCGCTTCCAGGAATGTTTATGCTTCTACCACGATAACCGCCGATGGAACCAGCGAATATTTAATCATCGCCTCCATGGAGATTGACGTAGAGACGGTCAGCCAGCAAGTTACAATGGATATTTACAACGGTAGCAGGATAATGGTCCATAATATCCGCGATACGGAAGACACGGCTGATACTTTACAGATGTTTGTCGCCACAACCACGGTTCCAGCTGCCGGATCAATGACTTTTTCCGTAAGAGTTGGAGGAGAAAGCGGCACCACCGCCAATCATCTTAGTTCTCGCATATTGGTAATTCGACTGGATTATTATGAAAGCCATAGTTGCACCGGCGCTAAACCTGGATCGGCAATTGGCACATCGCCAATTGTATATGCCAGCACCGATTTGTCGCTTGCAAATGCCGGCGATGTAGTGGCTTTGTATTTCGGCGCCTTTGGTTCCACTGCCCAAGGATCGGGCGTGTCGGCGCGGGCAAGGTACGACTCGACAATACAATACCAGGTTACAGAAGATGATCTTGCCGACGGCGAAGGAAGGAATAATGTCTGGTTGGCGGGGGATATCCAGCCAATTTTATGGCTTGATAATATTGCGGTCAGCGATACAAATTCTCATGCTTATGATTTTTCTTTTGAGCGCCAAGCCACTGTCGGCGCTACGGCAGAATACGCTTTGGTATGCGTATGGAGCGAAAAAGCAGCTTCTTTTTTTGAGGTTATGGCCAATGAACAATACAGAAGCGACGGCATAACGACCATACCCAATGGGGGATGGGCTACGAATGATGTTTATTTATCCGCCCTGGCCCAAGATGTGAGCTCTACCACCTCGTTTTATTTTGAGCTTATAGAAAACGGCGATACCGCCACCACCACTACAGAAGAGCCGGAAAATTATTGCATTTCCGGAACCGCTTTTTCTTCTTGTAACTCTAAAATTTGGCTGGCTACCACCACCTATGTTTCCTGGTATAATACCGCCTGGGGATACCGCAAGCCCTTGGTGATAAATGCCAGTCGGATTTTGTCTACAGAAAATGATTTTACTATTTTAGCTACTACCACCGATAGCGACTTGGCTTATACCTCTTACGGAGGGCATATGGGGCTTATTGGCGGCGGCGATATTGTGATTACGGATTCCGACGGTTCTACTGTTTTGGATTATGAACGAGAATATTACGATCCTTCCACCGGACAGATAATTCTCTGGATAGAGGCGGATATTTCATCCACCACCAATAAAACTTTATATATGTATTACGGCAATTCCGGCGCCACAGACCAATCTTCCGCTACCGGCGCATGGGATGCGAATCATGTAACGGTGCATCATTTCGATGAAAGTCCGGCGGATGCGGTTGCCGGCCATATAGATTCCACTGCCGGTGGATACAACGG